>CAZOYS010000036.1:0-12990 GCA_964584155.1 uncultured Lachnospiraceae bacterium
TCCTTCTCCTCCTGACGTCTTCCATCTGCCGGGTGAAGATTTCGAAGCCCTTCATCTATATTCTCGCGGTGGTCGCCTGCTTCACGTTTTCCCCTCACGTTCACAATCGGCTACAACGACCTGTTTGTCACGGACCTTCACAACGTCGCGGCGAACGGGATGACGTATCTCGCTTTCGGCTACGGTCCGCTTTATTTTGTTTTCTTCGCCTATATCCTGGGCTTCTCGCTCGCCTCTCTGGTATTTGTCCTTTACGCCCTGCAGCATCAGACGCAGGCTTCCTACAAGACGGTGGGGGTTCTGGGGGTCACTCTGATCGGCGGAATTGCCCTTTTCCTCGTGCAGAGGGGCACCCGGTCTCCCTTCAATGCCTTCCCCCTGTATCTCAATATCGGGATGACTGTCATTATCTTCCTGACTGGCCGTATGAACCTCTATGACATGAAGTCGTCGACCATTCGCTCGGACAGCTTCGACGAGAAGGGCTATATTTCCCTGGATGCGCACGGCAATTTCTGCGGGGCCAACGGCTTTGCCCGGTCCTGCTTCCCGGCTTTGAATGAGTGCAGGATTGACCGGATGGCGTCGGAGGATGTCCTTCGGGGGCCCATGAAAGAGATTGCCGACTGGCTGCAGCAGCTGGGACCGGACACGGATCTCCTGCCGAAGAAGTTCGAGGTGGGCGGCCGCATCTTCCGTTTCACGGTGCGCTCGGTCCGCCGCCTGCGCCGGGTACTGGGCTACGTCGTGGAGTTTTTCGACGTGACGAAGGAAGACCGCTACGTAGACATGATCGAGCATTACAACAAGGACCTGCAGAACGAGGTCAAGGAGCAGACGGCCCACATCTCGTACATCAAGGATATGATGGTCCTTGGCATGGCCTCCATGGTCGAGTCCCGGGACAATTCCACGGGCGGCCACATCCGCCGGACGTCGGAGGTTGTGACCATCTTCGCCAGAAAGCTCATGGAGGCGGAGAACGAGAAACACCTCGGAGTCACGGAGAAGTTCTTAAAAGACGTGGCCAAAGCCGCCCCCATGCATGACCTGGGAAAGATTGCGGTCGATGACAAGGTTCTCCGGAAGAAAGGCAAGTACAACGCGGAAGAGTACGCCGAGATGAAGAAGCATTCGGCCGAGGGCGCCCGTATCGTACGGGAAATCCTGACCGGAGTCGAGGACCCGGAGTTTGTCCAGATTGCGGAGAACGTTGCCCACTACCACCACGAGAAGTGGAACGGAGAGGGGTATCCGGAAGGCCTTTCCGGGACCGATATTCCGCTCGAGGCCCGCATCATGGCCCTGGCGGACGTCTTCGACGCCCTCGTCAGCAAGCGCTGCTACAAGGAGGCCTACTCCTACGACACGGCCTTCGGCATCATCGTGGATTCTCTGGGCAGCCACTTTGACCCCTATCTGGGAAAGGTCTTCCTGTCCTGCCGCAAGGAACTCGAGGAGCTCTACAACTACTTCCTCGAGCACGGCGACAGCGCAATCACTTCCGTCAACTACCGCCGGCAGATTGAGCAGGAGATGGACGAAGCCTCCGGGAAGAAGACCCTTTCAATCAATCAGGACAAGGAAAAAGAGATGGCGGGGTGATCTGGACTCCCGCTTATTGCCCGGCCGGCAGGCCTTTGCTGCCGACCGGGTTTGTTGTATCATGAGATGGATTTATGAATAATGTAAAACAAGAATTACGTACCGATTCGGGTTTTGCAGCGCATACGGCAAATCCCGGGGGGACGCTGAGTGAAGATAGTATTGGCGCTCAAGCTGTAGTTAAATTGAAAAGGAGACATGAAATGGAAACAGGAATTACAGGACTGCAGGAAGAAATCGTGACAGAGGAAAAGGCGGCCGAATCCATGGGCAGCGGAGAACTGCCTGTCTACGCAACGCCGGCTATGATCGCTCTGATTGAAAAGACGGCCTGGATGAGTGTCGCCGGCGAACTCGAAGAAGGCCAGGGGACCGTAGGCACGAAGCTTGCCGTGGAGCATGTATCCGCCTCCCCGCTCGGCGCCCATATCACCTGCAAGACCACCCTGGTCGGGGTGGACCGCCGCCGGCTGCTCTTTTCCGTGGAGGTCAGTGACGACGCCGGCATCATCGGCCAGGGCACCCACGAGCGCTTCATCGTGGATAATGAAAAGTTCCTGACAAAGGCCAAAGGCAAGCTGGCCTGAGGGCGGGGCTTGCGACAAAAGTCCGCCATTTTTCAGCAGGCCGTGGGTCTATAGCCAGATACAGGACAAAAGTCCGCCAGCCTGCCGGTTTCCGGACTTGGAAAGTCCTGTTATAATCTTGACGGAATCGCTGATAGTGATTGCCGTGAGGAGAACGTGAAAAAATGAAGTACAACCGGGACGCCGAAAACCCCTGGGAGGGCTTTGACGGCGGGCAGAATATCTATGACAAAAAGGAGGAGAAGAGCTGGCATTCGCGCATCTGGCTCTTTCTCTTCCTTTTCGGTCTCTTCATGTGCCTCGTTGTCGGCATCTATCTCATACGGGAGCAGCACCTCGTGAGACACGGGGCGATGGTCACCGCCGAATATCAGCCCGACACCGGAGTGGCCGTCTTCTGGGACGAAAGCGGCCGCTTCCACTCCGTCCGCGTCAGTCTTTTTACGCCCGCCATCAACAGTGACAATGCCGTTACCCTCTATTATGATGCCTCAGCTCCGGACGGCGTTTATGACGCTATACCCCGGAACAAGCCCTCGTCCTATGTCCGCTTATTCATCTTCTTCGGAGCCATCGCCGCCCTGGGTCTCGTCATGACAATCCGCATCCGGAAGGAAAAATAAGGCAGGCGGAAAACATTCGAATAGTCCGCAGATGATGATATGGATGAAAAGGCATGGTAAATGTTGAAACAGAGCGGCTGTCCGTGCGGCCGATAAGAGCTGAAGACTGGCGGGCTGTTCAGAAAATCTGGATTGATCAGAGCCGATCGAAATATGCGCAATATGACAATCAGAAGGACTTATCCGGTGAAGCCGTCCGGGCGATGATCAAAAAGTGGACAGAGCACCAGAGTCGGGAACATATCTTTCTTGTGGCATGCCTTGGGTCGGAAGTCATCGGCTTCATTAATTTCAACCTGCACGGAAGCCGGCATGAGATCAGCTATGGGTTTCTGAAGGAATACCAGAGGAAAGGTTATGCCAGAGAGGCAGTAGGTGCAGTCTTGAAAGAACTTGGCCGGCAAGGCATAAAAAACTTTTCCGCCGGGACAGGACTTAAGAATACGCCCTCTGTTAAACTGCTAGGGGCTGTAGGCTTTCAGCAAACAGGCACGGAGAAAGTTTCGTTCTATGAGGATGCGAATGGAAATCCCATCTACTTTGACGGCGGAATTTTTGAACTGGATATGCCATGAAAAGGGTGAATTCAGACCGGAAATTAATCATCCAGGCTCCCCCGTGCTTCGCAGGTCCACGGGTTCGCATACGCTACGAGCGTCCGTGGACTGCAGGCCGGGGTTAAAGACCTGAACCAATATGAAGATGATTCAAACCCACTATGCTGAAGTCCGAAAGGAGAGTGGCTGTCATGAAGGAAACACAGACGATTAACGATGGCTTGAAAGTGGTATCTTCTTCAGAAGTGGATCCGAATCTGCTCCGTATGCTGGACCGTGGAATAGACGATGTCCTGGCGGGCAGAACGCTTTCTCATGATGATGCGATGAAAGAGATCGAGAGAATTCGCGAGGAAAGGCATAAGTTTTGACTTTTTTTCCGCCAGTCCGCTCGGAGCGGACACATTTTGAAAACGGACAGAGTATCCTGTAGGTACATCGGGAGGAGGTAAGCTCCTGATGCAGCTACAGGATATTTCTTTTTCAGAATGGAGGAAAACAATGGCAGTTATCGGGATTTTGGAGATTATCCTTGGCGTGATCGGGATTATTTTCGGAATGATGATGTTCGGAGACATCGGTGTTGCCTGCATCATTGGAGCAATCGGAGCGCTGCTCAGCGGCTTTGGATTCCTGGCAGCGAATAAGAAGATCAGGAAGCTGCAGTCTGGTCAGTAAGGATAATGGAGGAGGTTTCATATGAGAAGAAATGCAAAGTGGATGCCGGTGATTGTCAGCGCACTTTCTCTGAGCCTGTTATTAGGCGGCTGTGGAGAGACAACTCCGGTAACGGTAGACAACAGCTCGTCTAATGAAAGCAGCAGTGATGCCCAGGAAAACAATTCATCTGCGACAGATTCTGCAGCGACAGATTCGTCTTCAGCAGATACTGCTGCCGATACTTCTTCTGCGGACGCAGCAACGATTGAAGAGCAGGTTCTTTATGATGCGAACGACATCAAGATTACAACGACGGGTCTTGAGGATGGATTGATGGGCACTGAACTCAAACTTCTGCTCGAAAATAATTCGGCAAAGAACATCACTGTTCAGGCAAGGAATGCCAATGTAAATGGTTACATGGTAGATACCATGATGTCTGTTGACGTAGCAGCAGGAAAAAAGGCAAACGATTCGCTGACTTTTGAGACGGAAGGCTTGAAAGAGTGCGGCATTGAGAACATTGCCTCTATGGAATTTTCTTTCGCTATTATGGACGGAGATACTCTTGATGACATTGCGTCATCTGACGTGATAAAACTGGATACATCAATTGCGGCAACTTATCAGCAGCCGGTTGATGATTCCGGTGAAGTCTATGTTGATACGAATGGCATCCGAATAATAGGGAAAGGCCTTTCCACAGATGATTCCTTCTGGGGACCTGGCGTCAAATTGTATATTGAAAATAATTCCGGTCAGAATATTACGGTACAGGTACGCGATGTCAGCGTTAATGGCTTTATGACGGATTCTTCGATGTCAGAAGATGTGCTTGACGGCAAGAGGGCCATCAGTGCAGTTCAATTCTATGATACGGATTTGGAGAATAATGGGATAACGGAAGTGAAGGATGTAGAGCTTTCATTCCATGTATTCAATCTTGATGCCTGGGACGATATTTATGATTCAGAAGTAGTGCATATGACTTTCTAGTCACGGTATCACCCCATACCCCAGCCGATCCAGTATATCGTTGCACTCGATCAGGCTCAGGTGGTTCTGCAGGCAGAATAATATCGCAGAATCGAAGGCATCCTTGGCATAGAGCATGGGGTAAGCGGAATGCTTGAGGAGGTCCTGGGCTTCTTCCTGGGATAGGCCCATGACGACAATCAGAGCCAGAACTTTCTCACGGGAGGGGTGTTTCTTCCCGGAGAGAATATCATAGCCGGTGGATCTGGAAAGGCCTGCTGTGTCGAAGATTTCTCCGGCCTTCAGGCCTTTTTCGTCCATGAGTTTTTTCAGCTCTGCTCCGAGCGAAGTGTGGAGCATGAAAGACTCGACCTTTGTCAGGTAGTCCTGGACGCTTCGGGAACTGTTCAAGATGGTCAGGAGATTCCCGGTTGTTTTATTATTCTCAGAGTTTCTGTCTGCGATCATGTTTTGTGGTATAGTTCAGGAAGAAACAGTTACCGGTTCATATAAGAGCATTATAGCCTTTTTCAGCAGTCGGGGAAATGACAGATGTCCGAAGCTTTTGATGATTTTCTGAAAAGTACATACGAGGACCTGTTCCCGCTGGATGCGGCGCAGAAGGTTTGGGCAATCCGACATGTCGGCAGCAATGATATCTGTGCCCGTAAGGAAGTGACTGCCGATTCCTGTGGTATCGCCCGCCGGGCAATGTCTATTACTAATATTCATATCGTCAATATCCGGCACATTATCGATGACGGCGGCCGCCACTATATCGTGGAGGACTATATCCACGGATCCACCCTACAGGAACTCTTTGACGGCGGTCGGCAGTTTGGCGAAAGCGAAGCAGTGTCTTTTATGCTGCAGCTTCTGGACGGTCTTTCCGCCCTGCATGCAGCCGGGATTGTTCACAGGGATATCTCTCCGAAGAATGTGCTTCTGACGGATGACGGCATCATCAAGCTCATCGACTTCGGAATTTCACATTTTTCAGATCCGGAGAAAAGTCAGGACACGCAGATTCTAGGGACGGCCGGATTTGCGGCTCCGGAGCAGTTCGGCTTTCAGCGGTCGACTGAAAAGGCGGATATCTATTCTGCCGGCGTCCTTCTGAACTGGATGCTGACAGGCGCAATGCCGAATGAGCGGGTGCCGGAAAATCAATCCTTATCAAGAATAATATCAAAAGCCACGGAAATGGAACCCCGGGCCCGCTATGCTTCCGCGGAAGATATGGCCCGGGCGTTGGAGGGAAGGCCGAAGATTCCGCCGCTTCCGGGTTTCCGGACGGGGAAGCTGTGGAAAAAGATTGTCGCAGGTATTGTCTACGTCTTCTGCGGTTTCTTCCTGTTCATGTACACCTTTGATGCCCTTTTCATCAGTCATGACTATTTCCGGGAAATCATGTCGGCGGTGATCGTCTTTGCGGTTTCGCCGTTGATATTGGGAAATTACAGCTACTTCGACCGGAAGATTCCCATCATCCGGCTCCTGCCGGCATGGGCACGTTTTCTGATCCGCTTTGCTGCTTTCTTCATCATATTCTGGTTCGGAATGGAAATGTACGTGGGAGTGACGGGCGGAGGCCCGGTGACGGAGTGAAATTCGTTTAATTGACGCACTCAAAGAGCTGCTATAAAATTACAATATTGAGGCAACAATAGTTTTTTGATTTTTGCGGGAGGTCAATATGGGAGACGGTTCATTCAATGACGAAAATCCTTACGGCGCACAGAAGACATCAAGAAAGTCAAAAACTCTGAATATCCTTGCGATATTTCTTGGCATAACGGTTGTCTTTGCTCCAATTGGGTTGATCATCGGCATCGTTCAGCTCGTGAAAAACAAGTCAAGTGAGAAGAAGGGCCTTTCAATTGCATCAACTGCCATCAGTGGTGTAATGACGCTTTTCGTGGTATTAGCTCTTGTACTCGGCTCTCAGTCACCGACAGATACTGCAACTCCCGAAACGGCCTCAACACAGGAAACAGAAGAAACGGCACAGACTGCGGTTGAGAAAATGCCGGAAGATAAGATTTCGGATGTTGCCTCTTATGATAATTACACATTGACCCTCAAGGATGCTTCTTCTGCAATACAGGAAGATGGCACAAATGTTATTTATGTCAATGCCATTTTCAAAAATGAATCCGTTGCAGGAACCTATGCTTATTCTGCATTTTCAGTTAAAGCCTATCAGAACGGGGAGGAACTTCTCGATGCATCAGATATTAATGGCGATGAAGCCAATCTGATTAAGGAAGTTAAAGACGGGGCAACAGAAAATGTGACATATGCATTTCAGTTAAATGACGCGTCTAATGTTGAGATAGATATTTGTGAGCCCACTGCTGAAGCTAATAAAATCGGAACAAAAACATATGCTGTCAAGATAGAAACTGCTAAGGCAGATGGAACAGATTCCAGTAACAAGCAGGCAGACACTGTAAATTCGTCTGAAATAGCCAAAACACAGACACCATCTTCTACAAAAAATGAGTCATCGGCTGCATCAGCAGCGGCAGGAGCGGTAGCGGGTGCGACCGCACAGAAGGCCGTCGACCAGCAAGTAACTGCACAAAAGGAGGCTGAACAGAAGGCGGCGGAGCAAAAGGCAGCCGAACAAAAAGCAACTGAACAGAAGGCTGCTGAACAGAAGGCGGCAGAGCAAAAAACAGCGGAGCAAAAGGCTGCTGATGAAAAGGCGGCCGCACAGAAGGCAGCTGAACAGAAGGCTGCCGAGCAGAAGGCGGCAGAGCAAAAAGCAGCTGAGCAGAAGGCGGCTGAACAGCAAGCGGCTACTGCACAGAACACAACGCCATCAGCACCGGTAGCAGAGGGAACAACTTATGTCCTTAATAAAAATACGAAAAGTTCCATAAACCGACTTGTACTAAGGTAGAAACAATAAAATCGAAGAACAGGCAGGACTATTCTGGAGACAGACAAACACTCATTAATCAGGGATATCAGCCGTGCAAGATCTGCAATCCATAGTCGGAGTATTTTGGCTTCTAAGTTAGTGGAATGTCTTTTGCCATAGGGAAGAGCAAAATAATGAAGGGAAATAGAAAACTTCATATCAGTTTGATTCTTTCCCTGATTTTCTGCCTGTGTTTGGCTGCTTGCGGAACAGTACAGACCGAAACTGCTGACCAAAGTACGAAAACGCAGACAGAGGCTGCTGCGGATTCTGATGCAAATGATCCGAACTCTGTCGCCTACAAGAACAAGAAGAAGGTTGAGGAAGCCTCCAAAGCCGCAGAGAAGGCAAGGGCAGAGGCAGCGGCTGAAAATTCCGGGGAAACTGTCACAGGCTCTTCTATAGGCGTATCCTCAGGTACTGCTGTTGCGGACCTCAAAACTGATTCTGAAAGAGCGTCGGATAGTCTGACGACACAATACGGGACAGAATCGGCATCACAAGGTGAAAATGGTCAGGGAGATGCGGGGGCAGAAACATCCTCGGACGATTCGGGTGCGCAGTCTCCTTCAACAGCGCGGCAGGCCGGGCAGACGGCCTCTAATGGCGATTTCGACCCAGCGACAGTACCCGCCTATTCCGGCAGCCCGGTCTTTGTCGTCAATAATAATACGCCTTATTTTTCGGACAGCGACCTCACAACTACAGCCTTTGAGACCTACAGCCCGCTTGATTCACTGGGCCGGTGCGGCGTGGCTTACGCCAATATCTGCAAAGAAATCATGCCGACGGAGCCGCGCGGGACCATCGGTTCCGTAAAGCCGTCCGGTTGGCATACCGTGAAGTATAACGGCGTGGTGGACGGCAACTACCTCTACAACCGCTGCCATCTGATTGCCTACGAGTTGGCCGGGGAGAATGCCAACACAAAGAACCTCATCACCGGCACCCGGTACATGAACGTGCAGGGCATGTTGCCATACGAGAACGACACAGCGGCCTACGTAGAGCGGACAGGCCACCATGTCCTCTATCGGGTGACGCCGATATTCGACGGGAGCAATCTCGTCGCGTCCGGTGTCCTGATGGAGGCCAGGTCCGTCGAGGATAATAATTTCTATTTCTGTGTCTACGCCTACAATGTCCAGCCCGGCATATGGATCGACTATGCGACAGGGGATTCGTCTTTGGCGAAAGTGGCGGACGGACAGAGCGATACAGCGGGAAACACGGCTGACGGAAATCAGGCTGCGGGAGGACAGAATGGTTCAGGAGACAATGCTCGGCCTGCTGAAAGTACCGTACCGGCGCCGACTGCAACACAGACTCCTGCGGCCACGCAGGATGTGACCGGAACCTATGTGCTGAATACGAATACAAAGAAGTTTCACCTGCCGACCTGCTCAAGCGTCGATACGATCAAGGCAAAGAATCGAAGCGACTACACCGGGAGCCGGCAGGCCCTGATAGACCAGGGGTATCAGCCGTGCAAGAGATGCAATCCGTAAAAATAGAGCGGATGGGGATCAATCTCCATCCGCCTCTTTTTCGTCTTTTTCGGATTTTCTCTTATTGATTTCGTCCATGATACCGGCGGAGATAATCCCGGCGGGAAGAGCAATAACAGCCACACCAAACAGAGACGAGATCATTGCAACCAGCCGCCCGATATTGGTCACGGGATAGATGTCACCGTATCCAACAGTAGTGAGGGAAACCGTCGCCCAATAGATGGCGTCGAAAAAGGTATCGAACGACTGAGGTTCGACATTAAAGATAATCAGGGCAGCCACAAGAATATACCCGCCTGCGATGTAGCAGACTGCAATCAGTGAATCCCTTTGATCCCGAATGACCTTCCCGATTATTGCAAAACGGGAAGAATAACGGAAGGCTTTGAATACTCTGAATATGCGGAACATCCGAACCATCCGTATTAATCGGAAGAGCTTCAGGCTCTGATTGATGGCAAACAACCCTGGCAGGATTGAAAGCAGGTCTATGATTGCCATTGGTGTAAACGGATAAACAATAAACGCAGAGGGGCCTTTCTGCTTCAGTTTTATATCGGCGGTCATCCACCGTAGGGCATAGTCTATGATGAAAAGTATTGTAGTAACCCGGTCAATCAGCAGGAATGCAGTATTTGTCTGTTTGAAGGTCATTGGTACAATACTTGCGATGATGGCGGAAACCATCACGATATTATAAGCTCCGGCGAGACCTTCATCTTTTGATGGTTCCACAAGTTCAAATACTTTTCTTCGCATGTTTTGATTCTCCATCTGTGTAAAAATGATGCTACAACAAACCGAAAAAGAATGCGGAATGAATTTCGGGCTTATACCATCGAATATACTTTGCAGCATATAGACGTTCTTGCGTATGCGAGCCCGGGCGGAGCAGGGCGCCGGGCTGAATAGGCCGACGGCGGATGCAGGGACGGATGGTGAGAAAAAGAACGATGCCGCGCCATGGATGGCGCGGCAAGCCCGAACTGATAATGGATTGGAATTGAGGGCGGTCGGGACAAGGACGTGCTTGGAAAGCCGGAAGCGGCAAGCTGCAACGGCTGCTGGGGCGGAGGTCAAAGGGACTGAAGGTTCCGGTAAATGAAATGGCCTCCGCCGGGCAGGCGGGGCAGTTTGCCGCTTCCGGCGTACAAGGCAACCGTTGCGACCTGAAATCGCGATCATTCTTCAGTCATGGCCCACGCTTCGTGCACGTCATCGAAACGCAGAACAAGTCCGGCCCGGTTCAGACGCCCAAAGGACTCCTGAAGCCCGGGGACCTGCGAAGCGCGGGGGAGTCCCGGATGTATGGCTAATTCGTCGTAGCAGAATTAAGCATTCTTTTCAGAAAAAAGACGGTCCCATAGGGAACCGTCCTAAAAAATATTGCTGTGCCGCTCACGTAAAGTCGCCATCATGATTTTCACGGTACTCCTTAATGAGGCTGTTCAGGTAAACTTTGTCATTCAAAGCTTTCTGTAAATCATCTGAACGTCCGGTCTCAAAGAGATTTCTCAGAACAAGAGTTACATCTTCACGCCCTTCTTCTTTACCGGCATTAAAAATCTTCTTCGTAGGATAGTCGTCAAGTACATGTCCGCCCATGATGGTCTCAACTCCTTTCACAACCTGAGGCTGATTCCTGGCTACATTATAATTGGTTTTCTTCATCATATCAATTAGAAGCATCATCTGAACAAGGCTGATGTCCCCACGCTGTACTGCATTGGCCAGGCCATCAACTATATCGGCAAAAGTCTGCTCCAGCTTCTTCCTCGCATCGAAATCATTCTCATATTGATCCAATTCATCTTCAAAATAAAACATACTGTACGGAAGCAGGATGTATAATTGCCTGGCAAAAAGCTCCTCTATTGTATAGTCCTGAAGTTTCAAAGCCTTAATGTCATACTGCAGTTCTCCTCCGGGAGTGATGATTTCCACAACCAATGAATTTCCTACAGAACCGCTGCTTCTGAGAAATAGCACTGCCGAATTCGGAAATGTTACAACAAACTTATTCCCGGTAAGAACTCCGGACTCCTTCGCAATCTGAGAATCATATTCAAAGAAGCGGAGTGCAATGGAATTATCTGGATTGGTCTGACACTCCAGGTGATACTTTTTCAAAAAGTTTCTGGTGCTGTCCAGAACGTCGAAACTTTCATCTGTAATGCGCTTTTCCGCTGCTCCATTCTGCTGCTTCAGATAATGCTCATTCTGATGAAAGTCCAGGATTACGTCCTTGCTATAGTGCTCCCCAAAGATTTCATTGAGCAGCGGATAAACCAGGCCGCTGCAATCCACAAGCAATGTCCGAAAAACATCATCATAGGGGGTTGCTGAAAATACTGGATTTTTCACTTTATCATGCTCTTTACTCATATCATAACACCTCCGGGCATTTTTACAAATAAAACATATGTTCTATTCGCATATTTGAATTATAGAGTAAAAAGAGCGGACCGTCAAGTGAAAATAGAACAGTTGTTCCATGCATAATAATATTAATAACGACAAGGGCAGAGAGCCGATGCCAACAGGAAAAAATCCTACATCTTGTACTTTTTCTATTGCCAAACCACTAGAAATGCAATAAAATTCACTTGTTGTCAGAAGTAAAGCCTTGGGCTGAACGGGCGGAGCGTATCGCATACGCTTGAAACAGGCCGGTGGAGCGGAAGACGCACATCACACATCACCAGTGTTTTACGAAACCAAAGGAGAAACAGGAAATGAACAAGACAGAATTCGTAGAAGCTCTTGTCAAGGAGACAGGCCTCACAAAGAAGGACGCTGCTGCAGCTGTTGACGCTTACAACGCCATCGTTACGAAGACTCTGAAGAAGGGTGACAAGGTTACTTTCGTAGGCTTCGGTACTTTCGAAGTTTCCAAGCGCGCTGCCCGCACAGGCCGCAATCCTCAGACCGGCGAAGAGATCAAGATCAAGGCTTCCAAGGCACCCAAGTTCAAGGCCGGCAAGGCCCTCAAGGACGCTGTTAACAAGAAGTGATTCGTTGAACAAGCAACAAAGGTCATACAAAAATCCCCACTCCTTCCGGAGCGGGGATTTTTTTGGGCCTTAAGTCTGTTTTGTTACAAAAGTCCGCCAATCTACCGGCTGACCACCGTCCACACCTGCATCCTTCCGACGGACCGGTTGGCCCAGGCGAAGTAGGGAATGAAGGTGAGGTCTGCGGCGGTTTCCGAGGCCTCGGAGACCGGGAAGTAGAGGGGGCCGAATTCGGGATCGCCGGAAACGGAAGAGCCTGTAGGCAGGTCTGAGGCTGTGCCGGATTTGCCGCCGGAGAGCGTGCCGGCAGCAGGAGTTTTACTGCCTGCCAGCACTTCCCGTCTCCCGTGCACAGTCAGGGTCGGAATCCCGGCGAGGACGCCGGATCCGGAGCTTACGGTGATTTCATCCGAAGGAGAGATTCTAGCAGAGGAGAGCTCGTGGAAATTGTCTTCTTCTTCGAGGCAGTATACGAGCGGGCCCCGGCAGAGGGCGGCCTTTCCGGCGTCTTCGGTGACGGCGGGATTTG
>CAZOYS010000037.1:0-12919 GCA_964584155.1 uncultured Lachnospiraceae bacterium
TCTCCTCGCAAATGACATCCCTTCAAGCCTCCGCACAGGGCAAAAATTCCTGTCTTTCTGCAAACGACTTCCCCTACAAAAGAAACCCCCGGTGTGATAAACTTAGAATAGTTTTTTCGGAAATTATAGTTTCCGGGTGCGGAATTATACAAAAGCGAAAGGAGCTATCGGGATATGGATGCAATGGAGCAGTACAGGCTGTGGTGCACGGACCCCTACTTCGACGAAGAGACGAAAAAAGAGCTCGAGGCCATCAAGGATGACACGGCGGAAATCGAGGACCGCTTCTACCGGAACCTCGAATTCGGCACGGCCGGCCTCCGGGGTGTCATCGGCGCCGGAACGAACCGCATGAACAAGTACACGGTCCGTCAGGCTACCCAGGGCCTTGCCAATTATATTGTTGAGAACCACGGCGAGGACAAGGGCGTGGCTATTGCCTTCGATTCCCGGAACTTCTCGCCTGAATTCGCCACGGAGGCCGCTCTGGTCCTGAACGCTAACGGCATCAAGACCTACCGCTTCGATACGCTCCGGCCCACACCTGAGCTGTCCTTTGCGGTCCGGTACCTCGGCTGCATCGCCGGCATCAATATCACGGCCTCCCACAACCCCCGCGAATACAACGGCTACAAGGTCTACTGGGAGGACGGGGCCCAGATTACCCCTCCTCACGACACGGGTATCATGGACTGCGTCGCTGCCGTCACCTCCTTTGATCAGGTGAAGACCATGGACAAGGAAGCCGCCAAGGCTGCCGGGCTCTATATTACTGTCGGGCAGAAAGTCGACGACGCCTACATCGCCGAAGTCAAGAAGCAGCAGATTCATCCTGAGATTGTCCGCGAGCAGGCGCCTTCCATGAAGATTGTCTACACGCCCTTCAACGGGGCCGGCAACCTTTCTGTCCGCCGCGTCCTCAAGGAAATCGGCTTTGACAATGTCTATGTCGTCGAAGAGCAGGAAGCCGCCGACGGCAACTTCCCTACGCTTCCCTACCCCAACCCCGAGCTGCCCGAAGCCTATGACCTGGCAAGAAAGCTGGCTGAAAAGGTCGATGCCGACGTCATTCTCGCCACAGACCCCGACTCCGACCGTCTCGGCGTCTGGGCCAAAGACGGAAAGACCGGCGAGTGGCACTCCTTCACCGGCAATATGTCCGGCTCTCTCATCATGGAATACCTGATCCGGGAGCACAAGGAAAACGGGACCCTGCCCATGTATCCGGCCGCTGTCACCACTATTGTCACCAGTGACCTGGTCAAGGCCATCGCTGCCGACTACGACATCAAGTGCATCGAGGTTCTGACCGGCTTCAAGTACATCGGCGAGCAGATCAAGCTCTTCGAGCAGAACCACACCTTCCACTATGTCTTCGGCATGGAGGAGTCCTACGGCTGCCTGGCCGGGACCTACGCCCGGGACAAGGACGCCGTCGTTGCCTGCATGCTCCTCTGCGAGGCCGCTGCCTTCTACAGAAGCAAGGGCAAGACCCTCTGGGATGCCATGATCGACATCTACGAGAAGTACGGCTACTACCTCGAAGGCCAGAAGTCCGTCACCATGAAGGGTGAGAACGGGGCCGCAGAGATGAAAGCCCTGATGGAGAAAGACCGGAAGAACCCGCCGAAGAAGCTGGGCCGCTGGGATGTCCTTTCCGTAGCGGACTACGAGACAGACGAGAAGGTCGATCTGACGACCGGAGAGAAGACCACGACAGGCCTTCCCAAGTCAAATGTTTTATATTATTCTCTTTCCGACAACGCATGGTGCTGCATCCGCCCGTCCGGCACGGAGCCGAAAATCAAGTTCTATTTCGGCGTCAAGGGCAAGAGCCTGGAAGACAGCCGGTCTCTGATGGACGAGCTCGGAGAGGCCGTCATGGAGACGTTTGCGAAGTAAGCTTCGCTGGCAATTTAAGAATAATATGAAAGGAAGCGGTTTGAGCCCGCTTCCTTTTTGTTTGGCAATACTTTTGTATCCACTTCCGGCTCATACCATATTGGACGGCCATTTCAGCGAAACGTCACTGGAAGAGCCGCAGCAGCGTTCTGTATCGTGGGCCTATGGCTTGTTCCAGGACAAATGTCCGGCAGCTCGCCTGCCGCACCAAATTCTCTATTGACTTTCGTCTCGAATTGTAATATTTTCTTAACATCTTCACGGGCAGTGCTTCACTGACCGCTGCGTTCGCAGCAGGGCCTCTTCCTTCCGGAGGGGCTGCTTACTCATTTTTCCTTTGTTCCTGTCGTGCGATGGGAATAGAAATGCTTTTATTCAGATGCTATAATCGAAAGGAGAGAGCATGGTAAAACGAAAAACCTACGATGAGCTTACGTTCACCGATGACTTCATGTTCTGTGAGGTGCTGCGGAACCACCCGGAGCTCTGCCTGGAACTGGCAGAACTGGTAACCGGCAGGAAAATACTGAAAATCCGCCTGCCCCAGGCGCAGAAGCAGGAGAAATTCCTGTACGAGGGCAAGGGCGTCCGCTTTGATGTCACCTTTGAGGATGATGCTCATACGGTCTACGACATCGAAATGCAGACCACGCTGAAGAAAACACTGAACAAGCGCAGCCGGTACTATGGAAGCATGCTGGATATGGATCACCTGCGGCATGGAGCCAGATATTCCGAGCTTCCGAATACATACATCGTATTCATATGCCTTGAGGATCCGTTTACTGAAAATATTGCCTGCTATACCTTTCGGGAGGTCTGTCTGGAACGGCCGGATCTGAAACTCGGAGATGGCCGCTCGATTATTTTCATCAATACAAAGGGTGAAAACGGAGCATCTGCTGAACTCCGTGAGTTTTGCGAATACTTGAACGGCCATCAGCCGGCATCTGACTTTACAAACGCCATAAATAAGGCCGTTAACGATCAGAAGGACGATGAGGCAGGAAGGAGAAAATATATGACTCTTGAAGAACACTATGAAGAAGAACGCGAAGAAGGCCGCAAAGAAGGCCGTGAAGAAGGCTTTGCTGAAGGCCAACGGAATATATCATTCATCATCGACCAGCTTTTTAATTCCGGCCGCGTCGAAGATGCCCGTAAGGCAGTAAAGGACCCTGCTTATATGGACCAGCTCATAAAAGAATTCGGAAGAAAAGAGCCGGTGCAGTAAGCCTTTTTATCCTTCCAAATACCTTCCGCAACCCTGCGCGAGCTGCCGGTCAGCAAGGGTAGTATGGAAGCCGAAGGCACGAGACTCCTGCAGGTCCGGCGTGGAAATTTGGTGTATGGCCAAACCCGCCTGAACAAAATGTGAGTATTCAAGAGCCAGGGCCGCTGCAAGAGTAAGCAGGAACGGGCTGCGGCCGTGGCAGTTCACCACAGACGCAGCCCGTTCTTCGCGTTTTATATTATTCTCATCCTTCCCGCAGGCGCATTTCTCACCCTTCCCACGGGACTTCGTCGTCGTCGCCGAGCTTGTGGCCCATCATGATGGAGTTCCGGGACTTGGTCTTGGCCCGGTAGAGGAGGTTGTCGGCGGCGTGGAGGAAGTTCCAGGCCGTGGAGCCCTTGTCCGGATGGCCCCAGAAGATGCCCTGGGAGACCGTGACAATCTTCATGTAGGACTTCGTGAATTTGTGTTCAACGGCTTTCTTGAGAATCGTGGCCTTGAGGTCCTTCGCCATCTCAAAGACTTCCGTGTCCTTGTAGCCCTCGTAGATGACGACGAACTCGTCGCCGCCGTAGCGGGCGCAGAAGACGCCCGGATAGCGCTTCAGGGCCTTGACCATGGAGGCGACAAAGGCGATGCACTCGTCGCCGGCCTGATGGCCGTAATTGTCGTTGTATTCCTTGAAGTAGTCGATATCGAGGATCTCGATGGCCCAGTCCTGACCGCTCTGGATGGCCCGGTTGAAGGACTGGCCGGCGTAGGCGTTGAGGCCGGCCCGATTGTCCATCTGGGTCAGGGCATCCGTGACGGACTTCTTCTGCAGGACCTTGTTCTCCTCCTCGACCTCCCGGTTGATGCGGGCCAGGTCGTTGAAAGAGCCGCGCAGACGGAGCATATTGCGGATCATCAGGGCGTTTTCCTGCTCCCCGGTCTCGTAGAGCTCGAAGAAGCGGACGGCCAGCTCCCGGTAGGCTTCGGTATCGCCCTTGTCACGGGAGTTCTGCAGGCGCAGTTCCACGACCCGGCGCTCGAGGTTCTTCACATTCGTCTTCGTGACCAGGGCTTCCATGCGGGAGCAGATGATGTCGAACTCGTCGGCATTTCCCGATTCCTGCAGCATGGCCATGTATTCATAGATGTCGTCGAAGATGTCGAGAACGGGGATCTCCCCGGTAAACTCACTCCGGACCAGGTCGATATAGTTCTGCTTTTCCTTCTCCTTGCCCAGGCGGTAGTAGAGGATGGCCCCGAAGCAGTCCACGGACAGCTTGTCGTGAGGGTCCAGGCGGTCGCCGCAGGTCGTCTGCAGGCGGTCGAACCAGTCCTCGGAGGCCGTGATGTCGCCCCGCTTGAGGCAGGCTTTGGACAGACCGATCAGGGCGGTGGAGGTATATGGATAATATTCATCCGGAGTCAGGTCCAAGCCTTCAATGAGCTCGCTCGCATTTGTGAAGCGGCCGATGGCCTCGTCGTTCTCCCCGGCAGACAGATAGATGTTGCCGATATTGAGGTTCATCATGACCTCAAGGTTCTTGAGCTCATGGGAGCGGCTGATGGAGAGGGCCCGGGAATAGTAGTCCATGGCAAAGGGCGCATTGCCCCGGTTCATGGACATGATGCCGAGGAGATTGTTGGCGCGGACCACGTATTCCCACTCCCCGGCCTTTTCAAAGGGGTCGAGGCAGGAGACCATATCCGTGTAGAAGGTCACCATGTCGTTCTCGAGGTAGCATTCCTCCCCCCGCATGAAGCGGGCAAAGCCCACGAGGGCATTGTCGCCCTGGATCAGGCCGATTCCCTCGAGGCTGTTGCAGGAAGTGATGACGACCTGCCGGTCCTGGCCCAGGGACGTATTGACCTTCTCAATCAGAGAGGAAATGTTTTCCGGATATTTCTCAAAGTCCATCGGATACTAGCTCTCGTAATCTATGCGGCAGACCTGAGACGGCTGCCATTTCATGTTATAAAAAATAATTTCTGTAAAACAAATATCAATTCGGCCGTCAGGCTGGCTCACTTGTCAACTTCCGCAAGAAGCCTGCAGTAGTCCTCCAGGGTCAGCCGCTCCCCCCGTATGGTCCGGGAGAGGCCGGCGGCCTCGATGGCGTCGGCAATTTCGTCCTTCGTGAGCGAGCCGCAGACGCCTGCGGATGCGAGCGCATTCGAAAGCGTCTTCCGCCGCTGGGCAAAGGCTGCTTTAATTATAGAAAAAAGCCTTGTTTCGTCAACGTTTTCGTTGACGGGGGGCTGTGTCCGCATCGTGAGGTGGATGACGGCCGAATCGACCTTGGGGGGCGGGTAGAAGGCGGCTGCCGGCACAGTCCGCACGATTTCGGCCTCCGTCCGCCAGGCCACGAAGTAGGAGATGGCCCCGCATTCCTTGCTGCCGGGGGCCGCTGCCATGCGCTCCGCCACTTCCTTCTGCACCATGAAGGTGAACGACCGGGCCCCCAGGTCCGCCTCCAGAAGCTTCGTCACAACGGGCGTCGTGATGTAGTAGGGAAGGTTGGCCACGACGCAGAGGTCTCCTTCCACGCCGGAAAGGATTTCGGAAAGGTCCGCCTGCATGATGTCCGTATTGATGATCTCCGTATTGTCGAAGTGCTCAAGGGCCACGGTAAGGTAGGGGATGAGCTCCGTGTCGACCTCAATGGCGATGACCTTTTTCGCCCGCTCCGCAAGGAGCCGGGTCAGGTTGCCGGTGCCGGGTCCGATTTCAAGGACCGTGTCGCTATCCGTCACCCCGGAGGCGTCCGCAATATCGGACAGGACCGTCTCATCCGTCAGGAAGTTCTGCCCGTAGTTCTTCTTGACCCGGAAGCCCTTGCTCCTCAGGTAGGCCCCTGTATTTGCGCTGTTTCCGTAATCGATTGCCGGCATAGTCTTTTCTCATGACTAATGTAGACCCGGACTCTTCGGCTGCCCTTCATCTGCAGCAGAGGACAGGGTTTACATTATTCTCAAAACTTCTTTTTCACGTTCGGAAACAGGCGGTAGGCGTTCTCCGCCGTCGTCTCCAGGACCTCGTCTTCCGTAATTTCCTTGATCTCCGCGATCCGCTTGATGACGTAGGGAATGTAGGTCGAATCGTTCCGCCGGCCCCGGAAGGGCTCGGGCGCCATGTAGGGGCAGTCCGTCTCTGTCACAATGCGGGAGAGGGGAATGGCAGCAACGACATCCGGGAGCTTCTTCGAGTCCGAAAACGTCACGGCTCCGCCGATGCCGATGTAGTAGCCCATATCAATATACTTCAGGGCATGGTCCACGGAATAGGAATAGCAGTGGATGACGCCCCGGGTCCCTTTGGCGGCTGCCTCCGTCAGAAGCTCCATCGTATCGGCTGCCGCGTCCCGCATGTGGAAAATGCAGGGCAGGTCTGCCTCCCGGGCAATCTCCATCTGGCGAAGAAACCAGTACTTCTGCTTTTCCTTCACGGAATCGATCTTCGCGTGCCGCTCTTCCAGATCCTCGATATCCTTATAGTCTTCCTTCAGGTAGTGGTAGTCAAGACCGATTTCTCCGATGGCTACGACCTTGGGGTCGTTCGCATGAACGGCAAGGTATTCCATGTCCTCGTCCGTCAAAGCCTTGATTTCCTCGGGATGGACCCCGATAGCCGCATAGATATAAGGCCATTCCTCCGCCAGGGCAAGGGAATCCCGGGTGGACTGCATGGAGGCTCCGACGTTGATGACCGGGCTTACATTCATTTGCGGAAGAGCAGAAAGAAGTTCGGCCCTGTCCGAGTCGAACTTCCTGTCTTCATAGTGTGCGTGGGTTTCGAATATTTTCATATCAGCAGATCTCGGAGCCGGCTGAAAAGTCCTTTTCCGGCTTCATCAGGGCCAGGTCCCCGTTTTCGTCCTCGGCACAGAGAATCATTCCCTCGGAGAGAACCCCCGCAAGCTTTGCCGGCTGCAGGTTAACAACGACCATGACCTTCTTGCCGACCATCTCTTCCGGAGAATAGTACTTGTGAATTCCGGACACAATCTGCCGGGTCTCACTGCCGATCTTCACCTGGCTGCACAGGAGCTTCTTGGACTTGGGCACGGGCTCGCAGGCGAGAACCTCGCCGACCCGGAACTCCAGCTTGTCGAAGTCGTCGATGGTGATCTGGGGTTTGTGTTCAACATTTTCCCCGGCAGTGGCATTCGCTTCTCCAGCCCCGGCTTTTCCGCCCTTCGGGGCTTCCTTCTTCTCTTCCGCAGCGGCTGCCTTCTTCTGGGCGGCTTCGATGACAGCGACCTTCTTCATGACGTCATCGAGCTTGAGACGCTCAAACAAAGTAACCGGGCTGTCCGTCACCTTGCGGCTGCCGTCGGCCGGATAGTGGCCGAAAGTATCGAGCTCGTCATAGGGAATCTCATCCGCGCCGAGTTCCTTCAGAATCGCGGCCGAAGTATCGGGCATGAAGGACTTGATGAGGCTTGCACCGATGGAGATGGATTCTATGAGATTGTAGAGGACCGTGGCGAGCCGACCCTGCGCAGCAGGGTCCTTTGCAAGCACCCAGGGCTCCGTCTCATCTATATACTTGTTGCAGCGCTTGAAGAGGTCCCAGACCTTCGACATGGCGTCGGCTACCCGCAGGGTCTCCATATCCTTGTCGCAGAGGTCCCTTGTGGCTTTGGCCAGGGAGATGAGCTCCTCGTCCACAGGCTCGCTCACGCCGGGATTCTTCACAACGCCACCGAAATACTGGTTCGTCATGGACACGGTCCGCTTGACGAGATTGCCCAGGGTGTTGGCCAGGTCTGAATTGATTCGCTCCACCAGGAGTTCCCACGTAATGACCCCGTCGTTCTCGTAGGGCATTTCATGTAAAACGAAATATCTGGAAGCGTCGACACCGAAGAGATCCACCATGTCGTCCGCATAGATGACATTGCCCTTGGATTTCGACATTTTCTCCCCGCCCTGCAGGAGCCAGGGGTGGCCGAAGACCTGCTTGGGCAGCGGCTCTCCGAGGGCCATCAGGAAGATGGGCCAGTAGATGGTATGGAAGCGGATGATGTCCTTGCCGATGAGGTGGAGGTCCGCCGGCCAGAGCTTCTTGTACTGGTCCGTGGAATTGCCGTCCGCGTCGTAGCCGATGCCGGTGATATAGTTCGTCAGGGCATCGAGCCAGACATAGACGGTCTGGTTGGGATCAAATGTAACGGGGATTCCCCACTTGACGGAGGCCCGGGAAACGCAGAGGTCCTGCAGACCCGGCAACAGAAAATTGTTCATCATCTCGTTTTTCCGGCTCACAGGCTGGATGAAATCGGGATGGGAATTAATATAATCAATGAGCCTGTCCGCGTACTTGCTCATGCGGAAGAAATAGGCCTCCTCCTGCTGGGCATGGACTTCGCTGCCGCAGACGGGGCAGCGTCCGTCCACAAGCTGGGACTCCGTGTAGAAGGCCTCGCACTCGTTGCAGTAGAGGCCGTCGTAGTGGCCCTGGTAGATGTCGCCCTGCTCGTAGAGCTTCTTGAAGATCTTCTGGACCTGCTCAACGTGATAGTCGTCCGTCGTCCGGATGAACTTGTCATAGGACGTATTCATGAGGTCCCAGATCCGGCGGATTTCCGCGGCTGTCTTGTCCACGAATTCCTGGGGGGAAACGCCTGCTGCCTGGGCCTTCGTCTCGTTCTTCTGCCCGTGCTCGTCCGTTCCGGTCTGGAAGAAGACGTCGTAGCCCTGCTGGCGCCGGAAGCGCGCGATGGCGTCCGCAAGGACGATTTCATACGTGTTCCCGATGTGGGGCTTGCCGGATGCATACGCTATGGCCGTTGTAATGTAGTACTTTCCTCTGCTGCTCAATTTTGTTTTCCTAACTACAAAGCTTCGCCCCGGAATTGTCCGGGGCGGAGAATCATTATTACTAATATAAAACGCTTCAGTCCAGCTTCTCGCCGCACTTGCTGCAGAAGGCCGCGTCCGCTGCGTTTGAGGCGCCGCACTTGGGGCAGGTCTTCTCGCCCTTGACGTCCGCAATCTGCTGCTTGACATGGGCTACCTGGCGGAGGGCTGCTTCAAGGGTTGCAAACTCGGCCGGGTCCTCGTCCTTCTTTGTTTCATAATACTTCTTGCCGAGCTTTGCGTACTCCTCCGTAACGATGTCTTCGTTCTTCTTCAGCTCGATCTGAAGTTTCGCTGTATCGGAGAGCTCCTTTGCCTTGTCGCCAACTGCCTTGCCGCCGGTGACAATGGTGTCACCAAGTTTATCGAAAAAATCGTCCATGAGTGCCTCCTTCATACAAAGAAATACAACACATTTTCTTTCACGGGACCGCGGGGCGCGCCCGAAAATACAGGGCTCCGTCAGTATTCCATTCCCGCCGCAGATAGACTCATTATACAAGACAAAATGTGTATTTTCAACGAATACGGAAAAATCCGCTTGTGTTTCCGCCCTCTTTCGGGTATGATTGGCAGAACAAAAGGGAGTAGCGGACTTCGCGTTTTTACATTAGTAATATAAAACCCGAAGCCGTCCGGAGTCGTCAGCACATTGCGGGTACCGCAATCGGGTCCGGAAATTCGTATTCGAAATCGCAAGACTTTTGCCGCACATACAGGTGGGGCAGAAGTCTTTTTTTCTGCAGTTCTTAGGCTGTCTCAAGCACGCAGTGCGCGGAGAGAGCCTTAGAAATGCGGATACAGGGAGACTTGGCGATTGGCAAGCGGCTCAAAGAGCCGCGCAGACAGAGCCTAGTCGAGTCGGATTGCCTAAAAAGGAGGATGCATGAAAACAGCAGCAATTATCATTTTCATCGTCATGTATGCCCTGATGGTCATGCTGCCCAAGTGGCGCTACCTCGTGGCCCTCGTGACGGCGGTCGTCTTCGTCGCGGTCGGCATGCTGCCGGCAGGCGCGGTTCCGGCAGCCATTGACTGGAACGTGCTCATGATGATCTTCGGCACCATGGTCATTGTCGACTACTTCATAGAGTCGAAGATGCCGGAAAAGATTGCGGACGGGCTCCTGCGGCTCTGTCCCAATGTCATGTGGGTGACCATTATTATGTCCCTCTTCGCCGGCATTGTCTCCGCCTTCATTGACAATGTGGCGACCGTCCTCATGATTGCCCCTGTGGGCCTGGCCATCTGCAAGAAACTGAAGATTTCCCCGGTTCCCATGCTGATTTCCATTGCCGTATCCTCAAACCTGCAGGGGGCGGCCACCCTGGTCGGTGACACGACATCCATTATGCTGGCCGGCGCAGCAGGCATGAACTTCAATGACTTCATCTGGTTCCACGGGAAGCCCGGGATCATGTTCGCTGTAGAGCTTGGCGCCCTGGCCACGATTCCCATCATGATGGTCCTCTTCCGCCACGATAAACAGCCGGTGGACAGTGACCAGCACACGGAAGTGAAGGACTATGTTCCGACAATCACAATGCTTGGCCACGTTGTCGCCCTGATCATCGCCTCCTTCATTCCCAATACCCCGGCCATGATCAACGGCTATATCTGCATGGCCTTCGGCGTTCTCACCATCGTCTGGGAAATTGTTAAACAAAAAGGCACATCCGGGATGGTCCACAGTATTAAGAATATGGACTACCAGACCATGCTCCTCCTGGCCGGCCTCTTCGTTGTCATTGCCGGAGTACGGAACGTCGGCATCATCGACGACCTGGCGAATCTGATTGCCAAGGCCGGCGGCTCGAATATGTTCCTGCTCTACTCCATCGTGGTCTGGGGTTCCGTGGCGATTTCCGCCTTCATTGACAATATTCCCTATGTCGCCACCATGCTGCCCCTGATGGGAGCCGTCGCGACAACAATGGGTGTAGAGCCCTACTTCCTCTACTTCGGCCTTCTTGTCGGCGCCACTCTGGGCGGCAACCTGACCCCCATCGGGGCTTCGGCCAATATCGCCGCCGTTGGCATGCTGAGGAAGGAAGGCTACGAGGTCCGCTTCCGCGACTTCTTCCGCATCGGCATCCCCTTCACCCTGACAGCGGTCGTGGTCGGCTACCTCTTCATCTGGGGCGTATATCATCCCTGAGAAAGGCTGTCTGACGGCAGCGGATGGGGATTATTTGCATGTTTACGGCCTGAAGAAGAACCTGAGTTGCGCGGAGAACTGCATGGGGATATAATTCACCTGTGCAGGAAGGTCCTGCAGTTTTCCATTCCAGGAGAGAGGTAAAAGATATGGACTATTACAATGGACCTGAAGAATATCGCCCGATCAGCATGTGGGGCTATTTCGGATACCAGATTCTTTTCGGTATTCCGGTGGTCGGCCTGATCTGCCTGATCATCTTTTCCATCACGGCAAAAAATCAGAACCTGAAGAATTTCGCCCGCTCGTATTTCTGCGTGCTGATCCTCGTCATCATCCTGTTTGTGATAATGCTGGCGACAGGTGCACTTTCAGCGCTGGTGGGAACGTTCCTTTAATCCGGCCTGCAGAGGATCAATGTCAATGTCTCGCCTCCGGGAGAAATACTGAAGGACGGGCAGTTCAGGAAAGAAGGGGACAATACAGAGCTGGCATTGGATGAAGCCGACCGACAGGCGGAATCATCAAGATCCCCGGGCGGAATTTTTGGGTGTGAATGTGACATTCAGGATCATACCCATCCCGTCTGCGAGTCGCTGCAGAAGTTTAATGCTGGGATTTCGGGTACCGTTTTCCAACTTGCTGATTTCTGTTTGTGCGATACCGGTTCTTTCTGAAAGTTCCTTTTGTGTGAGATTCTGGGATGTTCTGGCATCAACAAGTGCCCGGATAATATTCATTTCCGGCTGAACCTCTTCGTAGGCCTGTGCAAAATCAGGATCCTGCATTTTTTGTGCTTTGTATTCTTCAAGAGTCATGATACCACCTCAATTCCTGCTGTCACTTTGGTTGTGCTGCTGTATCCAATCACTGCGTCGTTTCTTTGCCAGTTCGATTTCACGCCTCGGAGTTTTTTGCGACTTATAAATGCATTTGTAATGATAATTCTTTCTCCGGCATAGAAGAAGTAGAGAGCCCTAGTGATATCACTTCCAAATATACACCGGAGCTGAAAGATCTGATCCTCCAGATATTCAGAATACGGCATTCGCAGCTCGGTCCCTTTTTCCTGAAGCAACTCCATCATACTGACAAGTTTGGCGGACATCTTGTTGTCCAAAGAGTTAAGAAACTCTTCTACCGGTTTCTTTCCGTCTGCTGCCTCATAAAATTCCACTTGAAACATAGGTCTCTCTCCTCCGATGATTTATTATTAACATATGAGAAATATCTCATATTGTCAAGTGAAAAATGACAGAGGGACTTTTTGCTTCCCTCTGTAGAAATGCTTGACATAATATATAGATGAGCCTTCGGATGAATTACGACCTGGGCGTGGCGCTCAGAGACAGGAAGACGGAGGTCTCACTTCAGGAACGTCATCCCTGCTACGAGCACAAAGGCGCCGAGCGCAATCCGGTACCAGCCGAAGACCTTGAAATCGTGGTTCTTCACGAAGTTCATCAGGAATTTGATGATGAAGAGGGAAACGACGAAGGCAGTGAAGCAGCCCACAAGGAGGACAGCGATTTCGTTTCCGGTGAAGGTCCCGCCGAACTTCACAAGTTTGAGAAGGGAAGCCCCCAGCATGACGGGTACGGCCAGGAAGAAGGTGAACTCCGCCGCGCAGGACCGGGAGACGCCAATCAGGAGGGCGCCGATGATCGTGGCGCCGGATCGGGAGGTTCCGGGGAAAATTGCCGCGATGACCTGGAAGAGACCGATGATCAGGGCCGTTTTCCAGGTGAAGTCCCGGATGCGGGTGATGGTGGGCT
>CAZOYS010000038.1:0-12744 GCA_964584155.1 uncultured Lachnospiraceae bacterium
CCCATGCATCGGGATAGTTCGTAACGTACTGGTTGATGTAGTGATCCTGGAAAAGGACGATATCAGGAAGTGTGCTGTAATCGCCTGCGGAGCCTGCCAGGGTAACGGCATCCTCAACGTCGGAGGACTGACCCTGGGTGATGATGTTCAGCTTGAAGTCAGGATCCTTCTTCTGGTAAGCAGCCTCGGCAGCCTTCAGAGCGGGGATATTGAAGTTCTCATCCCAAGCGTATACGGAAAGCTCTTTCTCGCCTTCGCTGGCTACGTCTGCGGAAGCCGTTGCGGAATCGTCGCTTGCGGAAGCATCTGTGCTGGCAGAAGCATCGCTGCTTGCGGAGTCACTGCTTGAAGAGCTGCTGCCGCAGCCGGCCATCATTGATACAGCCATAGCACCGGCCAGAACCATTGTTAACAGTTTCTTTTTCATACAATAAACCCTCCTTATTTCGGGGATAGCCGATTTTGCAGGTCTCCTTATATAACGTCTCTTCCGTTTCGGAAGGTGTTTCGTTATATCCCACAAAAAAGGCCCCCCTTCATTTATGGTCTATGGTTATTATACCCAGCGCAAGTCGTTTTTGTTGCCGTTTTCGTCCGTCAAATTTGCAAAAACAGCTATTACACTGTTTTGTTCCTCACCGAAAAGTCATATTTCGTCGAATTTGCACAATTTGGAAGCTGCGCTTTTGTGGACTTTTTCAGAGGCAGCTTATATCGGATTTGTAAAAAAGAAAAATCTCCCGGTGATTTTTGCAAAAAGAATACCCCGAAGGAAGTCTTTCCTTCGGGGCACCTTTATGAAAGTCTTTTTGTAAAAATTCAGGCTTCCCAGCCCTTCTTCGCGGAAATATGGTAGCCGCGTAATTTCTGCTCCTGGTCCCCGGACTGGCGGCGCCAGCGGTTGGGCGTCGTGCCCGTGACCTTGCGGAAATTGCGGTTGAAGGTCGAAAGGGTGGGAAATCCGACCTTGTAGGAGACCTCCTGGATGGAGTCCTCGCTCTTTTCCAGCATGTCGCATGCGTTTTTGACCCGGACGAAATTCACGTAGTCGAGCGGTTTCATCTGCATGATATTCTCGAAGGTCCGCCGGAAGTGGCTTTCCGACAGGGCGCAGGCATCGGCCATATCCGAGATCCGCACATCCTCGGCATAGTGGTCATCCACGTAGGAAAGGGCCTTTTCTATGCTCTTCGTGAAGGCCTTCCGCTTCTTGACAGCCTCCCGTTCCTCTTCGAGGCGTAAAAGCTCCACCACCAGAGCCCTGAGGTAGCCCTTCACGCTCTCTGCGTAGTAGGGGCCGTGGTCCCGGCACTCTTCTATGATGGCCCGGACGATGGTGTCCAAACGCTCATGATGAGCCCGGCTTTTGAGCGTTCCCCGCTTATTTATGATGCGGAGAATGTCGTCCGTATTCATGCCGCAGCCCGCCATCTCGTTTTTGACAAAATTGTCAATGTCGATGAAGAGAAACTCCCACTTGCAGATATTTCCGGGGTCGGAAATCGTCGTATGGGGGATCCGCTCGGGAATGAAGGAAAGCATATTCCCCTCGTAGCGGTATTCCCGGTCATCGATGATCAGACGGCCGTGACCGTTGTAACAGTAGCCGATTTCGGCATAGTTGTGAAAATGCAGCTGTTCCCCGTATCCGAGCCCGTACTCCTGCTCCCAGCCCTTTCCGAGCTTGGGCAGGACATAGGTGTCGGCCGGCATGGTATAGTAGCGGAATTCGACTTCCGGTTTCTTCAAGGCAGGTGCCCCCTTTTTTTGCAAAAATAATTTCGCCCCTGTCTTTTAATATAACAAATGTGCAAGTCGAATGTAACCATTTTCGCCCGGAAATTTTGCGAATTCGGTCAGCGTAATGGATTTCGGCTCCGCCGTTGGAGATTACTGGCGAAAATGCTAGAATAGAAACATGAAAAAAGAAGATTCCATCATCCGAAAAGACATCATCTTCCACGGACGGGTCCAGGGCGTGGGCTTCCGCTACTACTCCGTCCAGGGGGCGACCGCCCTGGGCCTCACCGGCACCGTCGAAAACCTCTATGACGGGACCGTCCACATGGAAGTCCAGGGGACGGAAGAAGCCATTGACCGCCTCATCGTCTTCCTGCAGCAGCGGCGCTACGTCGTCATCGACTCCATGGACGTGCACTCCATTCCGGTCGTTGACGGAGAGTATTCCTTCCGCGAGAAGGATTCGTGGTAGAGACGCCGTTTGCAAAAAGCCGGCAATTTTGCCCTCCGTATTTCCGGAAGAGTCGCAAAATATGCCTTCCATTGCAAACGGCACCCGGGAAAACCCGGGTGCCGAATTTTTTTGCAGATATTTGTTTGTATGGTCCGCTGCGAATTGCCCTCCTGCTGCGGATTACTCCGCTCTCCGGGCGGCCAGCTCCGCATGCAGCTCCTCGACCCGGTCACGGGACAGGGGATAGGCGATATGGAGCAGGAGGCCCTGGATCAGGTAGACGATGAAGGGAATCAGGGTAGCGATGACGTAGATGCCGTTCGTCACGGCCGCGTCCTGGATGATGGCCGTCGTCCCGACCTGGTAGCCGACAAAGCCCAGAGCCGCATTGGCCCCGACCCCGGCCAGGGTCTGACCTACTTTTCGGAAGAAGGAATAGACGGCGTAGCTTGTTCCTTCTTCCCGATGGCCCGTCAGCTTCTCCTGGTAGTCAATGGCGTCGGAAACCATGGCCCAGACCTCAAGCGTGAAGAAGGCAATCCCGAAGCCGGAGGCAAAGAGAATGACCAGGAAGACGTAAGGATTCGTCGTGTGGACGATAAGGCCCACGAGGTAGGCTGCCGCCGCGATATAAGCCCCGATGGCGCAGAGCTCCTTCTTACCGAACTTCTTGATGAGCTTCGTCGTGAAGGGCATGAGGATGACCAGGGGCAGGTAGTTTGCAATCATGATCATGGACTGCAGCTTCGGCGTCCCGAAGTAATTCTTGAAAAGATAGCCGTTCACTGTCTGCCCGTACATATTCGCCATGATGAGAATCATGGAAGCCAGGGACAGGCTGATGAAGGCCCGGTTCTTGAAGAGGGAGCCGAAAGTCTTCAGGAGACCGTCTCTCTTCTCTTCCTTCTTCACCTCTATATTCCGCTCCTTCGTCAGGCGGAAGTTCAGGAAGTAGACCACCAGCATGGCGCAGGCGATGAAGAGGACTGCAGTGAAAAGCTTATTCCCGGAAAGGACCTTCGCCCCGTTGTCCGCCACCTCATAGACGAAGAGGGGCAGGATGACGGACCCGACGGCCTGACCGATGCCGGCACCGAAGGTCCTGGCAATGGAAAGGACGGACCGCTCGCCCGTATCCTCCGTCATAACCGTGGCCATGGAGCCGTAGGGGATGTTCACGAACGTATAGGCCATCCCGTAGAAGATATAGGTGATGTAGGCGTAGATGAGGTACTGGTTCTCCTTCCACTCCGGCAGGGGCAGGAAGCAGAGAATCAATGATAATATCATCGGGAAAGACCCGAAGTAGATGTAGGGACGGAAGCGGCCCCAGCGGGTGGGCTTTCTGGAATCCAGAAAGGCCCCCATCATGGGGTCATTGATGGCGTCCCAGATCCGGGCCACGAGAAAGAGAATCACGAGCTTGCCGGTCGTAATGCCCAGCACGTCCGTGTAGTACATATTCAGGAAGGCACTGATGACACCGAAGGCCAGAACCCCGCCCGTGTCACCCAGGGCGTAGCCTATGACATTCCTGGCCGTGAGAACTTTGGATGAGGAAGCGACTGCTTCCTTCTTCTTTTCAGACATGAATTTCCCCCTTTTCAAAAAACAGCCTTCCCCCGAAGGCTGTAGAAAAGACGGCTGCTGCAGGCCCCTTCCGAAATAAAAAGGCGGCTGCCGCCGGTCTTTTCCCTTATGAAGGAATTATAGACCAGCGTAAGCCGCCTGACAAGATATTTTTTAAGACGATTAAAAAATATTGTGCCCAATCGAGTAGAAGGATTTCATCCTCCTACTCGATGCAGCAATACTGCAACCAGCTCACAGCCTTCGGCTGTTTCGCTGATTGCAGTCGCCAAGATGGCTCCTTCACATGCACGCATGTACGGAGCCATCTTGGCTCGTTGCTTACAAAAAATCCCTGCAGTACCAAAAGGGTACTGCAGGGACAGGAATGCAATAATATTCGACCTTACTCCACCGTGACGGACTTGGCCAGGTTCCGGGGCTTGTCCACGTCGCAGCCTTTGCCGACCGCTACATAGTAGGCGAAAAGCTGCAGAGGAATGATGGCCAGGGAGTTACAAAACCAGGGATTGGTCCGGGGAATGTAGATGACGTAGTCCGCCACATTCTCGATATCCGTATTGTCCTCGTTCGTAACGGCCAGGACGTAGGCCCCGCGGGAACGGACTTCCACGATATTGGAAACCGTCTTCGGCACAAGAGACGGCTGGGTGGCAATGGCCACAAACGGCGTATCCTTCTCGACCAGGGAGATGGTCCCGTGCTTAAGTTCCCCGGCCGCATAGGCCTCCGAATGGTTGTAGGAAATCTCTTTCAGTTTCAGTGAGCCCTCGAGACCGATGCAGTAGTCGATGCCCCGGCCGATGAAGAATACGTCCTTCTCGGAAATGAAGCGGGCCGCAATCTTCTGGATCCTGTCGCGATTGTTGAGGAGCATCTCAATCTGCTCGGGCAGGGTTTTAATGTCCCGGATATAGTCCTTGAGCTCATCGTCTGAAATGCAGCCCCGCACCGCCCCGAACTTCAGGGTCAGAAGGTACATGGCGGAGAGCTGGGCAGAATAAGCCTTCGTCGTCGCAACGGCGATTTCCGGTCCGGCCCAGGTGTACATGACGGAATCGGCCTCCCTGGAAATGGAGCTCCCGACAACGTTTACGATGCCCAGGGTCTTGACGCCCCTCTCCTTTGCGAGCCGCAGGGCGGCGAGCGAGTCCGCCGTCTCTCCGGACTGGGAAATGATAATCACGAGGTCGTTCTTCCCCAGAATGGGGTTTCTATACTTAAACTCCGACGCGAGGTCCACGTCCACAGGAATCCGGGTCAGTCCTTCTATGACATAGCGGCTTGTCATGCCTACGTGCCAGGCGGAACCGCAGGCGATGATGTGAATCCGCTCTATGGACCGGATATCGTCGTCCGACAGCCCCAGCTCGTCTATGACAATCTTCCCCTCCTTGATGCGGGGGGAAATCGTATCCCGGACGGCCTTGGGCTGCTCATACATCTCCTTCAGCATGAAGTGGGGATTGCCGCCCTTTTCGGCAGCGTTTGCGTCCCAGTCCACATGGGAGAGTTCCTTTGTGATGGGGTCCCCGTCTATGGAGAAGAAGGAGACGTCGGACCGGGTCAGAACGGCAATCTCTTCATTATCTATGTAATAGACATCTCTCGTGTAGGAAAGGATGGCCGGCACATCGGAAGCGATGAAGGAGGCCCCGTCAGCCTTCCCCACGATCAGGGGGCAGTCCTTGCGGACAGAGTACACCGTGTCGGGATGGTCGGCAAAGAGGATGCCCAGGGCATAGGAGCCTGTCACCCGGTGGATGACCTTCTCAATTGTCTCGAGAGCGTTGCCCTCATAGTAATAGTCAAGGAGCTGGGCAACGACCTCAGTATCCGTCTCGGACTTGAAGGTATAGCCCTTCTTCAGGAGTTTGTCCTTCAGGGCCTGGTAGTTTTCTATGATACCGTTGTGGACGACGGCGATGGTCCCGTCCGTATTGAGATGGGGATGGGCGTTTGTGTCATTCGGCTCCCCGTGGGTAGCCCAGCGGGTGTGGCCTATGCCGATGGTCCCGGGCATCGTGGCCCCGTCATGGGTCATCTCGGACAGAACATTGAGCCGGCCCCGGGCCTTTTCGACCTCGATCTTCTCCCCGTCGAAAACGGCCATGCCGGCCGAGTCATACCCCCGGTATTCCAGTTTTGAAAGCCCGTTCAGGAGGATAGGGGCCGCCTGACTGTCCCCGACGTATCCGACGATTCCGCACATAAAAACTCCTTTATTTCACCGACGTCCCACTGGCGTCCTCGAAGGAGGCGTCGTACTGGACGGCATCGGCCTCCGTGAAGCCCGTCATGCCGATGACTTCCGCGTTGATATTCGATACCGTCGACGAGCACTCGTGATCCTGCTCCCCGAAGAGGTACTGGTAGAGTTCCTTGACATTGGAGTCCACCGTGCAAGGTACGACAGCATCTCCGATTGCCTTGCTGACATTGTCCGTCTTCTTGGTGAAGGGATAGCCCGCCGTACCGGCCAGAGAGTAGTCCTTGACCGCAGAGGCCAGCTGGATGAGCTCTGCCGCCGTATAGGAGGTGGAAATATCGTCAAATACCGCATCCACCAGGCTGTTCAGCTCGAAGACATTGGCCGTCTTGACCTTGTCCATCAGCTTCTGAACCACAATCCGCTGACGGGCCGCCCGGCCGAAGTCCATAGACGCCGTATAGCGGAGCCGGCAGTAGGCCGTGGCCTGAACCCCGTCCACATGCTGGGTGCCGGCCTCCACGTGGCTGGACTTCCGGCCCGTGACTTTTGCCACTTCGTCGATATAGGCATTGATGCCGGGATGGTGTCCAGGCGGATTGATCTCGTCGTCCGTAATCTCGAGGTCGATGCCGCCAACCGCGTCCACGGCCTCGGAGACCGCATTGAAGTCCACGGTCACGAAGTCCTTGATGTCCATGTCCAGGTTGCGGTTCAGCATATTGATGGCATTCTTGGCCCCGCCCCGGGCGTAAGCGTAGTTCGCCTTCCGGTACTTCCCGTTTCCGTCCACGTCCATCAGGGTGTCGCGGTAGATGGACACAAGGCGGATTTCCTTCGTGTCATTATTGATGGAACAGATCATGATGACGTCGGACTGGCCCGTGTCGTAGTTTCCGTTCGACCGGTTGTCTATGCCGAAAAGGGCGATATTCGTATAGCCCTTCAGCGTCAGCTTCGACTCGTCGCTGATCTCGTTCTGCACGGTCTCCCCGATGTCCCGGAAGTCGATCTTTCCGAACTTCAGCATGACATACAGGGCACCCAGCAGGATAATCAGTACAATGATCTCTATAATCAGCAGAATCTTCCGGGCCCGCCTGCGCTTGGCCTTTCTCGACTTCCGCCGCGTCGTGTTTCTTCTCTCGTCGGTACTCACTTTTGTTCCTCAGCGAAAAATATGACTAATGTAAATCCCGTAATTTCCTCTGCCCCGGGGCAGGACGGGAAACGGAAAAAACTATTTTGAAAAAACGCAATGACCTATTCACTATAGCCGCTTTTTATTTAAAGTCAAGCGTCATTCTGCCAGTGTGTAATTCGAAAGGCCCATGGGAAGGTTGGGATTGTAATAGGGGTCGCCCCGCCGGATCCGCTCCTTCCACTTGTCGAGGAGGGCCGCATTCGAGGCCTCGCTGCTCGGGGCGCCGCCCCTCGCCCGGTAGGCCGTCACGGCCGGCTCGTACACGACTCGCCGCCCCGCGGCCGCCGCTTTGAGGCAGAAATCCGTCATGATGTCCCGGCCCACAAGGTCCCCGTCGAAGCCCCCGCAGCGCTCGTAGAACTTTCTGTCTATGAGGCAGTAAGAAAGGTCCACGGCCGAGACGTCCTGACGCAGGGAAATACGGCCGCCGTAGCCCGGGGAAAGGATGGACTGCCCGTGGCAGGCCGGATAAGAAAGGCCGTTTTCATCGAAGATGTAGCCGGCATTGTCCACCGTGAGGCCGCTTCCGATGAAACGGCAGCCGACCATGGCCACGTCCGGCTGACGGAAGACTCCGTAGAGGCGCTCGAGCGCGCGCCGCGAGAGCGCCCGCACACCCGGGTCCTTAAGGAGCAGGAAGTCGTTCCTGTGAATGTCCCAGCCTGTTCCGTCGTAGGCCACCTTCACAAGGCCCGGGCGGGAGCCCTTCCGGACGTCGGCTGTGAGGCCGAGCCTCTTCAGCGAGGCCGCCACGACTGTCACGGCCTCGCGGGCGGCCTTTTTGTCCTCTTCTTTTCTAACCTTTTTCCAGGCCGCAAGCTCGGTCGGGTCATCCGGCGTCAGCCCGTCGTCCGGCCGGATATGAAAGAGGAGGCCGGGAATACGGACAAACTTCATCCTCCGGTCAGCAGCCCGGAGCAGGTACTCCCACTCGGGATAGCAGGAAAGCTCCGTCCGGAAGCGCCCGAGGCCCACATAGGCCGCCGCGCTGAGGGCGAAGGAATTTCCGATGTAGTTCGTCTGCCTGAGGAGCTCGACATTGAAACCGGGCTTGAAGACCGGGTTGACCCGGTCTGCCCCGTCCAGTCCGTCGTGGTCCGAGTAGCAGACGGCAAAGGCCGGCTTTTTCGCCGCCTCCGCAGCAATCAGGGAAAGGGCATTTGACGACAGGCGGTCGTGCTGGCCGTGGAAGACAAAGTACTGTCCCTTCGCCGTATCGATGGCATAATTTAAAGCCCGCGCCTTGCCGCCCGGCCTTCTCAGGTGGCGGTAGATGATACGGGGATCCTCCGGGAAGAACTCGGAGACGATTCTCCCCAGGTCGGCCCCGGGATTTTCATCGACGATAATGAGTTCGAAGTTCCCGTAGGTCTGGGCCACGACGGATTCTATGCAGTCGCGGAAATAGATCCGGTTTGTATGCGATGCATATATAATTATCGAAAACAGGATATCTTCCATATATGTGCATCACCTGTCCGGACCAGAGGCCCTGCCGGAATCCTTCTATTTGCTCCCCTTGCCGGAGAACACGACGCCGATGGTCTTGAAAAGTATTTTGATATCCAGCCATACGGACCAATTGGCGATGTACTCCGTGTCCATGGCCACGACGTCCTCGAAATCGCTGACGTCGTTCCGGCCGCTGGTCTGCCACATGCCGGTGAGGCCGGGCTTTATGGCCAGACGGGCCTTGTGGTGGTACTCGTAGTTTTCAAACTCCGCTTCCGTAGGCGGCCGGGTGCCTACAAGAGACATGTCCCCCTTCAGAACATTCCAGAACTGGGGCAGCTCGTCTATAGAATACTTGCGCATGAATCGGCCGATAGGGAAGACCCGGGGGTCGTTCTCCATCTTGAACATATTGCCCTTCATCTCGTTTTTTGCAGCAAGGGCCGCCTGTTCCTTGTCGGCCCCGACCCGCATGGTGCGGAATTTGTAGAAGGTAAACCGCCGGCCGTTCTTCCCAATCCGGGTGGACTTATAAAAAACCGGTCCCGGGGACTGTCGCTTGATCTGGGGGGCGAAGATCAGGAAGGCAATGCCGCAGATGATAAGGCCCACAAGGCCGCCCAGAATGTCTCCGAAACGTTTGATGAAGGCCTGACGCGTCGTAGCCACCTTCATCGTGGACGTAAAGACGATATAGTTGGCATAGCGCTCGAGCAGGGTATTGGCCACGAGCATGTTCGAATAGACAAGGCTGACATGAACCGTGACCCCGAGCTCTATGAGCTCATTGGCCAGGGCCTCGGAGGAGCTGCGGGTATTCCCGTCGATGAAGACCTCGTCCACGACGTTCTCCCGGACATAGTTTAAAAAGTTGTCCGCATTGCAGACAACGCCCACCCCGTCTATGGTCTCCCCGGTCCTGTCCGCATCCACGACGCAGGCCCCGGTGATCTTGAAATCCGTGTAGCGGTTGTGGGAAAGATTGTAGAGGCAGCGCTCCACATTATCATTCTCACAGACGACCAGCATCTGGGCCTTGTTGACGTCGTCGAGCTTACGCTTCCTTATGACCCGCTTCCAGAGGACCCGGGCCGAATATACAAGGACTATGGACAGTCCCAGATACATATAGAGGAGGGACCGGGAATAGTAGATGGACCGGCGGATGGAATACATGTAGATCAGCATTCCTGCGAAGACCGCCACGCAGTGGGTGACCGCCGCCCGGAATTCCTGATACTTGTTCCTTCTCAGAATGCCGTTATAGGACTCGGCGAAGAAGACGATGGCAATGTCTAAGAGAACAATGACCGCCGCCATATTCCGGTAGGCATCCCCGAAAAACTGGTCGTCCGTGAAGAGGAAGGCCCCGCGGAAACGGATGGCATATGCAATTATCAGAGCGGCCAGCAGGCAGACAATATCAAAAAAGGTAAAGTCCAGATGCTTGACCCAGCTCCGTTTCTGTCCTCTATACATACAGATTTACCCGCAGATGACTAATGTAATGCCTACAGGCGGATGCCGTTCTTCTTCATGAGCTCGCGCGAAGAATCCAGAGAGTCCCGCCCGTGCAGATTCTTGATGGGAGCAAACTCTTTCTCCCTCTCGACCTCATAGGCCAGAGTGTCATTCATCATATGAATCATATCCACGACCAGGGTCTCGAACTTATAGCCGTTTTCCCTGTCCGGTTTCACCATAAGTCCGTTTTCATCCATATAGGGAATCTTCTTCTCCACCACATGGACCGGCAGCCTCCGGTCGACGATCCGCTCAAGGGCGTCAATCCGGAAAAGATAGTTCAGGATGACCCCGAAGGCATAGGCCAGACTTCCGTCCGGATTCCTCAGGGTCTGCATCTCTTCCGTCATGTCATAATATTCGATGATGGACGGCTTTCCGTCGTCCCGGCAGAGGACACCCAGCTTCTCATCCGGAGAGTTCTTCCTTATGACCTTGCTGCCGCTCTCGGCTCCGGACAGGACCGTGGCCCCGACAAAGGCAGGATCGCAAATCTTCTGCAGGGGGTTGTCCACCGCAAAAATATTGATCCACTCAACGCCGGCCCTATGGAGGTCCTCAAGATATCCGGCCCTTTTCAAGGAAGAAAACCAACCCCCGTTTCCGTTCGGGGACGTGGCCAGGCGGCCCGGTCCCTCCATCAAAAGCTTCCCGTCATAGTCGACAGCCGCCGCCATCTGTTGAACAAAAAAGTGAACAGCCTTCTCCGGGTAGCCGAAATAATCATGTTGCTTGAAAAAATTCCGGGTGTCTGCATCGTTTTTTTCGGACGTCATGATGTAGAGGGGGATGGTGACGCCGCACTTCTTCACGACCGCCTGCAGATTGATTATGAGACACTCGAAAAGGTAGAGGGTCCGGGTCTCGCCGACATTGAGCTCCCCCTTGGGGCGGTCGGAGCCCAGCCGGGTCCCCATTCCGCCGGCCAGGAGCAGGGCGGCCACTTTCCCTTCAGCAAGGACTTTCAGACCGGTCTCTTCGAATTCGTCCCGGCGCTCTTCTATTTCCGGCACGCTTACCGCCCCCATGGGGGAAAGTTCCCCGTGTTCCGCGTGCTCTTCCTGACCGGTCAGGGCGATTTCATCGAAATCCAGCTCCCCGATCTGCGTCAGCAGCCCCGCCTGCTGCTCCGCTGTCAGTGCATCAAACCCGCGGAGGACATGGGCCTGCCCGTGGGCAGACAGAAGCTTCTCCGCTTCAGCTCTTTCCAGCATTATGTATTCTCTCCTTCAATAACCCCCTGTGCCGCAGACGCGACTGCTTTTCATACATAATGTCCAGCTCATCGAGCTTCTTCTCTTCCGGCGTGGCCTTCTTCCGGAACACGATCAGTTTGCTGAAGACATAGTTCAGGGAGACGACGATGAACTGGGCAAGAAGCTTGACCGTCATATTCGGGAAGCCCAGAATCTCGATCAGAACGACCAGCATGACCTCCTCGATGACCAGGGTCAGAAGTCTCGCCCCGGTAAAACTCCACAGCTGCATCAGGAAGGCGAAGAAGCCCCTCCTGTGTTTGGGGAAGACCCACTTGCGGTTCGTCAGGAAGGCAAAGGCCGTCGCAAAGACCCAGGATGCGGCATTTCCTAGGGCAATGGGCCATTCCAGCGTCTCCGTGAAAAAGGCGTACGTGGAGAGGGCCACAATGAAGGTACCCAGACCGAAAAGGCCGTACATCATGAGTTCCTTCATGCGGTAGTACAAGGGAATGATGAAACGGGTCCCCTTGTATTTCCGGAATACCGCATTGAATATGCGGTCCATGAAATCATTAATTTCTATCACGAGGGAATACCCTTACTTCATGCCCTTTTTGGCAAGGTATTCTCTGTACGACCAGTTGACCTTGTCCTTATCGGAAAGGATGAGGTTGTCGGGCCCGACTCCTTCCGGGAAGGGCCATTCCACTGCGATATCCGGGTCGTTCCACATGAGGCCGCCCTCGTCGTTGGGATGATAGAAGTCCGTCACCTTGTAGCAGAACTCGGCATAGTCGGAAAGTACGAGGAAGCCGTGGGCGAAATTCTTGGGAATCAGAAACTGCTTCTTGTTCTCGGCGGAAAGCCTTACGCCGAACCACTTACCGAATGTCTTCGAGCCTTCCCGGAGGTCGACAGCCACGTCAAATACTTCGCCTACGATAACCCGGACCAGCTTGTCCTGGGGGAAGTTGATCTGAAAGTGGAGGCCCCGGAGAACGCCCTTCTTTGAGGCGCTCTGGTTGTCCTGCACGAAGTCATAGTGCAGGCCTGCCTTCTCCATGTCCTGCTCGTTGTAGGTCTCCATGAAGTAGCCTCTGGCATCGCCGAATACCTTGGGCTCAATGACACAGAGTCCTTCGATTCCGCCGCAGTCCTTCGTAACTTTTATTTCACCCATGAAATTCTCCTTCTTACCTCAATTCAATGTAACGGCACGATTGCTATCGCAATCCTGCCAAGTCGGTCGGGGCCATTGAAAGAAAACGGACTTCGTCCGTTTTGGCCCCTCCCTAAAGTCCCTCAGCAACTTCGAGGATGTACTTCCCGTATTCCGTCTTCTTTAATGCCTCGCCGAGCTTTATGAGCTGGG
>CAZOYS010000039.1:0-12640 GCA_964584155.1 uncultured Lachnospiraceae bacterium
TCGTCCCGTAGAGGCGGGCCGGGATGACCTTTGTATTGTTGACGACCAGGCAGTCGCCGGGATGGAGATATTCCTTGATGTCGTCAAATGTCCGGTGAAAAATCTCACCCGTATTTTTGTCCAGCACCATGAGGCGGGAGGAATCCCGCTTCTCGAGCGGGTCCTGGGCAATCAGCTCTTCCGGGAGATTGTAATCAAAATCTTCTACATTCATGATAATAATAAAATGCAATGGCGGGAACAGAGCCAAAGCATCCTGCCCCCGGTAAAAACACAAAGCTTTGCCCGGCACTCCGGGCGGAATACCGGGCAAGACAAGTGTTCAACAAATATTACTTTCTAAGTTCTACTTTCAGGTCTCCCAGGGCGTTTACAATCTTCTCCATAACAGGATTTACATCGTCATCCGTGATGGACCGGTCTTTTGCCCGGAAGGTCAGGGAGTAGGCCATGGACTTGCGTCCCAGACCAACCTGGGCGCCTTCGTAGATGTCAAAGAGGCGGTAGCTTTCCAGCAGCGCACCGCCCTTCTTCTCGAAGACCTCCTCAATCTGGCCGGCCGTGATTCCGGTCGGAACGATCATGGAGATGTCGCGGGATGACGCCGGGAAGTTCTGAATGCCTTCGTACTTGCGGTCGAATGTCGCCAGAGACACAACGGTCGGAAGGTCGATATCGAGATAATAGGCCCTGTCCTTGATTCCGTAGGAGGCAGCCACCGTGGGATGGATTTCACCGAGGAAGCCTAAAACCTTTCCGTCATAGACGATATTGGCCTGGCGGCCCGGATGCAGGTAGGGGATATTCGAAGCCGGGTCACAGGTAATCTTTCCCTTGAGACCGGCCTGCTCTAAGAACTCTTCGGCCACGCCCTTCATGGTGTAGAAGTCGCCTTCCCCGTAGAAGGCTGCCGTGAACTGTTCCCGCTCATCCGGCTGCTCCGTAACAGGAAGGGCCTTCGGAATATAGATCTTTGCAATCTCGAAAAGTCTTGCATCCGGATTCCGCCGCCCGTAGTTCGTGGCAAGGGATGTAAGGATGCCGTTTACAGCCAGGGTCCGCATGACGGAGAAATCCTCCCCGAGCGGGTTTGAAATCGTAACGGTCTTTCTGGCCGGGTCATCAGCAGCAAGCAGAAGCTTGTCGAAGACTTTGGGGCTCTCGAAGGAGAATGTCATAGCCTCCGAGAAGCCGGAGAAGCGGGCTACCTCTCTTGCGAGGTTTGCCACCCTCTCCTTCTTTGCGATGCCGCCCATGGCAGCTCCGCCGTTCGGAAGGGTCGTGGGGATCCTGTCATAGCCGTAGAAGCGGGCGGCCTCTTCAGCGAGATCCGCGAATTCCTCCAGGTCCTGACGGAAGGTAGGGATCGTGACGTCATTCCCTTCCACCTTCAGTTCCTCCCGCTCGAAATATTCTTTGATCGTATCCGCCGGAATGTCCGTGCCCAGGAAGGCATTGTACTTGTCCGGCTCGAAGGGAATGTGCTTCTCTTTGACAGGATTTTCATAGATATCGACAACGCCCTTCACCACGGTGCCGGCGCCCAGCTCTTCGACAAGCTGGCAGGCCCGGTTCATGGCAAGAATAGCATTGTTGGGATCAAGGCCCTTTTCAAAGATGCCGGAAGCCTCTGTCCGCATGCCGAGGCGCTTAGAAGAAAGGCGGATATTCGTCCCGTCAAATGTAGCGGCCTCGAAGAGGACCGTCTGCACGTCATCCGTGATCATGGAGTTCTCACCACCCATGATTCCGGCGATGCCGACAGCCTTCTCCCCGTCGCAGATTACGAGCATACGGTCATCAAGGGTCCGGTCCTGCCCGTCGAGGGTCGTAAACTTCTCCCCTTCTGCGGCATTACGTACGACGATCTTCTTTCCTGCAATCTTGTCGTAGTCATAGGAATGCATGGGCTGGCCATACTCGACCATGACATAATTCGTGATGTCGACGATATTGTTGATGGGACGGATGCCCTGGGAACGGAGGCGCCGCTGCATCCACTCGGGTGAGGGAGCGATATGGACGTCCTTTACCTCCCGGGCCGTATATCGGGAGCAGAGCTCCTTATTCTGTATTTCAACCGTGATGTCGTCCGCTACATTTCCTTCCTTCCCGGTCTCCGTGACAGTATCGGGCTTGAAAGGAAGATTGAAGGCGCAGGCCGCTTCCCTTGCAATTCCAAGGAGGGCAAAGCAGTCAACGCGGTTAGAAGTAATCTCATAGTCTACTACGACATCGTCAAGGCCGAGATAGTGGACACAGTCCTCTCCGACCGGAGCATCGGCCGGAAGAGGATAGAGGCCGTTCTCGGGGGCATCGGGGAAGAGGTCCCGGGAGGAGCCCAGTTCCTCGATGGAGCACATCATACCGTCGGACTCCACTCCGCGGAGCTTGCCCTTCTTGATTTTGATGCCGCCCTCTGTTTTCGTCCCGTCATGACCGCCGGCCACTCTTCCGCCGTCCAGAACCACAGGCACCTTCATGCCGACAGAGGTATTGGGAGCTCCGGTCACGATCTGAATCGGAGCATCTTTTCCGACGTCAACCTGGCAAATCACGAGGTGGTCCGCATCCGGGTGCTTTTCAATGGACCTGATCTGTCCGATGACAATCTTATCAAGGTCCTTGCCGAAATCCGTATAGAATTCGACCTTCTGCCCGAACATGGTCATGCGGTCGCAATAGTCCTTGGGACTGACATCAAGGCCGGGTACCAGGGCCCGAATCCATTCAAGTGAGGTTTTCATTAGTCATATTCCTTTCCGAAAACGCTGTTCGCACCATAATTTCTGTTTGACATTTTCTGATATCAGAACTGATCCAGGAAGCGCGTGTCGTTTTCGTACATGAGGCGCATGTCGTCAATCTCGTACTTGAGGAGGGCAATCCGTTCCAGGCCGACACCGAAAGCGAAGCCCGTGTACTCGTCCGGATCCACCCCGCTCATCCGCAGGACCTTGGGATGCATCATGCCGCAACCTAAGATTTCAATCCAGCCTTCGCCCTTGCAGAAGCGGCAGCCCTTGCCCCCGCACTTGAAGCAGGAGACGTCCATTTCGGCGGACGGCTCCGTGAAGGGGAAGTGGTGGGGCCGGAACTTGACCCTGGTGTCCGCCCCGAAGAGCTGCTTGGCGAACTCTTCGAGCGTTCCCTTGAGGTCGGAGAAGCGGATGCCCTTGTCGATGACCATGCCCTCTACCTGGTGGAAAACAGGGGAATGGGTGGCATCGACCTCGTCCGCCCGGTAGACCCGGCCGGGAGCGATGATTCGAATCGGAAGCTTTCCCCGCTCCATCTGCCGGACCTGCACACCGGAGGTCTGGGTCCGAAGGAGGATGTCCTTATTAATATAGAAAGTATCCTGCTCGTCCTTGGCCGGATGGTTGGCCGGGATGTTCAGAGCTTCGAAGTTGTAGTAGTCGCGCTCGACCTCGGGGCCGTCGACGACCTCATAGCCCATGCCCGTGAAAATTTTCTCAATCTCCTGCAGGGCCAGGGTGTTGGGATGAGGATGGCCGATGCGGTTCCGGTCGGCCGGTAGGGTGACGTCGATGGTCTCGTGGGAAAGCCGGACTGCCATCTCCTTCTTCTCGAATTCGGCTTTGGCTTCCGCGAGGTGCTTCTCAATCTCCTCCCGGGTCTCATTCACAAGTTTTCCGACAGCAGGCCGGTCCTCGGGGCTTACGTCCTTCATGCCCTTCAGGATTCCGGTCAGTTCACCTTTCTTTCCCAGCAGGGCGACACGGATATCGTTCAAGCTGTCCGTACCCTCGGCGCTGGCAATCCGCTCGGCGGCCTTCTTCCGGATGGCCTCCAGGTCTTCCTTTATCATAGGGTTCCTCCAAGATAATAATAATGTTTTCACTGCTCCGAAGGCTTTTGCTTCAGGAGCAGCTTTAAAAAACCTTCTAAGTCAACGGCAAACATACTAGCACAAGGGAATTCAAAATACAAATGGGAGAAGAAGGCATTCCGTGCACCGAAGGCAGGCGGCCTTGTCCCGAAATCGGGCATGAAAAAAGCCACCGGCGGAACGTCCGTCGATGGCATCTGCTTCGAAAGAACCTGAGAAAACAGACCTGCTTTTTGACTCCCTAGCGCAAAGCCAGGTGGGCAACCGCATTCTGCTTTTTGCCTTCCCCTGGACTCCCCGAAGGAAGTGAGGCCTGACAGCCGGCATCGGATATTGGAAGCCCTGTTTAAGAAATTGTAGGTTCAAAAACGACAAACCTGCATCCCAGGTAAGAACATTATAACAGGCTATATACGCAATGTCAGGTCTTGACTTTTATGGAATTTCGTGGAAGGATTCCGGCCCGTCCCGGGAACGGAGCTTTATATTATTCTCATGAGGACCTTCCTACAGTCTTTAAAATTTGTGCGCTACAGTTCACGGGTACCGCGAGGGCTGCGAAGCAGTCCCGAGAAAGTAGAGCAGCGGCGCTTCGCACTTGTTGCGAACTTTCCATGCGCCGCTGCGGGCCGCCTGTCGGTCCGGTTGTTACTGTTTGCGGGGCTATGCCCCGTGAACAGTAACATTTGTACAGTAATGCTGTGATGTGTTAAAGTATGTCCTTGCGTATGCAGGCCCTCAATGCTAAAATATCGATTACTGCAAAAATATACATTTTCGAAAAGACAAGGGGGTCCGACCATTGGCGACTTCATTTTCAAAGATTACTCCGGAGCTCGTCGCTCTGACTGAAAAGACAAAGGAAGCAAGCTACATAGACCCCAAGCTCTATGCCGAGTACGACGTGAAGAGGGGCCTTAGAGACTTAAACGGCCACGGCGTCCTGGTCGGCATCACGAATATTTCAGAGGTCAACTCCCAGCGCGTCATAGACGGAAAGAGCGTCCCCATCGACGGCGAGCTCTTCTACCGGGGCTATAATGTCAAGGATATCGTCAAGAGCCAGCCCTTCGACTTCCACTTCGGCTTCGAAGACTGCATCTACCTCCTCCTCTTCGGCTCTCTGCCGAGTCCGGACGAGCTTCGTGCTTTCAATAAAATCCTCGCCGACTACCGGTCCCTGCCCAAGAACTTCGTCCGGGACGTCATCATGAAAAAGCCCTCGAAGGACATGATGAACACCCTTTCGAGATCCGTTCTTTCCTTATATTCCTACGACGACAACCCCGACGACATCTCGGAGGAGAATGTCCTGCGCCAGTGCCTGCAGCTCATTGCCATGTTCCCGCTCCTGTCTGTCTACGGCTACAATGCCTACCGCTACTACTATAAGGGCGAGAGCCTCATCATCCACCCGCCGAAGAAGGAATATTCGACGGCCGAGAACATCCTCCACTGCCTGAGGGACAATTCCAAGTTCACTCCCTTAGAGGCGAAGCTCCTTGACGTCTCCCTGATTCTCCACATGGAGCACGGCGGCGGAAACAATTCGACCTTTACAACCCACCTCGTCTCCTCTTCCGGGACGGACACCTATTCGGCCATTGCGGCAGCCATTGGCTCCCTGAAGGGCCCCCGCCACGGCGGTGCCAATATCAAGGTCGTGAAGATGTTCGACGACATGCGGCGTCACGTCAAGGACTACACGGACGAAGAAGAGGTCGGCACCTACCTGAGGGCCCTCCTCCACAAGGAAGCCTTCGACAAGGCCGGTCTCATCTACGGTGTTGGCCACGCCGTCTACTCCCTCAGCGACCCCCGGGCCGAAACCTTCAAGGGCTACGTCGAGGAGCTCGTACACGCCAAGGGCAGAGAAAAAGACTATGCCCTCTACCAGACCGTTGCCCGCCTGGCCCCGAAGATCATTGCCGAGGAGCGGAAAATCTATAAGGGTGTCTGCTGCAACATCGACTTCTACACAGGCTTTGTATACCAGATGCTGGGCCTGCCCATGGAGCTCTTCACCCCCATCTTCGCCATCGCCCGGATTGCGGGCTGGAGCGCCCACCGCATGGAGGAAATCTGCCACCACGACAAGATCATGCGGCCGGCCTACATGACGGTGGCCCCCCACCACGATTTCGTTCCGATTGACGAGCGGAAAGAATGATATGACTAATATAAAGACCGCAGAGCGTCCTGCCCTGCGGTCTTGCTGTATCATGTTTGGTTTGGTGGAAACTGTCTTTCTGTACCTGGTTTCCTCAAAAAATTCGGGTGAGACGCATACCACCCCGTGAATTGTCCGGATTTTCACTTGAGCCCGGTCACGATGTACTTGTCCCGGCAGTTTCCGAACTTCTTCGTGAAATAGAGGAAGGCGATGAGGAAGATTCCGACGAAGACCCCGTCGATGAGCCGGGCCTTCTGCCCGATGGCGGCAAAGAGGCCGGCCACGTTGAGCAGGGACTCGACGCCGAGGACCGTCAGGGTGACGCCCAGGATGATGACCGAACGGGAAAGGTCAAAGGCAAAAGCCTTCCGGTCTGTAATCTTGTCCCGCTCCTCCTTTGCCACCATGAAGTCGGGAAGGAATTTCTCCCGCCGCATCCGTATGCCGCTTACAAGGACTACGATGCCGCAGCCCAATACAATTACGAGAAAAATGATGGTAAAAACGAGCTGTACTGTTTCTGACAATTGCTTATCCGCCTTTCTTTTTTTACATTAGTCATAATAATAAGTAAAGAGGGCGAAAAATCAAGGGGCTTTTGATTGAAGTTTTTTTGCTGTTATTGTAGAATGGTAATCGTATCCGGATACTGGAAAGAAAGAATGTGGGGAACAGATCATGGATTTAACCGGGAAAAAGATTCTGGTAGGTGACGATTCCATCCTGGCCAGAAAACAGCTGATTGATGTCATCAAGGGTTATGGCGAAGGCGCCGAAATCGTCGAAGCGAAAAACGGTGAGGAAGCCATCACGAAGTACAAGGATGCGCATCCCGATCTGGCTTTTCTCGATATTGTCATGCCCGTGAAGGACGGCATTGAGGCAGTCCGGGGAATCATCGCTGAAGACCCCGGCGCGGATATTATCATCGTTTCATCCGTCGGAACCCAGTCCCAGCTGAAAGCCGCTATTGAGGCGGGCGCCAAGGACTTCATCCAGAAGCCCATAGATGAGGATCAGGTATTCCATATCCTTGATGCGCATTTGGGAGGAGAAGGCTGATATGTATGCACAGTTTTTCGGGAGTTATCTCCTGAACAAAAAAGCCGTGACACCTGAGCAGCTGACCACCGCGATCTCTCGTATGTCCGACACCCATATCAAACTCGGCACCCTTGCCATGCACAAGGGCTATATGACCGCCTCGGAAGTCGATGAAGTCTGCTTCCTGCAGACCCGGGAAGACAAGCGGTTCGGCGAAATCGCCCTCGAGCGGAACTACCTTTTCGAGGACCAGCTCGACGACCTTCTGAAGTCCCAGAATCCCGACTTCCTGCTTCTCGGCCAGTGCCTCGTCGACATGGGGGCCCTGACGAACAAGCAGCTCGAGAGCCTCATGATTGACTACCAGGAGGACAATCAGATCGATGATGTGTCTGCCAAGGCCGAGAGCGCAGAGAAGACCCAGAAGCTGATTGAGCACTACTTCCTCGTGGCTGAAAAGCCCATCACGGACTATGCGCTCATGTACATGCAGCTGATTTTCAACAACCTCATCCGTTTCATCGGCGAGGACTTCACGCCCCTCTCCCCGATACCCTGCACGGAATATACGACGAATTACTGCATCACGCAGAAGATCGAGGGACCGGTGAAATGCATCTCCCACATCGACATGCAGCCGGATGTGGCCATTGCTTTCGCCTCCCGCTATGCAAAGATGGACTTCACGGAGTTCGACGAATACGTCAAAGCCTCCCTCGAAGACTTCCTGAACCTCCACAACGGCATCTTCCTTGTGAACATGTCGAATACCTACTCCATGGAACTGACCCTGGAGCCGCCCCGGCATGAGGACGAGACAGTCCTGAAGCTGACGGAGGATTCCTTCGTAATCCCGGTCATTTATCCGTTTGGAACGATATATCTTCTGCTGACGCTGTAATTATTTCTTTTCCTGAATATATGACAGGCGGCTGAGACAAAAGTCTCAGCCGCCTGCTTTTTTCATTTCAACATTTTTTCAGGCCCCGAGAAAATCCGTGACCGCTTTCTCCATACCATCAATGGGGACAACCGTCTTGTGGCGGACCGGAGCGTCCTTGATTTCTCTGATGGCCGGCGGAATCGGTACGCCTGCAATCTTCGAAAGATCATCCGTCAGGTCGATATCGGCCACTTCCGGCTTGTCCTTTCCGATGGCCTTCATGACGCTTCTCGTGAACTTGAAGGGGGAAGCTGTTGAAGCGATGACCGTGGTTTCCCTGTCCCCGGTTTCTTTCACGAACTTATCGTAGACGGCTCCGGCTACAGCGGTATGGGTATCGATGACGTAGCCTGTATCCTCATAAAGGCTCTTGATCTTCGCCGCCGTCTCCTCTTCCGTCGCGAAATTTCCGTAGAAATCGGCGAGGCCTTCCTTCATGGCCGGCGTGATCTCATACTCTCCCTTTTCGACGAGATCCTTCATCAGGGAGGAAAGTTTTTCCGGGTCATAGCCTGCAATGCGGTAGATCAACCGCTCCAAATTCGAGGAAATCAGGATATCCATGGAAGGGGAACTCGTGAGGTGGAAGTCCCGTTTCCGGTCATAGGTCCCGGTAGTGAAGAAATCATAGAGGACCTTGTTCTCATTCGAAGCGCAGATAAGCTTCTTCACGGGAAGGCCGATCTGTTTTCCGTAGAAGGCGGCCAGAATATTGCCGAAGTTTCCGGTGGGAACGCAGATATTGATGGCTTCTCCTTCCTGAATCTTTCCGGCCTTCAGGAGTCTTGTGTAGGCATATACATAGTAGACGATCTGGGGTACGAGGCGGCCGATATTGATGGAATTGGCGGAAGAAAACTGGTATCCCGCCTTCCCGATCCGGTCATTTAAGGCCCTGTCCCCGAACATCTTCTTCACCCCGGTCTGGGCTTCATCGAAATTTCCTTCGATGCCGACGACGCAGGTATTGTCACCGGTCTGGGTCACCATCTGCCTTTCCTGAATGGGGCTGACCCCGCCCTTGGGGTAGAAAACGATGATCTTCGTCCCGGGCACATCGGCAAAGCCGGCCAGGGCTGCCTTTCCGGTATCCCCGGATGTGGCGGTCAGGATCACGATTTCATTTGTCACCCCGTTCTTCTTCGCTGCCGTCGTCATGAGATGGGGCAGGATGGAAAGGGCCATATCCTTGAAGGCGATGGTCTTCCCGTGGAAGAGTTCGAGATAGTAAGCTCCGTCCGCCTCATGAAGAGGGGCGATCTCCGGCGTATCGAACTTGCTGTCGTAGGCGCTCTCAATGCAGTGCCGGAGTTCCTCCTCCGTGAAATCCGTCAGGAAAAGCTTCATGACCTGATACGCGCACTCCCGATAGTCCATATCGGAAAGTTCTTTCATTGACTTATCGAGTTTCGGCATTTCCGTCGGAACGAAAAGTCCCCCGTCGTCCGCCAGGCCTTTCAGAATGGCCTGCGACGCCGTAATGGCCTCATGCCCGTTTCTCGTGCTCACATATCGGATATCCATGATCTTGCTTCTTCCTCCGTAAAAACCGCTTTCGCAATCAGCCCGTTTATTATAAGATAGCAGATAGGTATTTGCAAACGCCCGGCCGTGAAAGATTTGCACGGCAGAAGAGTTTGTGGTGAATTTCCTGTGCATTCATGTGCAGGCATTTTCCATTCTTTTTTTGTTTTACGTTTATTTTGAACACAGTTCACACGAGACCAGCCATGACCGGAGCCTTCAAAGCGCAGAAAAAAGACGGAGCCGTCTACTACCGGGCCTCCCTCACATACCGGAGGAAGCACATAAGCCTCGGCAGCTATGAGACGGAAAGTGAGGCGTCAGGAGCCTATTCCGAGGGCCAGTCCATCCTTCATGAGAATAATGTAACCCTCGAGAACTTCCTCTCCTCCATCAAATCGCTCGACCCGGAGAAAGCCGTCCTCCTCTTGAACCTCAGGGACAACCACACATATTTCAAGACCCCCATCTATTTAAGGCAGGGCTACTTCTCCTACTTCGTCTGCGGGACCCGGGAGCTCAAGTTCTCAAATGATGACCTGTTCTACTACTCCGAGCACCGGATTCTCCTCCATGACGGCCACTACTACGTAAACGACTACGGGATGCAGTACGGCATCCTCGAACGCTTCGGCATACGCCCCTGGTCTGTGGCCGGAAGGGACTACATCTTTGCGAACGGGGACCAAAGCGACTTCCGCTACGAAAACATCATCGTCGTAAACCACTACCACGGGGTCTTCCGTCTGGATACAAACGGAGTCATCCGCTACGAGACCCGCATTCACTTAAACGGGGACTTCATCATCGGCCGCTTCCGGACGGAGGCCAAGGCCGCCGTCGCCTACAATAAGGCCGCCGACCTGGCAGTCGCCGCGGGCCTTTCCAAATCATTTCCCCAGAACTATGTATCCGAATACACGGCACCGGAATACGCCGACGTATATACAGAGCTCACGATGCCGGAACGCTTTCTCAAATTTCTTCAAAAAAAATAAGGGCAGTGGCGGCGCGAAGCGCCGCCACTGCCCTTTTAATTATCGGAAACGACTTTAGTCGTTTCCGTATACGCGCCGGACGCGTGCCGCGAAGCGGCTAATTTCCTTACGCGTCCGTGTGCATCCTTTATAGTAAACGGCAAATTCTTTTGACGTTTACTATAATTTCAGTAATTCTCAGCCTTCTTCTGGAAATAGGACTGGGGATGGTTGCAGACCGGGCATACCTGGGGTGCCTTGGGGCCGACAACGATGTGGCCGCAGTTGGAGCACTGCCAGATGGCATCTCCGTCGGAAGAGAAGACTACGCTGTCCTGAACATTCTTCAGGAGCTTCTTGTAGCGCTCCTCGTGCTCCTTCTCAATGGCTGCGACAAGCTCGAAAGCCTTGGCAATATCGTCAAAGCCCTCTTCCTTCGCCGTCTTTGCAAAGCCGGGGTACATCTCTGTCCACTCGTAATTCTCGCCTTCAGCGGCAGCGGCAAGGTTTGCCTCCGTATCGCCGATCAGGCCGAGAATCTTCGCCCACATCTTCGCATGCTCTTTTTCATTGCCTGCCGTCTCCTCAAAGATGGAAGCTATCTGAACATAGCCGTCCTTCTTTGCCTTGGAGGCAAAGTATGTATACTTGTTTCTTGCCTGGGACTCGCCTGCAAATGCGGCCTCCAGATTCTTCTTCGTCTGGGAAGCCTCAAACTTGGGATCTCCTGCCTTGCTGTCAAGATTTGCCATAACACGAAACCTCACTTTCAAAATCGAAAAAACGTTGAAAAATTCCCTGGAAAATCCGCCTGTACAGGGGCCGAATGCCTGTCCGAGCTCCTAAATGCCAGTCGCAGAAATCTCCGTATTTCTTAAAGCGTCCCCATAATAGCACAAAGCAAGCCCGAACGTCTATGTTTTACAGAATGATTTCCCTGACAATTCTGTGAACAGTTAGAGGGAACTAATTCGCTGATTTTTATGAGGCACGAAATGGTAAATCTGAACTACTCCAAAGTTTTGGAAACGATCTCGTACTTCGATTCATTCTTCCAGATGGAGTCGGCCGGTACCACTCCCCGCACGCAGGAAACCGGGTAGATATTTGTATTCCGCCCGATGATTGTGCCGGGATTGAGGACAGAATTGCAGCCGACCTCTACGTGGTCGCCCAGCATGGCCCCGATTTTTCTCCGGCCGGTTTCGATCCCGCCATCTTTCCCGTGAATCACAATATTCTTCCGGTCGCTCTTGATATTCGATGTAATGGAGCCGGCTCCCATATGGGCGTAGTAACCGAGAATGGAATCCCCGACGTAGTTATAATGGGGCACCTCTACATGGTCGAAGAGGACCACGTTCTTAAGCTCCGTTGAGTTGCCGACGACGCAGTTTTTCCCGACAATGGCATTGCCACGGACGAAGGCTCCGGGCCGCACTTCCGTATTTTCATCTATGATAAGAGGCCCGTTCAGGGTAGCGGTCGAGGCAATCGTCACGGACTTTGCAATCCATATGTCCTCTCCCCTCTGCTCGAATACAGCCGGGTCCAGCATCGGTCCCAGTTTCCGGATGAAGTCTCCTATGTCATCGAGAACCTCCCAGGGGTACTGCTTCCCTGTAAAGAGGTCCCTGGCCATCGTGTGGTCGAGATCAAATAAACTGCTGATAAAACACTCCGTCATTTCTGCCATCTCTGTCTTCTTTCTATATCTGAAAAAATCTCTACAGATACTAGTATACCATTTCTATCAAATCATTTCTTTTTTGCTGTTCGTCTGCGCACTGTTTTCTTTTCCGGCTCTGCGGCGGAATCATCTCCGGCTCCCGGCCCGTAAAACTGCGCATCATAACGGTAATAGGGGAGCAGGCCTTCGGCATTACGGTTCCCCTTGACCTCGTTGACATGCTTCGTGATGAAGTCGTCGAGCTTCTTCATGTAGTCGTCGGCGCTGATGCTGCCATCAGCTACCCCGTTCAGGCCCTTCTCCCAGGAGGCCGTAAGCTTGGGGGAAAGGAGGGAGCCTATGGAAGCCGTGACCGCGTCCGTGACCATTTCCCCCAGAAGAGTCGGGGTCAGGACCTGGGTCTTCTTGTTCAGGGCCAGGTAGTGATTCTTCTCCA
>CAZOYS010000040.1:0-12596 GCA_964584155.1 uncultured Lachnospiraceae bacterium
TCCCTGGAGAAGGCGGCCTACGAGGACCCTGTGACGGGGCTTTATAACCGGGCCTGGTCCGAGAAGCGCTTCAGGGAGCTTTCGGACGGGAAGCGGCCCTACCTCATTGTCAATTTCGACCTGAACGGCCTTAAGAAGACGAACGACACCTACGGGCATGAGGTCGGCGACAAGCTGATTTCCCGCTTCGCCCTGGCCCTGTCCGACGCCTTTTCTCCCATAGGGGAGGGCTACCGCATGGGAGGGGACGAATTCATGGTCCTTGTGACGGAGCCGGATATGGAAAAGGTACGGGCATGCTTCAAGACCTTCTTTGAGAAGGCGGAAGCCTATTCCTACGGCCTTCCGACGAAACTGTCCTTTGCCTACGGCATCGCGGGCTCGAAGCAGTTCGAAGACGTGGCGGAAGAGCACGAGGGGCAGCGGGCCGAACTCGTATATCAGCTCGCGGACCGGAAGATGTATGACATGAAGCAGGCCCAGAAAAATCAGTCCCAATCTGTCTGACATGACTAATGTAAATCCCCGGGAGCGGGAAATCTGCAGCCTTCTCAGAAAATGTAAAACAGAAATTCACCCTCCATGGAATTTTCCGTGCAGGTGGAAATACATAAAGCAAAGGAAATTGAAAGATGAATAAGAAAGAAATCAGCGAACTCAAGCGGCGCTTCACGAAGGAGGGCTGCACCATCTCCGATATGGCCGGTTGCTACGTCGACGCCACGAAGAATAAGGTCTGCACGTTCACAAAGAAGTTTCTCTCCCTCGAGGACGAGGAATTCTTCAAGTACTTGGAAATCGTGAAAAAGGCCATGTCCGGCACGGTCGGGAACAACCTGCTGACCTTAAGCTTTCCCACGGAAGCCGAGACGAAGGAGGACGGGATTCACAAGGTCCTGCTGGCTCTCCGCGATTCGACTCTTTCAGATGAGGGGCTTCTGAACGCCCTCTACGACCGCATCATCGAGACATTCGACTATACGGGAAACTACCTGATTACATTATTCTATGACGCATATGATGTTCCGGTGCGGACGAATGACAACATGCTCCTCGACGAGTCGACGGATGTATACAAATACATCGTCTGCTGCATCTGCCCGGTAAATCTTTCCAAGCCGGCCCTCGGCTACAGGGAAGAGGAGAACGTCATCGGACCGCGACTTCGGGACTGGGTCGTGGGGCCTGTCGACACGGCTTTCACCTTCCCGGCCTTCAACGACCGGGCCACGGATCTGCATTCCGTCCTTGTCTACACGAAGGACGCGAAAGAACCCCACAGGGAGTTCTGGGAGGCGGGGCTAGAGTGCCCGGGCAAGTACACGTCGACCCAGAAGCGGCGCGCCTTTTCAAACATCATTGAAAATAATGTGGGATCCGCAAATGACAGCCTCGACGAGATCATCACGGACGTGCAGGAGAATATCTTCTCCGCTGTTGAAGCCGTGCCCGACGAGGACAAGGACGACGAGGACAAGGCGAAGATCTTCCGGAAGGAGGAACTCACCGACATCCTCAAGGACAGCGGCATTTCCGAAAGCAAATCCGAAGACATCGTCCGGGACTACGAGGACTTCTTCAAGGAGGAAAAGCCCCTTGCGAAAGAACTCATAGACTCCAGGGTCCTTAAGAATTCCGATGCCATCGAAGAGAAGAAGAATCTGAAGAAGCAGGTGGAGGATCTGAAATCCCAGCTGGCTGACGCCGGCGTCACGGACGAGTCCGGAAACGACGTGGACCTCATGATCAAGGTCCGGCCGGACAAGGTCTCTGAAATCGACACGACCTTCGTCAACGGGGTCCGCTGCCTCGTCATTCCTGTCGAGGACGTCCACACGGCGGCCATCAACGGGGAGATCCAGGATCTGTAATTCGTAGTGCCTGCAGGCGGAACACGTGTCCGCCCTGCAAGTACAGCTATTGCGTGTTGTTTTTTGCGCTGTAATGCGCTAAACTGCTAAGGAATCAGAGCGGTAACGGACTGCTCTGGTGAAAAATATTATTCATAAAAGAAAGAAGAAATTGCTGCTATGTCGAGAGAACGCGTAGACATCCGGGAACTTTTCAAAAACACCGATGCGTATGCCGGGAAGCACATCACCGTGGCCGGCTGGGTCCGGACGAACCGGGACTCCAAGAATTTCGGCTTCATCGTATTGAACGACGGGACGTTTTTCACGCCCCTGCAGGTCGTATATCATGACAATCTTTCGAATTTCGCAGAGGCGGCCCACCTCAATGTCGGAACGGCTATCTACGCCAGCGGCATTCTGACTCTGACGCCCGACGCCAAGCAGCCCTTCGAGCTGCAGGCCGACGAGATTACGGTGGAAGGGCCTTCGGATCCCGACTATCCCCTGCAGCCCAAGCGGCATACGATGGAGTATCTCCGGACCATTACCCATCTGAGACCGAGGACGAATACATTTGAGGCGGTCTTCCGGGTGCGGTCGCTCGCTGCCTATGCCATTCACAAGTTCTTCCAGGAGCGGGATTTCGTCTATGTCCATACGCCCCTGATCACGGGTTCCGACGCGGAAGGCGCCGGCGAGATGTTCCGGGTCACGACCATTGACCCGGCAAATCCCCCGAAGAATCCGGACGGGAGTATTGATTATTCCCAGGACTTCTTCGGCCGGTCCACGAACCTGACGGTTTCCGGCCAGCTCAACGGCGAGACCTTCGCCATGGCCTTCAATAAGATTTACACCTTCGGTCCTACCTTCCGGGCAGAGAATTCCAACACGGCCCGGCATGCGGCAGAGTTCTGGATGATCGAGCCGGAGATTGCCTTTGCCGACCTTGAGGACGACATGGAGCTGGCCGAGGCCATGCTGAAATACATCATCAATTACGTCCTTGAGAACGCGTCCGAGGAGATGGCCTTCTTCAACCAGTTCGTGGACAAGGGCCTGATCGAGCGCCTGCAGCACGTGGCCTCTTCTGACTTCGGCCGCATCACCTATACGGATGCCGTCAAGGAACTTGAGAAGCACAACGACAAGTTCGACTACAAGGTTTCCTGGGGCGTGGACCTGCAGACAGAGCACGAGCGCTACCTCACGGAGCAGATTTTTAAGCGCCCTGTCTTCGTTACGGACTACCCCAAGGAAATCAAGGCCTTCTATATGAAGCTGAACCCGGACGGCAAGACCGTGGCAGCCGTTGACTGCCTCGTTCCCGGTATCGGCGAGATCATAGGCGGCTCCCAGCGTGAGGACCACCTCGACCTCCTCGAGGCCCGCATGAAGGAACTCGGCATGCATATGGACGACTACAAGTTCTACCTGGACCTCCGCCGCTGGGGCTCCACGGCCCATGCCGGATACGGCCTCGGCTTCGAGCGCCTCGTCATGTATCTGACCGGCATCGCAAATATCCGCGACGTCCTTCCCTTCCCGAGAACGGTCGGGACCTGCGACATCTGATATTCAAAAAGGGAGACGGCGGGAGCATCTGCGGGAGTTTCAGAAATTCCGCAGGCAGCCTGCAGAGAGGGAGAACCTATTGACAGGGGGAATACGAGTATGAGCAAAGATATGCATACGCCGGCCATGGACAAGCTCTGCGACGCCTTCCTTTCCATGCAGTCCCGGGAGGAGATGTACAGTTTCCTAGAGGACCTGTGTACGGTGAAGGAGATTGCCGCCATGGCCCAGCGCTTCGAAGTCGCGACGCTTCTGCAGGACGGGGAGACCTACCAGAAGATTGCGGCGGAGACGGGCGCTTCGACCGCGACCATCAGCCGGGTCAACCGGGCCTTCAACTACGGGGACGACGGATACAGCATCGCCCTGAAGCGGACCACGGAAAAAAAGTAGTTTTTGGAAAAATATAAGGCCGGTCTTTCGCACCTGCTTCACGGTGGAAAGGCCGGTTTTTTGTGCCTGAATTTTTTTACGGGAGATTTTTCATGGGAAATACGGATTGGGAAAGCCTTTTGAATGACCGCCAATACGAGGCCGTGTCCACGACGGAGGGGCCCGTGCTGGTCCTGGCCGGGGCGGGGTCAGGAAAGACAAGGGCCCTTACCTACCGGGTGGCCTATCTCATAGAAGAACTGGGCGTGGCCCCCTGGCGCATCATGGCGATAACTTTCACGAACAAGGCGGCCGGAGAGATGCGGGACCGGATCAACGCCCTCGTCGAAGGGGACGCCGATGACATCTGGGTCGCGACCTTCCACTCCTCCTGCGTGCGGATCCTCCGGCGCTACGGGGACCGGGTCGGCTACGAGCGGGGCTTTTCCATCTATGACGCCGATGACCAGAAGACCGTCATGAAGGCCATCATCAAGCAGATGAATATCGACACGAAGAAGTACAAGGAGCGGACCTTCCTGAACGCCATATCCCATGCTAAGGACGAGCTCATCGGGCCGGACAGGTATGCATCCGAGGCCGGCCACGACCCCTTCCGCGAGCTTACGGCAAAGGTGTATAAGGCCTATCAGGAGCGGCTGCTTTCGAATAATGCCCTGGACTTCGACGACCTTATATTAAAGACCGTCGAGCTTCTGAAGACGGACGCCGAAGCGAGAGAGTACTACCAGAACAAGCTTCAGTACATCATGGTAGACGAGTACCAGGACACGAATACGGCCCAGTTCGAGCTGGTCCGCCTCCTGTCCGGCGGGACGGAAAATCTCTGCGTCGTTGGCGACGATGACCAGTCCATCTATAAGTTCCGCGGGGCCAATATCCAGAACATTTTAAACTTCGAGCACTATTTTCCGAATGCGGCCGTCATCCGCCTGGAGCAAAATTATCGTTCCACGAAAACGATTCTGGACGCGGCAAACGATGTCATCCGCCACAATGCCGGCCGGAAGTCAAAGACCCTCTGGACCGAGAACGGGACCGGGGACAAGATTACTTTCAAGCTTTTTGACTCCTCCTATGAAGAGGCCGAGTACATCGCGGATGACATCGAACGCAAGGCCCGGAAGAAGGAGTACGGCTTTTCCCAGGACGCCGTCCTCTACCGGACGAACGCCCAGTCCCGGGTCCTCGAGGAAAAGTTCATACAGGAAAATATTCCGTATAAGATCGTGGGCGGGGTCAACTTCTATTCCCGGAAGGAGATAAAAGACATCCTGGCCTACATGAAGGTCATAGATAACGGGGCCGACGACCTTTCCGTCGAGCGGATCATAAATGTCCCCAAGCGGGGCATAGGGGCGGCGTCGGTGGCCAAGGCCGCGGCCTGGGCGGAGGCGAACGGAGTGAGCCTGTATGAGGGCCTCATGGCTGCCTCCATCAATCCGGCCATGAAGTCCGCAGCCGGAAAAATCAAGGGTTTCACCGACCTGATTGAGGAACTGAAGAAAGAGGCGGTTTCCGCCCCGGTTCCCCTGCTCATTGAAAAGATTCTCGAGGCCACCGGATACTCGGATGCTCTCAAGGCCGAGAACACAGACGAGGCCCAGACCCGGCTCGAGAACCTGGATGAACTCTATAACAAGGCCGTCACCTACCAGAACGAGGCCGAGGAGCCGACCCTTTCCGGTTTCCTCGAGGAAGTGGCTCTGATTGCAGACATCGACAATCTCCCGGAAGGGGACGAGTACGTTCTCCTTATGACCCTGCACGGGGCCAAGGGGCTGGAGTTTCCCAATGTCTACATGGCCGGCATGGAGGACGGTCTCTTCCCCTCTTTCATGTCCATTACCGCCCAGAACGCGGACGAGGAAATCGAGGAGGAACGGCGCCTCTGCTACGTGGGCATTACGCGGGCGAAAGAGCACCTGACCATGACGGCGGCGAAGCGGCGCATGGTCCGGGGAGAAGTCCAGTACGCGAAGATTTCCCGCTTTGTGAAGGAGATTGACGAGGACCTTCTGGACGGGTCGACCTGGGAGGAAAGGCCCCGAGCCCTGGGCGAGGGGCGGAGCGACGAAGGAGCCTTTCACCCCCGGGGCGCAGGGATGAAAAATACAGACCTTTCCTTCAATCCCTATACGAAGCCCGTGGCCCCGAAGAACTTCGGGACGAAGATCGAGAAGACGCCGCTCTCCTACGGGGTCGGGGACCGGGTCTCTCACAGGAAGTTCGGGGAAGGAACTGTCACCGCCATAAACGACGGGGGCCGGGACTACGAGGTCACCGTGGAGTTCGACGGGGGCGAGACGAAGAAGATGTTCGCCTCCTTTGCCAAGCTCGAGAAGGTGTGAGCAGGCGGCAGGGAAGAATAGCGTGTTACATTATTCATAAAGTGTAAAAAGAGGGAAAATTGCCTGTTTGCTTTTCATTCCCATATGGTATAATGTGTTCAACTTGTGAAAAACCGTATCCTTATACAGAAAGGGTGGGCATACCATGGATGACAAGAAAGAACTGACTGTCGGCAAGATTGTCAAGACGACCCTGGTCGTGATCGGTGTTCTCGCCGCCATCTGCGCGGTTGCGTACGCGATTTACCGTTATTTCACGCCTGACTATGATGACGACTTCGACGATGATTTCGACGACGCATTTGACGACGACGATGACCTTTTCGACGAAGAGGACGACAGCAAGGATTGATTGAATGAAAAAAGGCGAGATAGTAGAAGCTGTCTGCCGGGAAATGCACTATCCGAACCGGGGGATCTGTGAGATCGCAGATGCCCCGGTTTCTTTGTTCCCTGAGGCGCTTCATGAGAATAATGTAGAACAGAAAGAGCGGGCAGAGTTTTTGCCTTCCGATACAGGGGTACGCATTCCAGCCTCGGAGTCCGCGGCAGATTTTTCTGTTTCCTCTGATACTGCTATTGAGGACGAGCCTGTTGAGATTGCCGTAAAGAATGCTATCCCCGGCCAGCGGCTTTCCGTGAGGGCCCTGCGGAAAAAGGGCGGCATCTGGCACGGTCAGGCCCTGTCCGTTGTCGAGAAGTCCTCGCTTGAGGACCGGCCGGCGGGAGAGGTCTGCCCCCACTATAGCGAGTGCGGGGGCTGCCTCTTCCAGACTCTTTCCTACAAGAATACCCTGGTAGTGAAGAATGACGAAGTCCGTCGCCTCTTCGAGCCCGTCTTCACCAACGGCTTTGCCTCGGAGACATTCCAGAATCTCTATGAGGGCATGGTTCCCTCTCCCGATGTAAGCGCTTACCGGAACAAGATGGAGTTTTCCTTCGGGGACCACGAGAAGGGCGGCCCCATGACCCTGGGCATGCACAAGCGGAACTCCTTCTACGACATCGTGACGACGGACCATTGCAACATCATTTCAGCAGACATGCGGGCCATTCTCTCCGAGACCCTGCATTTCTTTTCAGAGCGGAATGTCCCCTATTATCATAAAAACGAAGAGAAGGGATTCCTCCGCCACCTTGTCGTCCGCGAGGGGCAGAATACAGGCGAGCTCCTTGTCGACCTCGTCACGACGACGCAGTACCCTCCCGCAGAAATGGCTGTCCTGCTTTCCGACTGGAAGGCTGCCCTTCTGAAGCTGCCCCTGTCCGGCAAGCTTGTCAGCATCCTTCATACGGCAAACGACGCCATTTCGGATGCGGTCATCGACCAGGGGACCGAGGTCCTCTACGGGGAGGACGCCTTCACGGACACCGTCCTCGGCATCAATTTCCGCATTTCGCCCTTCTCCTTCTTCCAGACGAATACCCGCGGGGCGGAGAAGCTATACAGCGTCGTCCGCAATATGGTGACGGATTCCCTGGCCGGCCAGGCAGGGCTCATCTATGATCTCTACTGTGGTACGGGCACCATCACCCAGCTGATGGCAGCCGTGGCGGAAAGAGTCATCGGGGTGGAGATCGTGCCGGAGGCTGTAGAGAAGGCGAAGGAAAATGCGGCGATGAACGGGATTGAAAACGCAGAGTTCATCTGTGACGACGTCTTCCACGCCCTTGACAGCATGCCGGAGAAGCCGGACGTGATGATCCTCGACCCGCCCCGCGACGGGGTCGCGAAGAAGGCTCTCGAAAAAATATTATCCTATAATGTCGAAAACATCGTCTACGTCTCCTGTAAGCCCACGTCCCTGGCCCGCGACATTCCTGCCTTCCACGAGGCGGGCTACCGGGCGGCGAAGATGGTCTCCGTTGACATGTTCCCCTATACAGCCCAGGTTGAGACTGTTTGTTTGCTTTCCAAGGGAGATGTCAAGTCACAGAAATTGCGGGTTGAGTTCAGTCTGGAGGACATGGACACGGACGGATTTAAGAAGGGTGCAACATATAACGCCATACGGGACTGGATAAAAGAAAAGTATGGGTACAGGGTGACTAATCTCAATATTGCGCAGGTGAAGCAGAAGCATGGTATCATAGAACGCGAGAACTACAACAAGCCGAAATCACCGGAAAGCAAACAGCCGGGCTGCCCGGAAGAAAAAGTTAAGGCTATTGAGGATGCTATGAGGCATTTTCATATGTTATGAATACGAGAGGAATTGGAAATGAATTATTTGACGGATCAGGAAATCGCAGTTCTGATAAATGAGATCAAAATCGGTAATAATGCCGCATGGGAGAAAATCTGTCATAATTTTGAGCGTTATATCCACGAATGTTGCTGGAAGAGGTTAAGAAAATTTGATATGTCAGATTCCGTTCGGACGGAACTGGAAGAAGATCTGTATATGGCGGGATGGCAGGGCTTTGTGGAATCTCTAAAAAAATATGATTCGGAGAAGGCGAAACTCCTGACCTATGCGACACTTTCCATAAATAAAGAGATATCAATAGAACTGGATCTTCAACTGAATCCGTTGGGACTTACAGAGAGACCGAAACCTAAAAAGTCGAGTGAACCCGTTGAGAATAACAGTCCTGTAATTTCACGGGTTTCCATCGATGATGAAGCCGGAATATCGGAAAACGTCCTGTCTTATGCTCTCATGCGGGAGAAACAAAGTGATGATACTAAGACTGACATTCACGGAAATGAAGACATTGTCCGGATGTCGGAGATAGCCCGATTTCTCGAATCTGAAAAAGATAGCAAAGAAGAACTGGAGAAATTGCTTTCTGAAAACGGTATATCCGATCTTGGAGGGTATAGCAATGAAAGAACCACTCTTCAGATACTTGAAATACTAAAGCAGACTACAGACGAGAAGCATACGGTATCAAAGAATGAGTTGAAACACCTGCTCCGTCTTTATCGTATCGGCAGATATAAAAACAATACATCGGTGCCGGTGGATAATGCATTTAACAGAATAGTTGCAGAGATTTTGCTGGAACTGAACCCTGGTGAGTACACTGATGAAAATGACAGCGAATATATAATTAAATACGACGGATATACAGAGGACAAGCTGAATAAAAAGATTAAACCGGATAAGAGCAGTTCTCAGAAAGTGGAGTCCGGCTCTGCTCCTGTTTTGAACGGACTTCATTATGTGCATCCATTTGAATATGAAGAAACCGACAGACTTATCCAGCTTATCAGTTTCTCGGATATGCTTTCTGTGGATGAGAAGAAAAAACTGATAGGTAAGATATGGGAACTCACCGGGAAATATTACACCACACCCTATTGGGATGGAGAGAATCTTAAGTTTAATCCCCGTGCTGTACACAGCAGGCTTACAGGCAACAAGACTTCTGACGGAGGAAAACTTGCGGAAAGTCTGAAGACACTACAGTATGCAGTGAACAATCTGGCCCAGGTACGGTTTAAGTTCAATCGTTATAATGCGGATCACGAACTTGTACCGACGAGTGAATATCTGCACGAACTTAGTCCTTATCATTTGGTGGTCTATCATGACAATTACTATTGTATCGGACTAAAAAAAGGCGACAGCCGTGTATGGCATTACCGTGTCGACCTTATGACTGATGTGGAGATAATTCGGGATGAAGAAGGAAAGATCGTTCCTGTTGAACTTACTAATTTCGAGGGACTTCCAATTTTAAGCGCAGCCTGGGATCCTGAAAAGTACATGTCAGAGCATCTTAACATGGCTTATGACAATCCCCGGGATATTAGGATCAGGATAAAAGATACGAATTATACCATCATCCATGACTGGTTTGGTGATCATTATGAAAAGGTGGATGAGGTTACACGTGCGGATGATGATGGAAATGAAATACATTATGACATCGTGAAGGTCCGTACATCCCCTTCCATGATCGTCCACTGGGCTATGCAATATGGCAGCAAGGTGGAGATTATGGATGAGGAGATTCGTGAAAAACTAAAAACTGAAATAAGTAAGCTCGGAGAACTATATCTATGATAGAAAATGAAACCTTGAATAAGATACTTCATGATTATAGAGATGATGTAGTAGATAAATTTCAAAATATGGATTTAAAGAAAAGATGGCATGAAGCGTCTAATGACATAATTAAAAAGACACTGATATATGAATTTGAGCCTTTGTGCCATGATGTTGAGAAATATGAGTTTGTGAAAGAATCTGCTTTTTCTGATTATTGCCAAGAATATGATAATTTATATGTCACATCCGATATTATGAATGGGTGGTGGTACTGTTTTAAAACAGTATATAAGCTGAATGAAAGTCGTAAAGCTTTTAGAAATAAGCATTATAATATGCTGCCACGGATGGTTAATAGTAAAGAAGAGAAAACTCTTGAAAAGTATCTAAAGGTTGTATATACGATTGGGAATATGACACCTGCTCCATATAATCCCGGTGGTAGAGGATATGGAGAAATTGATTTTTGGGAGTACAAACTTGAGCGATACGGAAAGCTTTATCAAGATTGTAATGGTGATATTGATATACTTATGTTTCAGGATTATGTGCCATATATTGCCGGGATTAAGGACGTAAAATATAGAAAGTATATGGAAACATTTGATTTAGTAGGATATATGAATGACAGAATAGATTTGATTATCAAAAGAGGATATCGGATACTGAATAAGAGAGCCATTACAGAAGATGAACTTAAAGAGGTTAAAAGTTATATTTAATAGGCTCTATTGAAATCTTTAGGATTTCAAAAAATTGAAGATGAATGATTCCATAATATAGGTGTAACCGAAAATCATTTTTACGGAGGTGCCCTATGATAGAAAAAATTTATTTTGATATGGATGGAGTTCTTGCTGACTTTGATGGTGGTGTAACTAATCTGTGTGGATTAAGGTCTCTTGCACAAGGAGAGCATCGCTCCAAGGAAGAAGACGACCTGATGTGGGAAAAGATCCGGGAGGTCGGACATTTTTATGGCAAACTGGATCCGATGCCGGGCGCTGTGGAGCTCTTTAACGAGATTTATGATAAATATGGAGATAAATGCGAGATCCTGACAGGAATTCCCAAACCTAAGAGAGGTATTCTGACTGCCGGTGACGATAAGATAGCATGGGCACATCGCATATTATCACCCACGCTTAAGGTGAATATCGTATATCGAGAAGAAAAGAAAAATTATTGCACAGGTAAGGACAGCATTCTGATCGATGATCTTAGATCCAATATAGATGACTGGATAAGCTATGGAGGAACCGGAATCCTTCACATTAGTTCCGAGGATACAAAATTGCAATTGAGGGAGAAAATTCTATTGTAAAAATCGCCATCTTCAATTTTTTGAAGATCGGAGAATCCATAATATGGTTGTAGTTAAAAACCAAAAAGGAGGACTGGGATATGCACTATTATATTACAGGAGATACTCACGGGGATTTTTCAAGGATTGCAGAATTCTGTGAAGCAAATGGAACGGATGCGGATGATGTAATGATTATACTCGGTGATGCTGGAATCAATTATTACCTTGATGTCAGAGACAGGGATCTGAAAAATGAACTGACCCGCTTGCCGATAACACTATTTTGTATCCACGGAAATCATGAGGCAAGACCATGGGAAGCGGATGGAAATTATGAGGAAGCAATATGGCATGAAGGTATTGTATATGTTGAAGAAGGTTATCCGAATATACTCTTTGCCAAGGATGGAGAAATCTATGATTTTAACGGTAAATCCGTAATAGTAATCGGCGGAGCATATAGTGTTGATAAATATTATCGCCTGAATAACGGCCTTCAGTGGTTTGATTCAGAACAGCCGGATGAAACTATAAAGAGTTATGTCGAGGAGAAACTGGAATCTGTAAACTGGACGGTTGATATCGTTCTATCTCATACGGTTCCGATAGAAGCAGAGCCGGTATGGAGTTTTATTCCAGGTATTGACCAAAGTAGAGTGGATAAGAGCACAGAAGAATGGCTTCAGAGGATTTATGATAAGCTTGATCTCCAGGAAGGCTGGTATGCAGGACATTATCATGTTGAAAGCGAGGAAGGCGATATCAGAATTATGTTTGAAGACTATGATGAGATATGCGAAGAAGCAGAATAGGTCATGATAAAACCATATCTTCAAAATTTTGAAGAACAATAATTCCATAATATAAATAGAAGCTATTAGGTTGATAGTTTCTATTCAACGAGGAAATCACGAAGTGATTTTCGAGTCTGCATGAAAGAGAATTGTCGTAAAGACAGTTCTTTTTTGTTACAGATACTTTGAGGCTTATGATATAAAATTAGAGCCTTCACCAAAAGCTATTGTGGTTGCATTTGATGACTTGGGCAGGATCATAGCCATCGATTATATTTTTAAGTGAGGTGATCAAAACATGGATAGTTCAAAAACACAGTCAT
>CAZOYS010000041.1:0-12350 GCA_964584155.1 uncultured Lachnospiraceae bacterium
CCGTCTCCCTCTGGGTGTGGACCATATAAAAGAGGCTGGCCAGAACAACAAGGCCGCCGATCAGGATGGCCATGGACCGCAGTATGAAGTTCTGGTCGAGATGAGCTTTTCCCGTCTTCATGCCTTACTTGTCCCTGCCCTTTCCGGACTTCTTCTTCATTGCGTACATGCGGCTGTCGGCCGCTTTTGCCACGGCATCAATGCCCTCTCCGGGCATCTCGGCAGAATAGGCCACCCCGTAAGAAGCGTCCACCGGAGTCTTGCAGCCATCTGACGCTGCCCCCTCCATGGAAACCACAGTCTTAATGGCAGTTTCCATGCCCCCGGCCTTGTCTCCGGTCACAAGGACGAGGAACTCATCCCCGCCCATGCGGAAGACGTCCCCGATGCCGAAGAAGGCCTGCTTCAGTATCCGGGCCAGGCTCGTGATCAGCCGGTCCCCCTCCTCATGCCCGTAGGTATCGTTCGTCTTCTTGAGCCCGTTCAGGTCGAAATAGGCGATGGCATAGGGTGTGTCCCTGTCCGCATCGGCCTCAGCCATGCGTTCATTGGCCTTCTTGCGGTTATAGATTCCCGTCATGGAATCCATGTAGGTCAGTTCCTCCAGCGTGGCCATTTCCTGGGCGTTGATGACCCGGCGGAACGTCGTCATCAGGTAGGAGAATAATGTCGCCGCCACGAAAACAAGGACGCCGATGGGAAAATAGGTGACCTGCAGTGCCGCCACAGACGAAAAGCGGATCTGCAGGTTGAAGCGGACGATTTCAAACGCCCCCGTGAAAAGCAGAAAACACAGTCCGACCGTGAAAATCCGCTCAGCCGCCGTCTGTTTCCGGAAAGGCTTATAGATGATGACCATGGCCACGATATAGACAATCAGGGCAATTCCGTGGTAGGCACTGACCATCTTCGGCAGATGCATATAGTCCGTGAAGTGGAAAAAGAGGGCTATGATCAGGAAGCAGAGGCAGGTAAGGGCCGGTATGTGCAGCAGTCGCTTCCGGTCCTTGGGAATATCCCTCCGGATTTCCAGCATGAGAAAAAGGAAGGGAAAGGGCAGCGTGTAGAGGCAGATATACTCGATGACCGAAATGACGGAAACCGGCATGCCGAATAGCTCGAAGACCTTCTCGTAGCACAGGGACCAGAGGCTGATGACGATGGAAAAAAGACCGGTCGCCGTCAGGACGAGGTAGGACCGGTTCATGCCCACAAAGGCCATGGAAATGACGAGAAGGACGACACCCAGGAGGAGGGAGAAGAGGTTGAAATAGACCCCGAGGAGGTTATCCGCCATGAAGCTCCGGTACATGTCAGCTGTACTCGTCGCCTTCATGTCCGGCAGGGCCATTGATGACCGCTTCTCGGAGGAAATAAGCACGATGCGGAGCTTCTTCCCCGCGCTCCCGTCCGGCAGCTGAATGAAGTGGTAGCCGCTGCCCAGGTACTTCCCGTACTGAAAGCGTTCTCTTCCGTAATCATAAATCTCAAGGCCGTCCACGTAGACCCGGACCTCGGCCTGATGGACCCGTATGCGAATGCCGGCATGAAGGGGAAACTGGGCGGGCAGACGCCGCTCCATAGTAACGATATCGCCCCGCTCGTAGTGCTGGGGCTTATCGAAGCGGCTTAAGGTGACATTGGAATACAGGGTATCTTTTATAGTCACCTTCCAGCCGGAATCCACGTCGTAGGTCGTGATGTGCTGATTTTCCCGGCCGACTTTTACGAACAGGGAATAGACGCAGAACATGAGTACTGCGCCGCACACGATGACCCGTATGATATTCCATGCTGTCCGTTTCTTCTTTTCCATGGATTATGAATAATGTAAAACAGATATTCAGTACGGACCTTCTGCCTTGCAGAAAGGCCGCATTCCGCCGCTTTCTCAGTCGACGTATTTCGCTTCGAAATCCTCCTGGGTCAGGGGCTTGTCGAAGAGGTAGCCCTGGATGATGTTCACGTTCATGGTCTCGAGAGCCTCCTCCTGCTTCTCGGCCTCGACGCCTTCGACGACGACGTCCATATCGATGGAGTCGGCCAGGTCGGCGACCGTCTTGACAAAGGCATTGGAGAAGACGTCCTGCCCTACATTGTCCACGAAGGACTTGTCAATCTTGATGACATCCATGGGCATGTCCTTGAGGCGGGACAATGACGAATAGCCGGTTCCGAAGTCGTCGAGGGCCAGGCGGACGCCCAGGGCCTTGATTTCCCTCAGTACGGCCACCATTTTCTCCATATCCTTGGCCGCCAGGGACTCCGTAACTTCCAGAGTCAGATTAGTCGGCAGGATGCCCGTGTAGTCTATGGCGTTTTTGATAGTCGCCACGATGTCCCTCTGCAGGAGCTGCACGATGGAGAGGTTGACGTGGATCTTGTACTCCGGATGGCCGAAGTCATTCCAGTACTTGCACCGCTTGCAGGCTTCTATGAGTACATGCTCCCCTATGGGGACAATGAGGCCGAGGGACTCCGCCACGGGTATGAACTCGCCCGGATAGACAAAGCCCAGCTCAGAAGACTTCCAGCGCACGAGGGCCTCTGCACCGCAGCATGGCCGGTCCGGCTTCGTGACGTCGATGAGAGGCTGGTAGTAGACGAGAAATTCCGAGCAGCCCCTGTCCACAGCCCCCCGCATGGCCCGCTCTATGTCGAGCCGCTTCGTCAGGCTCTCTGGCTGGGAAGCTGCATAATATTCTATGATGCCCTTACCCTTCCCCTTCGCGATTCGGAGGGAAAGGTCGGCCCGCTGCATGAGAAGCTCGGACCGGGTCCCGTCCCGGGGGAAGTCCACAACGCCCATGCACGTGGTGCAGTAGTATTCGGAGGACTCCAGGCTCCAGGGCTGACCGAAGCGGCGTTTTATAAGCTCTATGATTTTCTCAGACAGGTCGTGATGCTTGGCCGGAACGATGACGGCGAACTCATCCCCGCCCAGGCGGTAGGCCTTGGCCCGGCTGCCGCAGATAACGTTTAAGGCTTCAGCCGCTTCTTTCAGAAGGGCGTCGCCCACGTGGTGGCCGAGACCGTCATTAATGGCCCGGAAGTCGTCGAGATCAATATAGAGAAGGGTGCCGTTGTCGCCCGAGCGGACGGCGGACCGGACCTCGTCGGCAACATCATTCTCGAACTTCAGGCGGTTGGAAAGACCCGTCAGGAAGTCCGTATTGGCCTGGTCCTCTATGGTCTTCTGGTAGGCCTTCAGGTCCGTGATGTCCGAAAACGTGGCCATGGAGACCTCCCGCCCGTCCACCCAGCGGATGACCGCAAAGGAAATCGTATAGAAACGGGCCGAGTCCTCGGCATAGTATTCTGAAATGACGGAGCCGGATTCCCGGGGCACGGCCAGCACTTCCTCGACAGCCGTCCGGTCGGCAGCGTCGGAAAACATCTGCTGGAACTTGCTGTTCGAATAGAGAAAGACCTTCTTCCGGGGATCATAAACCGAAATACCGGAGCCCGTGTTTTCAAGAATGGCATCGAGAGCCGCATAGGAGGAAGCAAGGGAATTCTTCGTCACCCGCTTCACAAGGACCGTCGAGATGACCCGGCGGACGTCGTCGCAGAAGCGGAGCTCTTCCACTCCCCAGTGCCGCTCCTCTCCGGCCACCGTGAACCCCAGGTACATGCCCACAGTTCCGTTGATGCGGACCGGAAGAAAAATGCCGGCCTTCATGTCATAGGAATCGAAGAAGTCCCGGAAGGCCTTCGGCATGACGGAATCAGAGGACACCGTATAGGGCCGTTCCGTCATGAAGGGAAGGTCGGAAACCTCCCGTCCCTGGAAATCCCGGATCAGAGGCCGTGCCCCTTCAGCATGCCACTCGGAAATCATGTCGGCGGACAGCCCGTCCGGGGAAAGGCGCAGCAGAAAGGCGTTTGAGACCTTGCTGTAGGCCCCGGCCACCTTCAGGATATCGTCGGCGACTTTGACGAAGTCCCCTTCGGATTCCAGCATCTTCAGGATTTCCGTCATGACCTCGTTCCGCTTCAGCTGGCCCTCGAGCCGGTCTCCCGTCTCCTCCGTCTCCTTCAGGCGGTTCGAAAGAGTGATATTCTCCTTGTGCTGGTCCGTATATACATGAAGGAAGTCCCGAAGCAGAAGGACGGAGGAATCAAACGATGCCCCGTCCGTCCGCCGGAGGCAGGCCGGCACATCGTCAAGCTCTGTAATGGCTTCTTCAATGACACCGATAACGGAGAAAATCCGGACCAGCTTTCCGGCTGAATCCCGGAGAGAAAGGCCTTTCATGCGGATATAGTCAGTATTTGTCTCTCCCTCTATGCAGTCCTCTATCCCGCCGTCCGAAAAGGAAGCCACAAGAAGGCGCTGCATCTCGGGTGTCACCAGGCTGTTCAGAACAGCCTCTTCGTCACTGCTGCCGGGGAAGGGGGAGGAAGGGCGGCCCGAAGGCTCGTACTCCATGAGATAGATATGATTTGCCTGTGAAAAAATCAAAAGCAGGGAGGCAATATCCTCTCCCTGACCGAAGATTCCGGAATCTGCCATTGAAAAAGTCTCTCCATCGGGTATTTCACCGTTTTTTGTCTGCGCACTGCCGCGCTGAAACAATAGTGCAGGACAGTACGCACCACGTATACTATACCCGATTTAAGGGCAAATTGCACCCTATTGGTAAAAATTCAGGTACTTTCCACATGGCCTGAAATCGTTTCCATAATTTTGCACAAAACCGGCTCCGTTTTTTTGTCAGTTTTGTGGGATTGAAACATTGTCGGAATTGGGTTCCGGGAGTATATTAAAGGAGCATTAAGAAATACATCCCCCCTAACCGTATTTCTTAACGTTTTCCCCTTTATATTTTTATAACCCCCCTTTTAAAAAGGCCATCCTCCCCCGGGATGGTTTTTTTATGCGATAAAAGCGAAATACGCGGGACCCGAAGGGTTCCGCGTATTTCGCTTTTATCGCATTAGAAAATCAATTTATTTCAGCAAACGACTTCTGTCCATCCGTACTTATCCGGCAGCTTGCCCCACTGGATTCCGGTCAGGGTATCGTAGAGCTTCTGGGTCAGTTCTCCGGTCTTCATGTCGTTGATCGTGACGACATCGTCCTTGAACTTGAGCTTGCCGACAGGGGTGATGACCGCTGCGGTACCGGTGCCGAAGACTTCTTCGAGCTTGCCGTCATGGCCGGCAGCCATGAGATCCGTGGCCTTGAGGTGGGTCTCATTGACCTTGTAGCCCCAGTCACGAAGGAGGTGAATCATGGAGTCTCTCGTGACGCCGGGAAGTACGGTGCCCTCGATGGGAGCCGTGTAGATTTCCCCGTCAATCTTGAACATAATGTTCATGGAGCCGACTTCCTCGACATAGGTCCGGGTAGCGCCGTCCAGCCAGAGAACCTGATCATAGCCTTCCTTCTCGGCCTTGACCTGACCGGCGATGGAGCCGGCGTAGTTGCCGCCGCACTTGGTGAAGCCGGTGCCGCCCTGAACGGCCCGAACCAGCTCGTCCTCGATCATGATTTTGACCGGGTCGAGACCTTCCGCATAGTAGGTGCCGACGGGGCTGGTGATGATCAGAAACTTATAGGAAGTGGCCTGGTGTACGCCGAGGGCCTCCTCTGTCGCGAACATGAAAGGACGGATATAAAGCGAAGTATTGGGAAGCGAAGGCACCCAGTCCTTCTCGACCTTGACGAGTTCCTTGATGGCGGTGACGAAGTCTTCAACCTCAACCTTGGGCATGCAGAGACGGTCATTACTATTCTGCATCCGCTTGGCGTTCATCTCGGGGCGGAAGAGCTGAATCTTCCCATCCTCTCTCCGATAGGCCTTCAGGCCCTCGAAGGTCTCCTGGGCATAGTGCAGAATCACGCAGCCGGGCTCGATTTCGATGGGCGCGTACGGAGTGATTCTCGCGTCGTGCCAGCCCTGACCCTGATCCCAGTCCATCTCGAACATGTAGTCCGTGAAGTACTTGCCGAAGCCGAGCTTGTTCTGATCGGGCTTCTCCTTCAGTTTCGCTGCTTTTTCAAATCGGATATCCATTCTTCTTCCTCCAGGTTTTTCTGTATCTTTCGCATCCGCTCTGGCCTGCGTCTGCGAAAATCAATCTTTTTTCTTTCGCAAGCCATTATCAGTCTTTCCCGGACGTTTTTCAAGTCTTTGTGCGTGTAGCCGTTTGTGCAGGGTTTTCCATTATTCATGAATAATATAATTCCCCAAACGCCCGATATGTGGTATTCTTACAGCAAAGACCGGGGAGAGAAATCCGAAAAATCCCCGTCTTTTCTTGAAGAAAAATTCATGAATGAAACGAGGTAGTTGAAATGCACGTATTCCAGCCAATGACTGTCGATGATCTCGAAATAAACCCCTTCACCCTCTACGGTAAGCAGTGGGGGGCCCTCACCGCCATGAATGACCGGAAAGTCAATGCCATGACGATTGCCTGGGGGGCCATGGGCGAGCTCTGGGGCTGCCATACGGCCACGATCTATGTCCGTCAGTCCCGCTACACGAAGGAGTTTCTCGACGCCCAGGATTCCTTCTCGATTTCCTTTTTCAACGACACCTATAAGGGCGCTCTGAAATACTTAGGGCAGGTCTCCGGCCGCGATGAGGACAAGATCAAAAACGCCCGCCTCCATGTCAATATTGAGGACGAGATTCCCTTCATAGACGAGGCGAATTTCGTCATCCTCTGTAAGAAGCTCTATTGCCTCGACCTTCCTACGGAAAACTTCACGGCTGCCGGCTCCGACATGCCGGACAAGTGGTACAAGGACGACAGCATCCATACCATGTATGTGGGACAGATTACAAAGCTGATGGCCAGATAAACCGCCTGATTGCGGCAGGGCCGGGGAGCAAAAGCTCCCCGGCCCTTTTTTGTCAGAATCCTTCCAGCCTTCTCTGCTTACGCAGTGCAATTCTTTTTTTAGCGGCCTCCCACTCGGCCTCCTCGCCGGGACCCGATAGAATGAGCCCGAAGGGGACTGTCTGGGGATGCCCCTCGTCATCTATACTGACCTCCGTCACATAGGCCCGGTTAATGGGGGACCTAAGGCCCGTTTTCACGTCCTCCACATAGGTATCCACCCGGACCTCAAGAGAAGTATTCCCCACATAGGTCACCTTCGCCACAATGACGAGGATGTCGTTTAAGACCGCCCCGTGCTTGAAGACGAGATTGTCCACGGCGGCCGTCGTCACATAGGACTGGCAGTGGCGGATGGCGCAGACGCCGGCCACCTCGTCAATCCACTCCATGAGGCGGCCCCCGAAGAGACGCCCCTCCCCATTGATGTCTTCGTAGGAAATATTGCGGATCCACTCATTCTGCGAATCCGCCGTAGTCTTGTTTCCAAGCGGGTGTACAATTTCTGCCATACAAAAATCTCCAGATCAGCCGCAAAAGTCCAACTGCACTCCTGCAAAACTGCAAACCGGCCGCCCATCGGGCGGCCGGCAGTCAAATCAATTCCTATTTCAATTCTCCGAAACCGTCTGCTTCAGTTCTTCGATGTCCTTATTCAGCTCGGCAATCGTGTCCTTGAACTGGGTGATGATCTCATAGATGGATTCGGCCTCGGCCTCGCCCTTGTCCGTAAGCTCGTTCATCTTGCCGGAGTTTTCGGATACGGAAACGACAGAGTCCGCAATGACGCCCGTATGTTTAGAGATTTCATTTATGGCATCAAGGATGCCGTCCACCATGGACTTAAGCTCCGAAACGTCTCCGCTCGTGGCTTCGAAGGACTGGTTCACTTCCTCGATCTGGCTGATCTGGGTCGTGATGCCGTCAACAGCCGAATTCAGGGCCTCGGAAGAGTCATGGGCCATGGTCGTAAGCTTCGACACAATGTCTGAAATCTGCTCCGTGGACTGGCGGGTCTCCTCTGCAAGCTTTCGAATTTCGTCTGCGACAACGGCAAAGCCCTTGCCGGCCTCGCCTGCCCGGGCCGCCTCAATGGAAGCATTGAGAGCGAGCAGGTTCGTCTGGCTTGAAATGGAAAGAATGGTGTCCGTGATGGAGTCGACGTCCTTGACCTCGTCGACGAGCTTGCCGACAGCTTCCCGGGTCGCATTGATTTCTTCCGTGACCTGGGCCGAATGCTCCTTCATGGTCTGGGACAGGGCCACGCCGGACTTGACGGTGTCATAGACTCTAGTGGCGTCTTCCTGGACATGGATGGCGTTCGCATTCGTCTCCTCGACCGCCGCATAGATATTCTGGGTCATGTCGGACTGGTTCTTGGCCTCTTCGCTGTTCGTGGCGGAAGTGGAAGAGATTTCCTTCAGGGCATCCCGGTTGTCATTGGCCTGGACGGAGATGTCCTCTATGCCCTCCGTGATGACCGTGAAGCGGTCCGCAATCTGGTTCGAAAGGTCCGTGACCTTCTCGGCTACAGCCAGGGCAGCCGCCGTCTTCTCATTGATCTGGGAGAGGTTTGCATCCGTGGAAAGATAGATGCGCTTCACAACCGTGATGGCGAAATAGGCACCGGCCACAGTGACTACAATCATCAGGGTGTCGCCCTTGGAGAAGCCGCCGTTTACGGCATCCCGAATCAGGCCGATGGCATGGATGACAATGGTCGCATATACTCCGCACCGCACCAGCAGCACATCCTGATAGATCATGAGGGCAAAGCAGGTGATGATGGCGAAGGGATAGATGTCCGTCGGTATGGTGAAAAAAGACACAATGTAGGCCAGCAGATAGGCCGAAGCCATCATGGTCCTGGAATTCTCCTCGTCGCCCTTCGCTGCATACACCCAGACGCAGACACAGAAGGCAGCCGCCATGGCAATTATGGCGGGAATGCTGATGGCCGAAGCCGCCCAGGACGTGATGACGATGCCAACGAAGCTCAGCCCGTAGATGATGAGGCTGGCTCTGGAGTCATTCTTCATTGACTCGGGAGAGAGGGTGATGGCCATCTTCTTCCGGTTTCTTTCGATTCTTTCCTGATCCGTATCCATAGATTACTTTACCTCACTCTTCTACAGCGGTGGTTTTGAGGTGCAGCTCGTCGAGCTGGGCCTGAGTCACTTCTGAAGGAGCGCCCATCATGATATCCTGGGCATTCTTGTTCATGGGGAAGGGAATGACCTCGCGGATACTATCTTCTCCCGAAAGCAGCATGACCATGCGGTCCACGCCGGGCGCGATGCCTGCGTGAGGCGGTGCCCCGTAGGTGAAGGCGTTGTACATGGCCGGGAAGCGGGACTTCACGTCCTCTTCTCCGAGGCGGACGAGCTCGAAGGCCTTGACCATGATCTCGGGATCATGGTTCCGGACAGCGCCGGACGAAAGCTCGATTCCGTTGCAGACGATGTCGTACTGATCTGCCGTGATGGACAGAGGATCGATCTCGCCCCGTTCCGCTTTAAGAAGCGTTTCCAGGCCCCCATTCGGCATGGAGAAGGGGTTGTGGCAGAACTCCAGCTCCCCGGATTCCTCCCCGATTTCATACATGGGGAAGTCACAGATCCAGCAGAAGGCGTACTGCTCCTTGTCCATATGGCCGGGCACGGCGGCACCGAGGGTCTTTACAAGGACACCGGCCGTCTTCTGAGCAGCCCGCAGCTTCCCTGCGGAAATGCCTACGAAATCACCGGGCTTTAAGGATAATGCAGAAACGACTGCGTCCTTCACAGGGGTCACAAATTTCGAAATGCCGCCGACAATGTCACCGTTCTCGTCGACCCGGAACCAGTAGGGCTTATCCCCGGCCTGAACCTCGACGTCAGCGAGGGTCTTGTCAATGAACTTGCGGGAGCCTTCAAAGCCGGATACGACAACGGCCTTGATGACGACTTTCCGATCCTCCCCGTTTTCATCCATCGATGCGAAGGGGCCGAACCCCGTATCCTTGAGGACACCCGTCACATCCTGGACCGTAAGGTCAATGCGGAGGTCGGGCTTGTCCGACCCGTACTTCTCCATGGCTTCCAGATAGGGAATCCTCTTGAAAGGCGCACCCGACGCCCGGTCATACTTTCCGTACTTGGCGAAGATCGGCGGCAGGACATCCTCCATGATGGAGAAGACATCTTCCTGACTGGCGAAGGCCATCTCCATATCGAGCTGGTAGAACTCTCCCGGCGACCGGTCTCCTCTCGCGTCCTCATCGCGGAAGCAGGGAGCGATCTGGAAGTAGCGGTCGAAGCCGGCCGTCATCAGAAGCTGCTTGAACTGCTGGGGCGCCTGGGGCAGGGCATAAAACTTTCCGGGATGCTTTCTGGCCGGAACGAGATAGTCTCTCGCGCCCTCGGGAGAAGAAGCCGTAAGTATCGGTGTCGTAATCTCCATGAAGCCGTGGGCAATCATGGCTTCCCGCAGGGCCGCAATGACCTGGCTCCGAAGGATAATATTCTTCTTCACCCCCGGATTTCGAAGGTCGAGATAGCGGTACTGAAGGCGAGCCGTCTCATCGGCCTCCTTCGAATGGTTGATTTCAAAAGGCAGGCTGGCGTGGATATTCTTGCCGAGGACCTTCACCTCAGAAGGAACCACCTCTATGTCGCCGGTGGCCTGCTTGGGGTTCTTCGACGACCGCTCCCGGACCGTGCCCGTGACCTGAATCGTGGACTCCTTCGTGATGTCCTTGAAAATCCCCATCATCTCTTCCGTCTCGGCAACGATCTGGGTCGTTCCGTAGAAGTCCCGGAGGACGACGAAACCGAGGGTAGCCGATACCTCGCGGAAGTTTTCAAGCCAGCCGGCCAGAGTGACCGTTTTTCCTGCGTCCCCGATGCGGAGTTCCCCGCACGTATGGGTCCGTGACTGCATCATGATATGTTTCTCCAATCTATTCTGCGTAAAAGTCCTTAAACTCCGAGTAGCCTTCGGCCGTGAGCGTATCCTTCTGGAACTTCACGTTCTTGGCCCGCCGCGTCACAAGCACTGTCTCGCCTGCTGCCCTTTTTTCGGCCGCTTCCTTCATGGCGGAGGCCACAATCTCGGGACTGCACTTCTTATCTATGAGGAAGGCCGTCTTTCCCGTTGAGCCGGGCACGGTGAATCCCTGCTCCATGAGAATTAATATTATTCTCTCGAATCCTATGGAAAAGCCGCAGGCAGGTACCGGGTGGCCGGCGAAAAGGCCCACCATATTGTCATAGCGGCCGCCGCCCCCGCAGGAGATGCCGAGCTCGGGCATGCGGATTTCGAAAATCGTGCCCGTGTAGTAGGACATGCCCCGGACGAGAGTCGGGTCGAATACCAGCTGAAAATCGGCGGAAGCGACAGCGCTCACGGCCGTCTCTATTTCCGTCAGACTCTGTCCCACCTCGTCGTCATAGAAGTCCCCGAGAACCCCCTTCAGTACGGAGAGGCCTTCGGATACCTTTGTGATGCCGTCGAGCTTCTTGAAGAGGTCCGTGTACTTGTCGACAGATTCTGCGGAATACCCGGCTTCCGTAAGCTCAGCCTCAACGCCCTCGAGGCCGATCTTGTCCATCTTGTCGAGAATAATGAAGACCTCGTCGAAGTCCTCTTCCGGGAAACCTGCGTAAAAGGCCATTTCCTTTAAAATACGCCGCTCATTGATGTGGACGGCAAAGCCCTTGAAGCCGATATTTCCGAGGGCCGCGGTCGTGGCGGAGATGAGTTCTATTTCAGCGAGGTTACTGGGCTCGCCGAGGATATCGATATCACACTGGGTGAACTGGCGGTAGCGCCCCCTTTGGGGCCGGTCCGCCCGGAAAACGGGTCCGATCTGCAAAGCTTTAAAGGGCTTGGGCAGGTCGTTTTCATTGTTGGCATAGAATCTCGAAAGGGGGACGGTGAGGTCATATCTCATGCCGTAGTCGACGACATCGGCTTCCGTCTCTGCCGTATCGAGGTGGAGCTTTTCGCCCCTCTTTAAAACCTTGAATATAAGCTTCTCGTTCTCCCCGCCCTGCTTATTGGACAGGTTTCCGATGTCCTCCATGAGGGGGGTCTCAATCGGGGTGAAGCCGAATTTGCGGTAGGTGTCCTTGATGATGCCTGTCACATAGTCGCGGACAAGGGCCTCGTCCGGGAGGACGTCCTTCATGCCGTTGACCGGTTTCTTTTTTAAAGCCATTTGAGCTCCTTCAGTTTTTCTCGTTTTCTCTCTATCATTTCGTCGACCCGCTTAATATATTCCTCCGGGTCCTTGACGTTTTCGCTGCGGTCGGTCTTCGTCCCGTCAATAGTATATTTCGACGCGCCGCCGGCACCACAGGCAATTATAGGTTGTTTTTCCTCCATTATCAAGATGTTGTATAGGCAGGGCCTCTCCGGCAGGGCGTAGCCCGTATTCTCGAGATTCCCGGCCATGTTCTTCTGCCTGTATAAATAATAGGGAACCATGCCCATGGCGCGGGCCGCGTGCTCGA
>CAZOYS010000042.1:0-12265 GCA_964584155.1 uncultured Lachnospiraceae bacterium
CACGGCAACATCTGCCGTTCGCCTGCCTGCGAATTTGTCATGAAGGACATCGTGAAAAAGGCGGGGCAGGAAGATTTCTTCGTCATTGCTTCCGCGGCGACGACAGAAGATGAAATATGGGGCGGAGTCGGAAATCCGGTCTATCCGCCGATGAAGGAAGTGCTCAGGCAGCACGGTCTGGACTGCGAAGGCAAACGGGCCGTCCTGCTGACACGAAAAGATTATTCATGCTACGACTATCTCATCGGCATGGATAATGAAAACCTCCGGGATATGCAGTATATTTGCGGCGGAGACCCGGACGGGAAAATGTCACGGCTCTTAGACTGGGCCGGCGTAAACCGCAGCGTTGCGGACCCCTGGTACACACGGGATTTTGAGGCGGCGTATCAGGACATTGTCATCGGCTGCAGGGCTTTGTATGAAAACCTGTGTGAAATATGAAGGGAACTGTCATGGAGGCTCAATCAGGACCTGCAGAAGATACCGAATATCTGAAACTGAAAAAGACCGGCCTTTTTGCGGCCGGTCTCTCAGGAAAGGATTATCCGAGCCGGATTTCCTGCCCGTTTACGGCAATGTCTGTTTCATAGAATTCCCTGACAGCCCTTGTCAGGTAGTCCGGATCTTTTGCGCCTGCCGTTTCGAGCGGAGAGTGCATGGCCAGCTGTGCAAGGCCGATATCAACTGTAGGCGCCGGGAAGGTAGCATTCAGAAGGTTTCCAAGCGTGGAACCGCCGGCAATATCGGAGTTATTTGTAAATTCCTGAAAGGGTACATCCGCTTTCCTGCAGATTGTCTTGAAGACCGCTGCGGAGACCGCGTCCGTCGTATATTTCTGGGCGGCATTATACTTGATGACCGGACCGCCGTTCATCTCAGGCTGATTTACGGGGTCATATTTGTCTGTGTGAGCCGGGTGGACAGCGTGGGCGTTGTCGGCGGAAAGGACGAAGCTCCGGGAAATGACGGCACGGAATTCTTCTCCGGAAAGGCCCAGTGAGAATGCAGCCCGTTCCAGGGTATCGCGGAAGAAGGAAGAATCCGCCCCCTGTCTCGTCCGGCTGCCGACTTCTTCGTTGTCAAAAACGGCATAGACATTTATGGTGCGGCTTGCTGTCTTTTCTGCCTGCAGAAAGCCCATGAGGTCTGCATAGGTACATTCAAGGTCGTCAATGCGGGGAGACGCGATGAATTCGTCCTGCAGGCCCCAGGCCGTCGGCTGATCGCGGTTGATCATAAAGAGGTCCGATGAGATGATCGCATCCGGAAGAACGCCTGCATTCTCTGCGACGGCCTTTTTCAAAAGCCCGGCATCCGCTGCTTCGCCGGCAACGGGGAGCACTTCCTTCTGAATATCAAACTTGTGCCCGTCGTTGGCCGTCCTGTCGAAATGGATGCAGAGGGACGGAATCATAAGCAGGTCTTTTTCAATATTGACCAGGCGGGAGATCAGGCGGTTGCCTTCGGAAACAATGACGCGGCCGGCGATGGAAAGCGGCCGGTCAAACCAGGGGGAGACCAGCATACCGCCGTATTTCTCTACATTCAGCCGCACATAGGTCCTGTCCGTCATTTCCGGATTTGCCTTGATCTTGAATGCCGGGGAATCGCTGTGAGAAGCGGCCGCCTTGACCTGCTCCGGCTTTCCTGTCGGGACAGTGAAAGCAATGACGGCCGTGCCGTTCTGGGTTACATAATAATGTCCGCCTGGCGCAAGCTTCCACACTTCAGTCATGGAAAGCGGCTGAAATCCGGCTGCAGTGAGCCGCTTTGCAATCTCATCGACAGCCTGGTAAGCGGTAGGGCTCTTTTTCAGAAATTCAAAAAGGTCTTCATTCATTTTTTCTTTTTCTCCGTATCTTTCCGGGTTTTCAGTACCGGTATTTTACAACATATGAAGGCCGCCTGCAGAAAAAAATTCTGCGGGCGGCCTTTTTTACGTACCGATCATAGGGAGCATTTCCTTAAAATGCGATATAATGTGTATGAATTCGCAGCCAACCGTTCGTAAAAATCCGGGGGAAAACAATGATTTCATTCCTGACAAGTTCGTTTGTACCGTTTCGGGGAGAAGATTACAGGGGAAAGACGCCGCTCATGAATGAGAACGGCTTCGCCGACAGGCTGAGGGCCTTCTGGAAATCCCCGGCCCGGCTTTTGGTCGTGGCAGCAGATCCTGAGGATGCGGCAAAAGCCGATGCGGTCGCGCGGCAGATGACAGTCACATTTTCCGATGCCGGCTTCCCCGTCGAAGAAGTGCAGATTCTCGACCGGCGGACAGCGGACCGCACCGGAGATCTCGTGCCCCGGGCAGACGTTATCTTCCTGTCCGGCGGACACGGGCCTACGGAGAACGCCTTCATAAATGAAATTCATCTCCGTGAACTTCTGAAAAAGTTTGACGGGATTTTCATCGGACTATCCGCCGGTTCGCTCAATGCGGCCGACGAGACCATGCAGATACTGGAGCTGCCCGGTGAGACTGAGGAAGAAGAGTTCCCAGCCCGCCTGCCCGGTCTCGGCATCACGCCCCTCCATATCGTCCCGCATGCCGCGTATTTCCGGAGCCTCACTCTGGACGGAAAAAACTATTACGACGACATCCTGCTCCCGATGAGCAGAGAAGCCCCCCTGTACTTCATAGAAGACGGGTCCTATTTCTTCATCCACGGCGGGATCACGGAATTTTTCGGGGCCGGGGAGATCATAGATAAGGGGACCGTGCGGGATATCTCCACCGGAATAGAGCCGGAAGTCTGGCAGGCACTCCTGGGACAGGGGTATTCCGCCGCTTTTTCAATGGACAGCCGGTCCGGCCTCATAGCTTTTTCCTATGTCAGCGATTTCCTGAAAAATTACGGGCTGGATCCGGTATGCACACCGGATTTTCAGTCTCTGGTACGCTTTCTGTCCGAACGCATCATTGTGGAAGAGGAAAAGCAGGCCGTCATTGACCTCACGCATCTTCCCGACGTTGTCGATGAAGTAGAGCGATACGGATCTTTCTCCCGGACATTCCACTATGAAACGGACGGAAGCAGGCATTCCGCGGACCTTCGCATTCTGCCGGCCGGCAGCCACCTGTTCGGCTATGTTTTCAACACAACGGAAGCCATTGACCGGGACTGGATGACAGACACATTTTCCCGGACCGGTTTTCTCAAGGCCGCCGAAAAATTCCTCCGGGAGGCAGAGGATGCGTCTGCCTATTCCCTGGTCTATACGAACATCAGGGGCTTCAAGACCATAAACGACCTTTTCGGGCAGCAGTCCGGGGATATGGTGATCTTCATGGTCCAGTCCCTGATCGGAGAGATATTTCACCCCCGCTTCCTCTGCCGCCTGGAGAATGACCATTTCGTTTTCCTTACGAATAATGAAAACATCCGGGAAGACACTCTCGGACGCCTTGCAGACCAGACGTATAAGGAGAAGTACCGCAAGTATTCGTTTACCATACGCTGCGGTATTGTCGGCGTGCGCTCGAAAGAGCAGAGTGTCAGTGACCTCATCGACAGGGCCCGCATAGCGGAAAAGAGCATCCGGGAGGATGCCGCCTGCAGCTGGAAAGTGCTCGATGATGCCATGCAGAAAGCCTATATCCGGCGGGGCCAATTCGTTTCCGAGCTTTCCGATGCCGTGAAGCAGAAGGAATTCAAGACATATTATCAGCCCATCGTGGATACGGAAAGCGGAGAGATCGTCACTGCGGAATCCCTGATCCGCTGGCAGCATCACGACCTGGGAATGATCTCCCCGGGCGAATTCATTCCCCTGTTCGAGGAAACAGGAAAGACGCCGGTTCTCGATACCTTCATGCTGGAGTCCGTTGCCTCGTTTCAGGCAGTGCGCTTTCAGGCGGGAGAGCACCTGGTCCCCGTTTCCGTCAATCTCTCCCGAATAGACTTTTTTGATACGCTGCTCATTGAGAAGGCGAAGACATTATTCTCAACCATCCCCTTTCCGCCCTTCATGCTGAAACTGGAAGTCACGGAATCCGCCTATGCGGACATAGGAGACGCGGCTATGGATTTCCTCCGTCTGATGCGTTCTCTGGGCGTGAAGATTCTCCTAGACGACTACGGCTCCGGCATGTCTTCCCTGTCCACGCTCGAATCCTTTGAATTCGACACCGTGAAGCTTGATATGGGCTTCATCCGGAAAATCGGGAAGAGCCGGGCGTCGGAAGCCATCATCCGTTCGACCATCGCCCTGGCTCACGACCTCGGGAGCGACATCATCGCGGAAGGCGTCGAAACGGAAGAGCAGGTCGAATTCCTGAAAGACGCCGGATGCGAGATGATTCAGGGATATTATTTCTACAAGCCGGTGCCGGAAGAGGAGTTCGCAAAATTGCTGGGGAAAGAAGACAAGAAATTATAGAAGTTCTGTAATGGCATCCTTCAGCGTCTCATCGATGTCCATTTTCTGAAGACCTATTGCAAATGTTTCCGCATCCGGGCTCTTCTGCAGAAGGCCGTTCAGGCGGTCCTTTTCCAGGGTGCTGCCCCAGAAAGAAGAGAGGAGGGCGAGGACTTCGGATTTCCAGTCATTTTCGCGCCGGGCGACATTGTTAAGGCGGATACGGATTTCTTTTGATACGGGAACCGGGGGCAGAGTCAGCCGAATGTTCCTTGCATCACATGAGACCTCATAGGCACCTGCGGCCGGCGAGCCGTCAATTAGTATTTCAGCGGACAGGGAACTTCCCTGTCCGTTTTTCAGCGAAGCGGTTCCGCTTCCGGCACTGCCCTTACCCCGCTTACTTCCATTTTCAGCAGTATCTGTTGAAGCGGTCCCGATCAGGCGGAGAATATACTGCCTTTCCGCAGGAATCAGGGAACGGTTGCCATCTGCCGGATGTATTGTAAACGAAGGGCAATGTACTGGTCTGCATTCGCTCCGAAGGTGGAGTCCGCGGTCCAGCCGGCTGCGGAGCCGACGATAGGGGTCTCCGCCATGAGCTTGGCATCCCGCATGGAATCGTCCTGGGTGAAGATCTCCTGATCGATCAGACCGTCAACGTAGGCCTGATGCATGGCTTCAAGACCGTTCTTGTAGCTGTCGGAGATCGGGATATATTCCGGTTTTCCGTCCTTGATAGTCATGTCATAAGTATTGTCGGCACCGATTGTGGTCCCGAAGGGCAGGCAGTAGAACATGACAGGATCCGCATAGCCTCTGCCATAGGGAATTTCATCGGTCGGATCCCCGTTGCCGTTCGCATCCTGGTCCCGGAAGGCCTCCAGGCATTTCACATACTCATCATAGGTCGTAGGAACGGACAGGCCGAGATTGTCCAGCCAGGTCTTGTTGATGAACATCTGGTTCGCGATGATCGGGCGGCAGGGTTTCTTCGCCGGCAGGCCGTAGATGTGGCCGTCGGAAGACGTGGCCAGGGCCTTCATGGTAGGGTCGGAATCCAGAATCTTGCTGAAATTCGGCATGTTGTCCTTGATATAGAGGAGCATTATGGGTAATGTAGAGATTACGATGGAAGCGTATTTCATCATGTCGGACAGCTGCCTCAGTTCCTGGGCCATAGAGCCGGTCGCCGCACCCAGCAGGGATTCGTTGGAAATCAGGATCCGGCGCAGGAGCAGCTGCAGGGGAATCAGGTTGTCACTCTTAATGTAAATCAGGGCATTGAACCACTGGTTCCACATCCATACGGCTGTCCAGAGGAAGATGACAGCGACCACCGCCTTTGACAGGGGCAGGACAAAACTGAAGAAAAAGCGGATCGTCGTACAGCCGTCCAGCTGGGCCGCCTCCCAGAGGGATTCGGGAATCGTATTCTGGAAAAAGGTCCTGGCCACGATGATGTTGTAGGTGGAGGTCACGAAGGGCAGGATCAGGGCCCAGGGACTGTCATAGAGGCCGAAGCCGCGGACTACGAAATAGGTGGGAATCAGGCCGCCGTTTACGAACATGGGGATCAGATAGAAGATATTGATCCATTTCTTTCCGGCCAGCTCTTTTCTCGACAGGGCATATCCCGCTGGCAGGTTCACGGCCAGGCCGACGACGGAAGCCACCAGCGTATATATGATGGTGTTCCGGTAGCTGGTCCATATGGCCGGCTGCCTGAAGAGCTCCTTGTAGCCGGCAAAGCTGATATGGGCAGGCCAGATCCAGACTTTCCCGCTGGCCACATCCGCCGGATTTGAAAATGAGGCAATGATGACAAACCAGAGGGGGTAGAGGACCAGAATGATCATTATTATTGCGATGATGTAGAAAATAATCTGGGTGACCCGGTCCGAGGCGCCCATTTTCACTTTTGCAGAAGTCTTCCCGTTTTTCATTAGTCATGACCTCCCGATCAGAAGAGCCGCGTGTCGGTCAGCTTCTTTGCCATGAAGTTCACAAAGAAGAGGACAGCGATATTTACAATGGTGTTGAAGAGCCCGATAGCCGTGGACAGGGAATACTGCATGCTCTGCAGGCCCATCTTGTATACGTAAGTTGAAATGATCTCGGAGGACGTCAGGTTCTGCACGTTCTGCAGGAGGTAGACCTTCTCGAAGCCGATGCTGAGAATACCGCCGGCCCGCATGATGAGAAGGGTCATGGCCGTGGGCAGGATCATCGGGATATCGATGTAACGGATCTTCTTCATCGTCGATGCCCCGTCCATAGTGGCCGCCTCGTAGTAGGTCGGGTCAATGGCGGAGAGGGCCGCCAGGTAGATGATGGAATCCCAGCCGATGTTCTGCCACACGTCCGTCCAGACATAGATATGGGGGAAGGCGGAAGACGTCGCCATCAGGTTGGGAAATTCCTTCCCGAGAAGGTGGGCAATATTGGCGAAAAGCCCGGAACTCGGCGACAGGAAGATCAGAATCAGTCCGCACATGACCATCGTGGAAATGAAGTGGGGCAGATAGGTCACCACCTGAAAGAACTTCTTAAAGATTCCGTTCCTCAGCTGATTGCACATCAGCGCCAGAAGAATCGGCAGGGGAAAGCCGACCAGGATACCGTAAAAGCTGAGGATCAGCGTATTTTTGATCGTGATCGGGAACTGGTAGGAATGAAAGAACTGGATGAAGTTCTTAAATCCCACGAAGGGGCTGTGCAGGATGCCCAGACTTGGCGAATAGTTCTGAAAGGCCATGACCAGGCCGCCCAGGGGCAGATAGCTGAAGCAGAATAATAATATAGCCGAGGGCAGGAGCAATATGTAAAGAGGGATGCTCTTTTTGATTCGGAGCATTGTTTTGGATTTTTTGGATTTCATAGGGCCGTCCTTTCCTTGCTGTGCCCTTACCATACCCGGTTGTCGGAACGGAAAATAGTACAAAAAGGGAAGGGGACTTGCACTTTCCGGTAAAACGTCCCGTCCGGTTTCCTTTAAATGTCACTTTTCGGACTTTTGGCTGGCACAATTCGGAAAAAGTGTCGACGGGATTCGCCAAGGACCTCCGAATGCTTTATAATTTTCATATGAAGAAAAAGAACCGGACAACCTATTCCATGTATCAGGTGATCACTGTGCTGACATTCCTCATCACTGTCATCATGGCGGTCAACGTCATCTTCTCTGTTTCCTCCTTCGTCCAGATCCGCCGCAAGAATGCGGCCTCAGTGAAGACGGCGGTCGAAGAATATAAAAAGGCGCAGAACGAGCGCTTCCGGATGGCCCGCCGGTATACGGAATGGACGGCTGTCAACGAGCCTATTGTGAAAAAGATGAGACAGATCCGCCGGGCAGGGGACCTGCTGCAGCCAATAGATGAGCTCCGGTCCCGGACCTCGGACATGCAGTATCGGGTCTGAATCGAAAAAGTCCCGGACATATACAGCCTTCTGGCAGAGCTTTCTGCATCCTGGCCGGCAGGAGAGCCTGCCGAATCCCTATCCTGAAGGAGCGGCTTTTGTCCCGGTCATGATTGACCTTTTCCCTTTTTTCCTGGGCTCGGACGGCAGTCTGAATACCTACTGTGACAAGAACTGTCGGGATACCCTGCAAAAGATCTGGGAGGCTGCCTTCCTGCCGGACACCGGGAACGGGGACGTTTTCTTCCAGGATTCCAATGAATGGTACCGATTTTCAGCTATTCTTATGAATAATGTAAACCGCCCGGATTCCTTCTGGCCGGAGGCAGGCGAGTCTTTCTTACATGATCTGGACAGTGCTCTCCATTGTCCGGCCAATGTCTATATCGGTCTGAGCGGAGATATCGGCGGAATAAGGCAAGCTTATGCGAACATGCAGGAAATGAAGCGAAACGACCTCGGTAGCCTGAACCACGTTCAGCTGCAGAGTGCTTTTCGCATGCCGCATGATTCTTTTGAGGCCCCGGACATGAACCGCCTGGCTCAGCTTTTCGCCTGTGCAGATTTTGACGGGGCGTCCGCCTTCTGTTCGGACTATCTGGATCAGCTGACGGGCGCAAAGGCCCTGTCCCACGAAGCCCTGTCCGATTTTCAGATTGACGTGGTACAGGCTCTTTATTCATTTCTGGGAACAAAGGGCATCCAGGCCCGCCGCCTCTACCGGACGGAGGATTATCATACATTATCCGTGCAGGCTGTCACATCCCGCAGCTCCCTGGAGATGTATTTTCAGTACATCTTCATGACGGCAAAGAAATATGTGCAGGCCACGGAAGCGGACAAGAGCGTGGCCGATATCATCCGGGAATACGTCGATACCCATTATATGGAAGATATCAGCCGGGAATCGCTCGAGCATATCCTCTATTTCGACCCGGATTATGCTTCCCGTCTGTTCAAGAAGGAGACCGGTATCTCCTTCATGAATTACGTCATACAAAAACGCCTGGAGATGGCCCGGCAGCTTCTGGAAACCACCCGGCTCCCGATCAGCGCCATCTCCTCGAAAGTGGGGTATGATAATTATTCCTACTTTACCCGCCTTTTCCGCAAGGAAACCGGAAAGACACCTGCGGAGTATCGTATGGCAGCAACGACAGAACAGAGATTGACGGAATAATATTGAAGAAAAAAGGAGGATCAGTCATGGAGATGAGAACAATTTCTTTGAATCAGGAAAAAAACACCCGACTGGAGGCCTATCTGCTCGGGACAGGCGGAGAATTCCGGGAGGTCAAAAACCGGCCTGCCGTCATGGTAATTCCCGGCGGCGGGTATGATTTCTGCTCTGATCGTGAAGCGGACCCGGTAGCCATGGGATATCTGAAGGCCGGATTCGATGCCTTTGTACTTCATTATTCTGTTGCCGAAAACAAGGCATGGCCGGCTCCGCTTGATGACTACGAAGAGGCTATGGAGCTGGTTCGCAGCCATGCGGAAGAGTGGCACATTATTCCCGATCAGATCGCCGTCTGCGGCTTCTCTGCCGGAGGACACCTGGCCGGCGCGGCGGCCACAATGGCAAAGAACCGTCCGAACGCCGCAATTCTCGGCTATGCCGTATTGGGCGACGACGTCAAAGGCTGTAATACGACGGCGCCGGATACGATCGGCGAGGTTGACGCGGATACGCCGGCCTGCTTCATTTTTCATGCGCGCAACGATGGCGTGGTTCCCGTCATGAACTCCATCCGTTTTATGGAAGCCCTCTGCAATAAAGGAATCTCGTTTGAGAGCCATATCTACTCCTACGGAGGTCACGGCTTCTCTACAGGTGATCCTTCCATTCAGACAGAGGGCAGCGTCTGCCCCCGGGCCCTGGAGTGGCTGGATGACAGCATTGCCTGGCTCAAAGAACTTTTCGGCAGCTTCGGACCGGAAGGGCAATCCGAACCGCGCTTTAAACGGATGCTGAATAGCGACAACGATGCCATGCTTTCCGTCGATTGTACATTTGGCCGCGTTCTCGGCAATCCCAGAGGACAGGAGATACTTGCCGCCTTTGTAAAAAAATATCTGCAGTTTACTTCTCTGAACGCATCTGACGGAAAAATGGTACCGCCTTCCACTATGGTCGTGCGCGAAGCTCTCGGCTTTGAAAAAATTCCGGCCGAAGCCATTGACGAACTCAACCAGGAACTGCAGAAGATACCGAATATCTGAATCTGAAAAAGAAATTACCTTCCCTCCTTTCTTGTATCGGTGCAGGAATAGAGACATAAGCCGTCCCTTTTGCTCCATACAACACCAACCTCTCTTGGCAGAAGGAACGACATCCGTCACCGCTTGCAGAGAAAACTATAGTCTCTGCAGGCGGTATTTTGATTTTCGGCATCAAGAACTTCGGAAATATGGCTTTCCAGCTGAAGGTGGCGACAAATACCTATTATGGCGAGTACACGCAAAGAAGCTTTCTGAAAAGAGGCAAGCATCGTGAAAACAGCTCTGATAATAATATTGGTCATCGTTCTCGCTCTCGTCGCCCTGATCTGCGCGGTTTCCGTCATCCTGGCCCACTACGTGGTTTACCCGCAGACTGTTTCCTATGAGGATGCCCATGCAACGGAAGAGCGGAAAGGCTTTCTGAAGGATTACGACAGCCTGCCCAAACAGAAATATGATGTCACATCCTTATGTGATTCCCAAGGATAAAAGCAGCAAGGCTGCTTAAAAGGGCTTTTTTGGCGGACGGGAGTGCTCTTGAAACTTACTTTGTGTGAATGCGTAGAAGGTGGAGGCTTTGTCAAAACATGATTTGACAAAACATGTTTTGATGATATACTGAGCTTGTAAAGAGGTTCGTTTCGGATAAGGAGTGCGGCATGTTGATCGGACGTGAAAATGAAATGCGGGATCTGCAGGTAAAATATGAGCAGGACGGATTTCAGTTTATTGCTGTTTACGGCAGGCGGCGGGTAGGGAAAACCCGGCTGATCAGCGAATTTGTAAGAGGAAAACGAACGGTTTTCTATACGGCCTCACTGAATGAGCCGGTGGTTCTTCTTAAAGAGCTGACGGCAGCAATTGCTGAAGCCTTTCCGGAAGAATCTCTCCTGCAGAGCATGGATTCGTTTCCGGATTTTGACGGCGCATTTTCGTTTCTTGCGGCCAAGGCGAAAAATGAACGACTGGTCTTTGTCATTGATGAATATCCATATCTTGCGAGGTCGTTTCCTGCCATTTCTTCTGTCATCCAAAGGGCAATTGACGGGTTGTTCAAAAAAACGCAGCTCTACCTGATCCTGAGCGGGTCGTCCATGAGCTTTATGGAGAAGCAGATCTTTGATTATCAGAGCCCGCTTTACGGCAGACGGACGGGACAGATCAAACTGCGGGCACTGCATTATTATGAAAGTATACGATTTTTCCCGGAGTGGGCCGAAGAAGAGAAACTGTATGCCTACGGCATTTGCGGTGGAATTCCGCAGTATCTTGAGATTATGGCACGGCATTCCTGTCTGAAGGAAGCCGTGGAGCAGGAGCTTTTGTCGACGACCGGCGGGCTTTACGATGAACCGGACTTTCTGCTGAAGGAAGAACTGCGGGAACCGGCCGTATATAATGGTATCATTGATGCCGTCGCCCACGGGCAAAACAAGGTGAACGAGATTGCCAGCGCCATCCACAAACCGGCCAATGGCCTCATAAATTACCTGAAGAATCTGGTCTCTCTGGAAATTATTGAGAAGCAGATGCCGGTTGAAGAGACGTCGCCCAAAAAGGCCATTTATGTAATCAAAGATCCGCTTTTTGCGTTCTGGTACCGTTTTATTCCCAGATGCCGGTTTTATATCACTATGGACAAGAATGCGGAAGCATACCAGGAACGCATTTTACCTTATCTAAGTGATTATTTCGGGCATGTGTTTGAAGATGTCTGTCTTCAATATATAATGAAGCAAACCGCTGAAGAACGGATATCTCCGATTTATGACAGCTATGGCCGCTGGTGGGGATCGAATCCGGCGACCAAGCAGCAGGAAGATATTGATGTTGTTTGCGCCCGCCCGGACGCAATCCTGACCGGCGAATGCAAGTGGACAAACGAACCGGTGGATTTCGGCATTTATAATACGCTGGTCGAGCGCACCCGGCTGATTCAGAATAATCGAAAACCGCAGTATTACCTGTTTTCTAAAGCCGGATTTGATGAAAAGCTGCGTCAGGCAGAGCTTTCAGAGCTAAAACTGACCCTTGTGAATGTTCAGGAAATCCTGGATGCCTGATTGCCGGGCGGCTGGCCAGTTCGTAAAATAAAGAAGATGTTGAACAATTACCTACGGGATGACGTTTTTTCCAAACCTGGTATTTTCGGTTTTTTGAAATTAAGGCTGACGAAGGGCAGGAGATGTACGACGCATTGCTGGTCCATTCCAAACGTAAATGCAACATTCATGGCCGTACCCGAATCCACGACCAA
>CAZOYS010000043.1:0-12178 GCA_964584155.1 uncultured Lachnospiraceae bacterium
TTCTGGTTGCCATGGTCGGGGCCATGTTCTTCATCCTCCTGTCCTCGAACCTGCCGAACATCGTGAACTACCGGACGAAGATCGTGAACGAATACTCCTCCTGGGAGACGGAGCTCAAGGACAAGGAACACGCCCTGGATCTCCGGGAGCAGGAACTGAATGACCGGGAGACGACACTGAACGAAACATACGGGGTCGATTCGGGTACGGACAATGCCGGAACGGGCGGGACTGCCGACAGTACAGACAACGCTTCTGACGGGACCCAGACTCCGCAGAACTGAGAGACAGAGAACTCAGAGACAGGGAGAATTATTATGCAGGGAAAGAAAATACTGGTTGTGGATGACGAAAGCCGCATGCGGAAACTGGTCCACGACTACCTGAGCCGGGAAGGCTACGAGGTGTATGAGGCCGGAGACGGGGAAGAGGGCCTGAAGGTCTTCTACGAGCAGAAGGACCTGGCCCTCATCATTCTCGATGTCATGATGCCGAAAATGGACGGCTGGGAAGTCCTGAAGGAAATCAGAGAATCTTCACAGATTCCTGTTATAATGCTGACGGCAAAGGGGGATGAGGACGACGAGCTTCACGGCTACTCCCTGGGAGCCGATGAATACCTGGCCAAGCCCTTCTCGCCCCGGGTCCTCGTGGCCCATGTGGACGCCGTTGTCCGCCGGGCCTCCGGCGGAGAGGCGGGAGAGAGCGACGTCATTGAAAAGGCCGGCATCCGTATAGACGGCTCCGCCCACGAGGTGACGGTGGACGGACAGCGGGTGGACCTCTCTGTCAAGGAATTCGATCTACTCTCCTATTTCATGAAGAATGAGGGTATCGCCCTTTCCCGGGAGAAGATTCTGAACAATGTCTGGGAATACGACTATTTCGGTGATGCCCGGACCATAGATACCCATGTGAAGAAGCTCCGGAGCAAGCTGGGGGAGAAGGGCGACCTCATCAAGACCATCTGGGGCATGGGCTATAAGTTCGTGGCGGACGAAGGCTGATTTTTCTTCTGCCGCTTCCGGACGGTTACGAATGACTAATATTTATTTCAATCGATGAACTGATCTGATCGTATGGCGGACACGGAAGAAAATCAGAAGAACAGAAACAGGAAGGCCCGGTACGGCATCAAGGTCCAGCTTTTTCTTGTGGTCTTTGTGGCCATCGGCATCTGCCTTGTCGTGGCCTGGACCGTCAATACGTTTTTCCTGTCCCGGGTCTATCTCCGGACGCGGACGGACAATATGGTCGAGGCCTTTCAGACGCTGGACAGGGAAGCTTCCGCCGGAACCCTTTACGACTCGGACAATACGGACGTGGAGAAAATCTGCTCCGACAACAATGTCGACATTCTGGTCATGACGTCCGGGGGGCTTCCCCTGATTACGTCCGAGCAGGGGAAGGAGCGGATGCTGCTTCGGTTCTATTCCGTCCTTTTCAACGGTGAGGACACGGAAAAGGACATTCTGGCTTCCGGCAGCAACTATTCCGTGGAGAGGAACCGGGACGAGCGCCTCGATAAGGAGGACCTGGTCCTCTGGGGGACGCTTTCCGACGGGAACCTCCTCCTCATGGAGACGGCCATCGGCCCCATTAAGGAGGCTGCCCGGATCTCGAATCTTTTCCTCATCTATACCGGCATCCTCTCCATGGTCGTGGCCATGATCATGGCGGCTGTCATGGGGCGGCGGATCACGCGGCCTGTCCTCGAGCTTACGGACCTTTCGAAGCGGATGGCCTCCCTGGACTTTGACGCCAGGTATACGCCAAGAAAACGGGAGAACGAAATCGACGAGCTCGGCATCAATATGAACTCCATGTCCCAGACGCTGGAGCAGACCATCATAGAGCTCAAGCAGGCCAATAATGACTTAAAGCACGACCTCACCGTCATCCAGTCGAACGAGGCCCGGCGGAAGGAATTTCTGTCAAACGTTTCCCATGAACTGAAGACCCCGATCGCCCTGATACAAGGGTACGCGGAGGGCCTGACGGACGGCATTTCCACGGATCCGGAGGATCAGAAGTTCTACAGCGAGGTCATATCGGATGAGGCGGAGAAGATGGGCCGTCTCGTGAAACAGCTCATGAGCCTGGATCAGCTGGAGGGCGGCATGAACCAGCTGTCCATGGAGCGCTTTGACATTGCGGATATGATCCGGGGAGAGATAGCGAAGAACCGTCTCCTTTTTGAGGAGGGCGGCATTACGGTTGAATTTGCGGAAGAGGCCCCCTGCTTTGTCATTGCGGATTCCTTCTACACGGAGCAGGTCCTGACGAATTATCTCTCGAATGCCATCCACTACTGCAGCGGACCTGAGAAGAAGATTACGGTGACGATCGCTCGGAAGGAAGACTGCGTGCGGATTTCCGTGAAGAACACGGGCGACCCGATTCCGGAGGAGTCCGTCAGCCACCTCTTCGAGAAGTTTTATAAGGTTGACAAGGCCCGGACCCGGGAATACGGGGGCTCCGGCATCGGCCTTTCCGTCGTGAAGGCCATCATGGACCTCCACCACCGCGCCTACGGGGAGGAGAATCTGCCCGACGGGGTGAGCTTCTGGTTTGAACTCGACAGGGGATGATACTATTCATGAATAATGTAAAACACAAACTCCTCCGAAAACCGTCAATGTGCCTAAGAAACGCCCTGTAAGGGCGGATTATTTTTCGCAAAAACATTGAATTGTGGAACTAATAATGTTAACATTAACGTGAATCTGGAGACGAAGAAGAGGTTGGCCGCATGAAGATGAAAAAAATCATTTGTCTTTTGTCGGCCGTCCTTCTTGCTTTTCCCCTGACCGCATGCGGGACCCAGATGACCGAGCTTTCCGACGAGGACGCCGAGGCCATCGCCATGTATTCGGCCGATGTGATTCAGAAGTACAACGGCACCCAGAGGAAGGGGTATTCTTTTTATATTCCTTCCCAGGATACGGCGGCGAATTCCCCGGAGAACCAGAATGCTTCGGCAGACAGCGGTTCGGCTATAGACACTCATTCGGAGAATCCTTCCGTGGAGTCAGGTTCCGGTGTGGATCCGGGGACTTCCACTGAAAGCGGAAGCAGCGTGGAAGTGACTGCGGGCGTCGATACGACCCTGACCGACCTCATTGGCCAGGAGGGCGTTTCCTTCGCCATCACTTCCGGAGAAGTCGTCGACCACTATACGGTCGAGGGGGTCATGGACCTTTCGCCCGGCTCCGGCAAGGAGTATTATCTCCTCCATGTGACGGCCGTGAATTCCGGCACTGCCGATGCGGCCCTCGATATCCCTTCGAAGGGATTTACATTTACCTGTACCATCGGTGACTCAACCGTCTCCGCCTCCGGAAGCGGTTTTGTTTCAAATGAATTTTCTTCCTGGCAGGGAACGATTCCCGCCGGGGGACAGCAGGAGCTCCTTCTGTTTTTCCCGTTTAAGAAAGAAGCTCTTTCCGATACGTCCGTTTTCCAGCTGACCGCCGTGAAGGACGAGACGCATTACCGGATCACTCAATAGAACAGGGAGGTCATTCCAGTATGGACACAAACATCTTACTCGAGTCAGGTACGAATGAGCTTGAAATTCTCGAATTCAAGATTGCTGACAATTACTACGGGATCAATGTCGCGAAGATCCGCGAGATCCTGACCTATCAGCATGTCACGCCGGTCCCGAACTCCCATCCCTTCGTTGAAGGAATCTTCATGCCGCGGGATACGATTATCTCGGTCATCAATCTCAGAAAGTGTCTGGGCTACGAAGACCTGCCCGCCGGCAAGGGCCTCTTCTTCATCACGAATTTCAACAATCTGAACACGGCCTTCCATGTCGATGAAGTGCTCGGCATCCACCGGGTATCCTGGGAAGCCATCAATACCCCGGATTCCACGATTTCCGCCGAGGACACGGCCGTAGCTACCGGCGTTCTGAAGCTGGATGACCACCTGGTCGTCATCATCGACTTCGAGAAAATTGTATCGAATATCAATCCCGAGACCGGTCTCAAGGTCTCCGATATGGACTCCTATCAGAAGGACGAGGAGAAGGACCGGTCCAAGTCCCCGCTCGTTGTGGCCGAGGATTCGCCGCTTCTTTCCAAGCTCATCGTCGACTGCCTGAACAAGGCCGGCTACACCAATCTCCACGTATTCCCCAATGGGAAGGAAGCCTGGGACTTCATGTGCGAGAAGAAGGAAGGCGGGACGGTTCTTCAGGATTGCCACTGCATCATCACCGATATCGAAATGCCCCAGATGGACGGCCACCGCTTCTGCAAGCTCGTCAAGGATGACGAGAAGATGCGGGCCATTCCCGTCATTATTTTCTCCTCCCTCATCAATGATGATATCCGGAGAAAGGGCGAGTCGGTCGGCGCCGATGCCCAGCTGACGAAGCCTGAAATCGGCAAACTCGTCGATGCCATCGACGGACTTGTGGACAAATACGAGGATGCCCGGAGAAAGGCCAGCTGATTCCCCAGGCATTATTACAGAGATTCTTTGAGGGGATGTGATATGGGGTTCACATTCCCTTTTTCTTTATTTTTATTTTCCGGAGAAAGACGTTGCCGAACGAAGAAGATTATCTGGATGGACTGCTTCATTCCATTACAAACAAAAAATCCGATATAGAGGAGACGTCTGCCCGGGAAGAGCGGGAGCGGCAGGAACGCATCCGGGAATCAAACCGGATCGGGGCAGACGACGACTTTCTGCGGGAGTCCGGCCTTTCCGACTTCCGGCCGGAGAGACAGACCCATGAGAATCTCCGCAAGGCCTTTTCCGAGGCCGGTTTTCTCGATGACTTCGAGAAGGAACTTTCCGACGGAACTGCTGACGACTTCATCAAAAATTTTGAGAATGAACTCGAAGAGGATGACGGGGAGAGCGAGAAACAGCTCTCCGACTTTCTGAACGGGGATTCCACGACAGCTCCGGCTATGGCCCATGCGGACGGAACGGTGCATGAGAACGGGACGGAAGCCTCTTCGGATGAAACTGAGAGCGGGCTTGAAAACTTCGGTACGGATGCCTTCGGGTCAGAAGGCGGCGGTGAGCTTTCCGCTGACGATGCCGGGGATGAGGCTGCAGGGGCGGATGAGAGTACAGAGCCCGACTATTCAGCAGGAATGAATTTCGGCGATGAGACGCCGGATGAAGATGAAGATGAAGATGATACAATCATTATTCCGGAGGCCACGGACCAGGCACCGGATGAAGCCGTTCTCGGAAATATCGATGAGATTGTGAAAAATGCCAAGGAGAGCGTGACGAACGGCAGTCTGCCCACGCCAGAGGGAGGGGATGATATCGACCTTTCTTCCATCCTTTACAGCGGGGAGGACACAGAGGCAGAATCTCAAGATGATACAGCGCCTTCCGCTGACGGAGAGGAACCTGATCTTTCCGCAGGAGAAGGACACACGGCAGAGGATGATGCCCAGGCGGCAGCCGACCTTGCGGACCTTTTCCCGGACGGGGATACTTCCGCCAAGGAAGTGCCTCTGATGGACGATACAGGAGACGGCTCGGACGCCGACCTCATGAACCTTCTCGGAGACGATTCCGAGCTTTCCGACCTTGGAGACCTCCTGAATGCAGATGAAAATTCCGAGGCCCTGCCGGAAGCCGAGCAGGAATTCGAGTCCTCGGCGGCTGCAGTCACGACACCGGAGCCCGGGGCGGAGGATGACAATGTATCCCTCTCCGACCTTGAAGGCGGGGAGAAGAAGGGCAATTTCCTGTCCGGCCTGATTGAGAAAATCAAGGGTATCTTTGCAAAGAAGCCGGAGGAAGGCGAGGCGGCGGAAGGCACGGACGGTCCGGTGGATATCACGCCCCAGAATCCGACGCCGTCGGAGCTTGCCGCAGAGGATGCGGACCTTCTGGCCGAATTCGGAGAAGCTCCGGAGCCTGCCGCGGAAGCAGGGGCTGAAGAAGAGAAGGACGACGGCAAGGGCAAGAAGAAGAAAAAGGACAAGAAGGACAAAAAAGACAAGAAGGAAGATGACAAGGCAAAGGCAGAAGCCAAGAAGGCCAAGGCGGAAGCAGCAGCGAAGAAGAAGGCGGCGAAGGAAGCGGCCAGGGCCAAGAAACTGGCGGCTAAGGAAGCGGATACGTCTCCGGTCGTTCCCGTGAAGGTCCTTGCTGTATTCGTTGTCTTTGCCATCTCCGTAATTTTGCTTTACCGGCTTTTCCAGGGGGCCGTTACCTACCGGACCGGCCTCAATGCGGCCCTGAAACAGTATAACGACGGCAACTACATCGAGGCTTACGGGGCCCTCTCGACCATGGACCTTAAGGAAGACGACCAGGCCAATCTGGACAAGGCCCTGGTGCTGGCCCTTCTTGATACCCGCTACCGGCAGTACGCTGTCGACATGAAGGCGAAGAAATACGAGATGGCCCTTTCCAACCTCATCATCGGCACGATTGCTTATGAGGACAATCGCGAATATGCGGCTTCTCTCGGGGTGCCGGACGAGTTTGACGCCCTGGGGACGCAGATCGAGCAGCAGCTAAGTGACCAGTTCGGTCTCAACCCGGATGAAGCCCGGGAACTCTACAATATCCGGACTCGGAGAGACTTCTCGAAGAAGATCCACCAGATTCTGGAAGGCCTGAATCTTCTGGATGAAGGGGCAAAGTCAGCTGAAACAGATTCCTCGACAGCCGATACGGTTTCAGATGCTGCGGCTGAGGCTCCGGCAGCGGATACTGTGGAAACGGATGCTGCGGCTTCTGATATGGCGGTTGACCAGACGGAAGTTCCGGCAGCGGATACGACGACCGGACAGTGAGCGTTGAAAGGCGGGCTGATATGATTGCCATCATTGATTACGATGCGGGAAATATCCGGTCGGTGGAAAAGGCCTGCCGCTATCTCGGAAAAGAGCCGGTGATTACCAGGGAGCCGGAAGAGATCAGGAAGGCCGACCATGTCATTCTGCCCGGTGTCGGGGCTTTCGGAGACTGCATGGAGCATCTGAGAAAGTACGGCCTAATAGATGTCATCAGAGAAGTTACAGCCAGCCAGACCCCCTTTCTCGGTATCTGCCTGGGTCTGCAGCTCTTATATCCGGCCAGCGAGGAAAGCCCAGGGGCAGAAGGACTTTCAATTCTTTCAGGCACCATCACAAGGATTCCGGACCATCCGGGTCTCAAGGTCCCGAACATAGGCTGGAATTCCTGCCGCCTCATCAATGACGGCCGCCTGTTCCGGGGAATTCCGGACGAGCCCTTTTTCTACTTCGTTCATTCCTACTTTCTGACAGCAGAAGACCGTTCTACGGTCCGGGCAGTGATTGACTACGGCGGCACAGAAATTGACGCCTCTGTCGAGTCCGGCAATACGTTTGCCTGCCAGTTCCATCCGGAAAAGAGCGGGGAGACGGGGCTTGCGGTGTTGAGGAACTTTCTCGAGATTTAGTGTTTTTTCACCACAGTAGCTATTGGTAGATCCGCGTTGGCGATGCATCAAGGTGCGTGAAAATGCGGGAGGAAACTGGGCTCCTCTGAAAGGGCGCGGTGCGTCCAGTGGACGCACGTTTTCGCGCCGACCGGAGCGAAGCGGAGAAGCTGCCGCGCCGGTGCGCGGCTGAGGGGTGTTATATCCGGAGGCCTTGCTATGTACACGAAAAGAATCATTCCCTGCCTCGACTGCAAGGACGGTCGGGTAGTGAAGGGAGTCAATTTCGTCAACTTCCGGGATGCCGGAGATCCGGTGGAAGTTGCCGCAGCCTATGATCAGGCCGGGGCCGATGAAGTGGTCTTCCTTGACATTACGGCCTCTTCAGACCACAGGAATACGGCCGTGGAGCTTGCTGCCAGAGTGGCGAGCCGCCTCTTCATCCCTTTCACAGTGGGCGGCGGCATCCGCTCGGTCGATGACTTTCGGGCCATTCTCCGGGAGGGGGCTGACAAGGTCTCCGTGAATTCCGCTGCCATAGAGCGGCCGGAGCTCATTTCGGAAGCGGCGGAAAAGTTCGGCAGCCAGTGCGTGACCGTGGCCATTGATGCAAAGAAGAAGGCGGACGGCCGCTGGACAGTCTACAAAAACGGGGGCCGGATCGATGTGGGGCTCGACGCTGTCGAGTGGGCCGTGAAGGCCGAAAGACTCGGGGCCGGAGAAATCCTCCTTACCTCCATGGACGGAGACGGGACGAAGGACGGCTATGATATTGAACTGACAAGGGCCATTACGGATGCCGTGAAGATTCCGGTCATCGCTTCCGGCGGGGCAGGGAAAAAGGAGGACTTTTCCGAGGTCTTTATAAAGGCCCATGCCGATGCGGCACTGGCGGCCAGCCTTTTCCACTTCAATGAACTGCCGATTCCGGAGCTGAAGAAATACCTGCGGGCGAGTGGAATTACGGTCCGCCTGTGAGATCTGTATTAGTATAATAATGTAAAACAACAAATCCGGACTGCCCTTTCGGTATCCGGATTTTTTGTAAGCAACTCGATTGAGGAGAAGGATATGCTGCCCGGACTGCCCGAGGACTGGTGGAAGGCCCTTTCCGCCGAATTTACAAAGCCCTATTTCAGCGCCCTCTGTGACACGCTGGAGGAAGAATATAAAAATCATACGATTTATCCTCCCCGGGAGGATCTTTTTTCGGCCTTCCGGGAGACACCGGTAAATGAAGTGAAGGTCGTGATCCTCGGCCAGGACCCCTACCATGAACCGGGGCAGGCCATGGGCATGTCTTTTTCCGTCCGTCCGGGCGTGAAGGTGCCGCCTTCCCTGCAGAACATCTATAAGGAAATCGGGGACGAGTACGGCGTGGACCCGGCTTCCATGATGACTTCGGGAGATCTGACCCGGTGGGCGGAGCAGGGGGTTCTGCTGCTCAATACTGTACTTACCGTCCGGGCCGGGCAGGCCGGTTCCATGAGGGGCATCGGCTGGGAGACCTTCACGGATGCCTGCATTTCCTACGTCGACCGTCTGGACCAGCCCGTCGTCTTCCTCCTCTGGGGGAGGGATGCCCGTGCCAAGGCTCCCATGCTCCGGAACAGGAATCATCTGACGCTGGAGTGCCCGCACCCCTCGCCGTTTTCCGCCCGCTACGGCTTTTTCGGCTGCGGCCACTTCAAAAAGGCAAATGCCTACCTTTCGGCCCACGACGCGGCACCAATCGAATGGGTGCTTAAGGACTGACGTTACAGGGATTTATCGTATTTGCAGGCTGCGAGATGAGGCAGTACTCGCAGAATTTTTTGATTTTTTTGTGTCGGCCCTTCATTTGTCTTGATTTTCGGCCGAAAGATGTTATGATAAAAATGAATTTTAGGCAGATGCTTTCAAAGGAGTGATTGCTATGTCGTCTCTTACAGTTTCTTCCATGGCCGCGAGCGGGAACGGAATCGGCACGCTTCTCGGCTCGACATCCGCATGGGGTTCGAATTCCATCTACTCCCTGCTGGGGGACTACAATACCATCAAGAGCGGGTCCTATGGCAAGCTCATGAATGCCTACTTCTCGAAGATTGAGACAAGCGATTCGAAGAAGTCCTCTGACTCTTCCTCGAAGAAGACGACGGATCTCACGCCGGAGAATGCGACCCTGACCGCAATGAACGATGCCCGGTCCCTTGCGGATTCCGTCGATTCTCTGCAGAAGAAGGGGCTTTTCGACAAGAAGACCACGAAGGATGCCGACGGCAAGGAGACGACATCCTACGATACGGATGTTATCTATTCCGCGGTCAAAGACTTTGTGAATGACTACAACGACATGGTAAGCTCCGGTTCCGATTCCGCCACGAGCGGAGTGAAGACGAATACCGCTTCCATGATCGGCCGGACCCAGGCCAATAAGTCTTCTCTTTCGGATATAGGAATTTCCGTCAAGTCGGACGGGTCTCTTTCTCTTGATGAAGACTCCTTCAAGAAGGCCGATATGGCAAAGGTCGAGACCATGTTCGGAAAGACCGGCGGCTATGCCTCGATGGTGAAGGTGGATGCCGAAGCCATTGATTACTATGCCCAGAGCGCCGTTTCGTCCGGATCCCTGTATAGCTCCAGCGGGGCCTACACATTCAATCCCGCTTCGACATTTTCTGTTTTGTCGTGAAACCATATATGATATAATGCAACCCGGCAGCCGCATGACGCGGCGGCCGGGCTTTTCTTTTGCAGGTTTTCATGTCTGCCGTTGAAACGGCGGCTTAAGTCCTGCGGCGGGCATTTTCTTCAGCCCGGTCTCATTTCATCTGTATCATGAAAGATCAGGAGGTCAGTCGTGGAGCTTCACTCACTCAGGAAGGAATTATCCCAAAACAGCTACCCCGGCAGGGGCATTGTCATCGGAGAATCGGCAGACGGCAAGTATGCGGTTACGGCCTACTTCATCATGGGCCGGAGCGTCAATTCGAGAAACCGGATTTTTGTGGAAGAGGGTGAGGGCATCCGGACAGAGGCTTTTGATCCTTCGAAACTTGAGGACCCCTCCCTCATCATCTACGCCCCTGTGCGGGTTCTGGGGAGTGACACGATTGTGACGAACGGGGACCAGACGGATACCATATATGAAGGCCTGCAGGCGGGCAAATGCTTCATGGGCTCTCAGAAGTCAAGGACTTTTGAGCCCGATGCCCCGAACTATACCCCCCGGATTTCCGGTGACCTCCATGTGGAGGGAGGGAAATACTCCTACAAGCTTTCCATTCTGAAGTCCGCCGACGGCCGGCCGGAATGCACGGAGCGCCAGCTCTTTGTCTACGATACTCCCTTTGCCGGAGAGGGCCATTTCATCCACACATATCAGGGAGACGGGAATCCGCTTCCTTCCTTTGAGGGGGAGCCGACCCGGGTGGATATTGCCGGAAACATCGACGAATTTACGGACCTGGTCTGGAAGAATCTCAATGAGGACAACAAGGTTTCCCTTTTCGTCCGCTTCATAGATATTGCCACAGGAAAGTATGAGACGCGGATTGTCAACAAGAACAACTGAGAGGAGACAGAAGATGAAGGAATTCGAACTCAAATACGGCTGCAATCCCAACCAGAAGCCGTCCCGCATTTTCATGGAGGACGGGAGCGAGCTGCCGGTGAAGGTCTTAAACGGCAGGCCCGGCTACATCAACTTCCTCGATGCCTTTAACGGCTGGCAGCTGGTTTCGGAACTGAAGAAGGCAACCGGCCTTCCCGCCGCGACATCCTTCAAGCACGTGTCTCCCGCCGGAGCCGCTGTGGGTCTGCCTCTTTCGGACGTTGAACGGAAAATTTACTGGGTCGATGACGACGCGGAACTTACTCCCCTGGCCAATGCCTATGCCCGGGCCCGGGGAGCGGACCGCATGTCTTCTTTCGGCGACTTCATTTCCCTGTCCGATGTCTGTGACGAGGCCACGGCGAAACTCATCCGCCATGAGGTAAGTGACGGCATTATCGCACCCGGTTATACGGACGAGGCCCTGGCCATCCTGAAGGAGAAGAAGAAGGGCAATTACAATATCATAGAAATTGACCCTTCCTATGTTCCGAACCCCATTGAAAAGAAGCAGGTCTTCGGCATCACGTTCGAACAGGGCAGAAACGAGCTCCATATCGGTCCTGACTTCTTCGACAATATCGTGACGAAAAATAAGGACCTCCCGGACGAGGCAAAGCGCGACCTTGCCATTTCCATGATCACGCTGAAATATACCCAGTCGAACTCCGTCTGCTATGTCAAGGGCGGTCAGGCCATCGGCATCGGGGCCGGCCAGCAGTCCCGCATTCACTGTACCCGCCTGGCCGGCCAGAAGGCGGACAACTGGTATCTCCGTCAGAGCCCCCAGGTTCTGGGCCTTCCCTTCAAGGATGAAATCGGCCGGCCGGACCGGGACAATGCCATAGACGTTTATATCGGGGCTACCCCTGAGGATGTCCTTGCTGACGGGGCCTGGGAGCGGGTCTTCACAAAGAAGCCGGAAGCTTTCACTGACGCTGACAAGAAGGCCTGGCTGGCGACAGAGAAGGACGTTTCCTTAGGATCCGATGCCTTCTTCCCCTTCGGGGACAATATAGAGCGGGCCGAGCGCTCCGGCGTGAAGTATGTGGCTCAGCCCGGAGGCTCCATTCGCGACCAGCAGGTCATTGACACCTGCGACCGTTTCGGCATGGTCATGGCCTTCACGGGAATCCGCCTGTTCCACCATTGATATCGGGAATAATGTAAAACGAGAACACTCC
>CAZOYS010000044.1:0-11791 GCA_964584155.1 uncultured Lachnospiraceae bacterium
GGATTTCGACCCCCGCCTCATCCAGGGCAGCTTTCGCGTCTTCGAGGAGGGCGAAGCGGACGTCCCAGTAGTTCTTCGTGGGCAGCCAGAAGCGGACGCCGAGATTGACGGAGGAATCCGCCAGTTCTTTGACGAAGACATTGATGTCCTTGTCCGCGGCCCGGTCTTCTTTTGCGACGAAGCACATGAGTTCCTTGCCGGCGACGCCCTTGATCAGGGCCTTGGCCTTCCTTATGTCCGCGTCATAGGCCACAGGGATCACGATATCCATCATGCGCTTGTCCGCGGCCGTCACATTCGTGAGTGACGAATTCGCCAGGACCCCGTTCGGAACGACGATGACGCGGTTATCTATCGTCACAAGCTTCGTGTAGAAAATGGAAATCTCCGAAACCGTCCCCTCGTTGCTGTGGGTGTCCTCTATGATATAGTCCCCGACCTTGAAGGGTTTCAGGACGAGAATCAGCACCCCGCCGGCCAGATTCGACAGGGCCCCCTGCACAGCCAGGCCGGCCGTCACGCCCAGGGAGGCGATGAAGGCAGAAATGGAGGTTGCCGTCACGCCGAAGAGGCCCAGTATGATGCAGATCAGGAAAAAGTAGGAAATGGCCTTGATGACGCCGGACGTGAACTGGACGACTCCCTCTTCCGCCTTCCGCCGCCGCATGCCCTTGCTGATGGCGCCTATGATGAACCTGATGATCCTGACACCGATCCACCAGACAATCAGCGCCAGAATCACGGCCCAGACGAAAGAAACGGCCTTGGGGAGGAAGGCCTCCATGAATTTTTTCAGGGCCCCGTCCTGCATGGTTCCCAGCAGGTTCTCGGAAAAGAAATCCGCCATAGTTAACCCTTTCTAACTTCTTTGCAGAGACAGACCTATCTTACCACAAGTGGAAGGCCAAAAAAAGCAGGCGTCGGGGGCAAAGCCCCCGACGCCTGCGGTGAAACCGCTTACATGGTTTACATTATTCTCATTTCACTACCCGGACCCGGATGACCTCCGGGATATCCCGAAGCTTTGCCACGGCATCCTCCGTGATGGGGGAGTCGAGGTCCAGGAGGGCGTAGGCATACTTGCCGCGCGTCTTATTTGCCATATCGGAGACATTGATGTTCTCGTCGCCGAAAACGCGCGTGTACTGGGTGATGACGCCCTTCTCGTTCTTGTGAAGGATGGCGACGCGGGAGACGGTCTGGCAGACGCCCATGTCGCAGTCGGGATAGTTGACGGAGTGCCTGATATTACCGTTCTCGACGAAGTCCATGAGCTCCTGCACAGCCATCTTCGCGCAGTTGTCCTCGGCCTCGGCCGTCGATGCCCCGAGGTGGGGAGTCGCGATGACGCCCTTGTGGCCGACGGTCGTGGGGTTCGGGAAGTCCGTCACATAGTGCTTTACGATGCCGTCGTCGATGGCCTTCAGGATTGCGGGCTCGTCCACGAGCAGGTCCCGGGCGAAGTTCAAAACGACGACCCCCTTCTTCATCTTCGAAATCGCGTCGGCCCCAATCATGCCCTTCGTGGAATCGAGAAGGGGAACGTGGACCGTGATGAAGTCGCAGTTCTTATAGATATCGTCGGCGGATACGACGTGGTGGACGTCCCGGGACAGGTCCCAGGCCGCGCCGACGGAGAGGTAGGGGTCATAACCGTAGACATCCATGCCGAGGGCGAGGGCGGCGTTTGCCACCCGGATGCCGATGGCCCCGAGGCCGATGACGCCGAGCTTCTTGCCTGCGATCTCATTTCCGGCGAAATTCTTCTTGGCCTTCTCCATGGACTTGGCGATGTCGGGGTCCGAAGCGTTGTCCGCCACCCACTTGTTTCCTCCGATGATGTCGCGGCTCGCCAGCAGCATGCCGGCGAAGACCAGCTCCTTCACGGCGTTGGCGTTTGCACCGGGGGTATTGAAGACGACGATGCCTTTGTCGGCGCAGTCCTCGAGAGGGATATTGTTCGTGCCGGCCCCGGCCCGGGCGATACCGATGAGCTTGTCGCTGAATGTCATATCATGCATCTTCGCCGAGCGGACGAGGATCACGTCCGCGTCATCCGTACTGTCCGTCTCCCGGTAGCTGTCCGTGAAGAGGTCCAGCCCGTCGTCCGAAATATTGTTGAGGCAGTTATAGAGGTACATCGCTTCTCCCTTCTCTCATTCGTATGAATAATGTAAGCGCTTACACGCGTTCCATTCCAAGCCTTGCAGCCCGCGCTGTCAATAGATCACCACGCCCGTCCCTGCGGGCAGGTAGCTGAAAATCCACTTCGCGTCGTCGATATTCAGGCGGATGCAGCCGTGGGACAGCTGCTTCCCCAGCTTCCCGTTCAGAATCTCCATCGTGTCCTTCTTGTAGAGGACCGAGTGAAAGAGGTACTTGCTCCCGATGAAGGACGTGAAATAGTAGCAGGTGTAATTGTCCCCGCTGAAGGACCGCCCCCGGCCGCCGAGATAGTACTGGCCCGTCGGAGTGGCGTTGTTGACGCCCGTCGCGCAGTAGACGACCCGGACGGGTTCCCGGGCTCCGGAATTTCCCCGGTAGATGCCGACCCGGTTCAGGCTCCTGTCCACGATCAGGCAGTAGTCCGACTTGCTGGCCGCCTGCTGGGCGACCCGCCGCATGGTCTTTGTCTCTTTGGCCGCAGCCGGCGACTGCCAGGTCAGGGCCTCCTGGGGAATGTTTGCCTGAATCTGATACCCGCTGACCGGAACCACAGGGACGGGAAAATCAACAACTGTTTCTTCGCCCGCTCCCGACCGACCCTCCGCCAGCCCGTGTTCGAGGTAGTGATAATAATACAGTTCCAGTTTTCCCCCGAAGGCCGCCACCAGGTCCGGATACCGGACCGCATAGGAGTAGACGTTGAAGTCCTGCGTCGCCCGCCGGCCCTCCTTCATCCCGTACTCGAGGAAGTGGTGCAGGGGAAAATTGATGTCTCCCGTGGCCTTTGTCTCCGCCAGCACGTCCGGATTGTAGTAGAGGTACCAGTCGATGTTAAAGATCGGACTGTAATCCGTCTTCGCCTCCGCCGTCACCGGAAATGAGAATATAAAAGCCCCGGCCATAACCGCCGCGCACAAGACCGCAGCGATCTTCCTGAACCCGGATTTCATAGGCTTCTCCTCCCCTTTCTCAACACTTTGCCTGTCAGAATGATTCAGCCCTAGATGATTCCGGTGAAATCAGCCTGTTCAGCCGTTGGCCTTTTCAAAGGCTTCCATGAATTCGACAAGCTTCTCGACGCCGACTCTCGGCATCGCGTTGTATATCGAAGCCCGCATGCCGCCGACGGTCCGATGGCCCTTCAGGTTCTCGAGGCCGGCCGCCTTGGACTCGGCCACGAACTTGGCGTCGAGGTCTTCATTACCCGTGACGAAAGGCACATTCATGATGGACCGGTCTTCCTTCCTTACCGTTCCCTTGAAGAGCTTACTCTGGTCGAGGAAGTCGTAGAGGAGTTTTGCCTTCTCTTCGTTCCGCCGGCCCATTTCTGTGAGACCGCCCATCTCCTTCAGCCACTTGAAGACGAGGCCGCAGATATAGATGCCGTAGCAGGGAGGGGTATTGAGAAGGGACTCCTTCTCGGCCATGAGCTTATAGTTCATGATGTCGGGAGTATAGGGCTTGACGTCGTCCGTGAGGAAGCTGTCCTTCGCGATGACAATCTGGACGCCGGCCAGGCCCACATTCTTCTGAACCCCTGCGTAGATGAAGTCGTACTTCGTCACGTCCATGGGCTCAGAAAGGAAGCAGCTTGAAACGTCGGAAACCAGCGGCCGCCCCTTCGTGTTCGGCAGGGTATGGTACTTCGTCCCGTAAATGGTATTGTTCTCGCAGATATAGACATAGTCCATATCATCGGTAATCGGCAGGTCACTGCAGTCGGGAATGTAGGAGAAAGTCTGATCCTTCGAGGACGCCAGCTCCACGGCCTCGCCCTGTTTCTTCGCTTCCTTGAATGCCTTCGTCGCCCACTGGCCTGTGATGATGTAGCCGGCCTTTTTGTGCAGGAAGTTCATGGGGATGCCCGCAAACAGGAGGTGGGCGCCGCCCTGCAGGAAGATGACCTTGTAATTGTCCGGTATGGAGAGAAGCTCTCTGAGGTCGGCCTCGGCGGTCTTGATGATGTCGTCAAACATCTTCGACCGGTGGGACATCTCCATGACACTCATGCCGCAGCCATGGTAGTCAAGCATCTCGGATGCAGCGGTTTTCAGGACCTCCTCCGGCAGCACGGCCGGCCCGGCGGAAAAGTTGTAAACTCTGGACATTTCTTCTTCTCTCCTTTTCTATTGTAAGTTTCTTCCCATTATAGCTGTTTCCACTTGTTTTGGAAGGGGGACGGATTTCAATTTTCCTGGTTTTTCACCCAATCCTATCACCCAAAAGGGAACAAATCTCAAATGCAAACTTTCATCCCCCGTAAAGACCTTTCAAACGGGGGACAAAATCCCATTTCCGCCTGCTTTTACCCTCGCAGGTACTCTGAACGGGGGACAAAAGTCAAATCCCGCCATCCTGACCCACGCAGATACTGCAAACGGGGGACAAAATTCCCTTTCCGCCTGCTTTTACCCACGCCCCTGCGCGGCGAGGTCGTCCCCATCGAAGCAGTCGGAAATCGGCTTGCCCGGCGCCACCATGGGCCAGACCTTGTCGTCCTTATTGATGATGCAGTCGATGACGACGGGCTTCTTTGATGTAAGCGCTTTCATGAAAACGTCTTTGAACTCTTCCCTCGTCGTCGCCCGGTAGCCGACGCAGCCCATGGCCTCGGCCAGCTTCACGTAGTCGGCCCCGTCGTCAAGGACCGTGGCGCTGTAGCGCTCCCCGTAGAAGAGGTCCTGCCACTGGCGCACCATGCCGAGGACGTGATTGTTCATGATGACTTCGATGACGGGCAGGTCATTGTGCTCGGCCGTAATGAGCTCGTTCATGTTCATGCGGAAGCAGCCGTCGCCTGCGATGTTGATGACGGTTTCGTCCGGGCGCGAGGCCTTTGCGCCGAGCGCCGCCCCGAGACCATATCCCATGGTGCCGAGACCTCCGGACGTGAGCAGGGTCCGGGGCTTTTTGAAGCGGTAGTTCTGGGCCGCCCACATCTGGTGCTGGCCGACCTCCGTCACCATGACGGCGTCCCCGCGGGTCTGTTCATATATCTCATGAATAATATAAGGCCCGTTCAGTCCCTCCTCCGGTATTTTCGACGGATACCGGTTCTTTAAGTCTATGATGTGCAGCATCCATGCGCTGTGGTCGAAATGAAGGCTTCCGTCAGCATTTTCCTCTATCGGAAGCCCCTTGCCTGCTGCCGCATTTTCACCTGCCCCGTTCTTCTGCCTCTCTGCGAGATAGTCTTTAAGCCTTGCATTGATACGCTTCAGAATCTCTCTCGCATCGCCTATTACTGCGGCGTCGACAATGACATTCTTGTTGACCTCCGCCGGGTCCACGTCGAACTGCAGCTTCTTCGCCTTCGCCGCAAAGGTTTTGGGATTCCCCAGGACCCGGTCCGAAAAGCGGGTACCGACCGCGATCAGAAGGTCGCACTCCGAGACGCCGAAGTTTGATACCTTCGTCCCATGCATGCCAAGCATGCCCGTGAAGCGGGGATCCGTCTCGTCGAAGGCCCCCTTCCCCATCAGGGAGTCGCAGACCGGGGCGTCTACGAGCTCGGCAAATTCCTTCAGTTCTTCCGAGGCTTCGGAAATCACACAGCCTCCGCCCACGAAGATATAGGGTTTCTTCGCCTTCGTGATGAGACGGACAGCTTCGTCTAAATCTTCCTCCGTAATCGTCGATGTAACCGGTGCCGGAGCTTCTATTATTTCTTTTTCATAATTGCACTTTGCCGCGGTCACGTCCTTCGTGATGTCCACAAGGACGGGTCCCGGCCGGCCCTTTTTCGCGATCCGGAAGGCCCGGCGCAGGGTGGGCGCCAGAGCTTCTACATCCTTTACGATGAAATTGTGCTTCGTAATCGGCATCGTGATGCCGGCGATATCCACCTCCTGGAAGGAGTCCTTGCCGAGGAGGGGCACCGTCACGTTGCAGGTGATGGCAACCATGGGCACGGAGTCCATCTGGGCCGTCGCAATCCCCGTGACAAGATTTGTCGCCCCGGGACCGGATGTCGCCATGCAGACGCCGACCTTGCCGGAAGCCCTGGCATAGCCATCCGCCGCGTGGGCCGCCCCCTGCTCGTGAGACGTCCTTATGTGGCGGATTTCGTCCCTGTGCTTATAGAGAGCATCATATACATTGAGTATTGCCCCGCCGGGGTAGCCGAATACCGTATCGACCCCCTGCTCCTTGAGGCACTCCACAACAATTTCTGCACCGGTAAGCTGCATCTAATATCTCCACCTTTAGGGTACCTGACCCCAAATCAAAAGTATGCTGTAAGCCCTGTCCTACATGAGTTTAATGGGGTCTGACCCCACTTTTCGTAGGACTGGTGCGGGTTCCACGCGTTTTTCGTAATGGTACCTGACCCCTATTAAGCCTGCTCCTCAGGAAGGGCGAGGACGGCTCCCCGGGCGCCGGACGTGACGAGGGCGCAGTAACGCTTGAGGTAGCCTTCGTTTACGGAAGGGGTCCGAGGTTTCCACTCGGCCCGGCGCGCGGCAAGCTCTTCATCAGAGACCTGCAGGGTCAGCTCCATCTTCGGAATGTCGATATGAATCATGTCCCCTTCATGCACCAGAGCAATCGGACCGCCGACCGCCGCTTCAGGCGACACATGACCGATGGCAGCCCCGCGGGAGGCGCCGGAGAAGCGCCCGTCGGTAATCAGGGCAACCGTGGAACCAAGGCCCATGCCGACAATTGCCGACGTGGGATTCAGCATCTCCCGCATGCCGGGGCCACCTTTCGGGCCTTCGTAGCGGATGACAACGACGTCGCCTTCATGGATGTCCCCGCCCTTAATGGCGGCGATGGCATCCTCCTCACAGTCAAAGACCCGGGCCGGTCCGTCGTGAACGAGCATCTCGGGGGCAACGGCCGAGCGCTTGACAACGGAGCCGTCCGGGGCCAGATTGCCTTTGAGGACCGCGAGGCCGCCGGTCTTACTGTAGGCCTTGTCGACGGGGCGGATGATTTCTTCGTCCATATTGACGGCGTTTTTGATGCACTCGCCTATGGTCTTTCCGGTAACCGTCATGCAGTCTCTATTGATGAGGCCGAGGTCGTCAAGCTCTTTCATGACCGCATAAACACCGCCGGCCTCGTTTAAGTCTTCCATATAGGCAGCGCCGGCCGGAGCCAGGTGGCAGAGGTTGGGCGTCTTCTCGGAAATCGGGTTCGCATAGGAAATATCGAAGTCAAAGCCGATTTCATGGGCGATGGCAGGAAGGTGCAGCATGGTGTTTGTCGAACAGCCGAGGGCCATGTCCACGGTAAGGGCGTTGATGATCGACTCCTTCGTGATGATGTCCCGGGGCCTTATATTATTCTTGAGACACTCCATGACCGTGTAGCCGGCGCGCTTGGCCAGGGCCAAGCGGTTTGAATATACAGCGGGGATCGTGCCGTTGCCGCGAAGGCCCATGCCGATGGCCTCGGTCAGGCAGTTCATGGAGTTTGCCGTGTACATGCCGGAGCAGGAGCCGCAAGTCGGGCAGACGTGCTCCTCGTAGTTCTCGACGTCATCCTCCGTCATGGTCCCTGCCGCGTAGGAGCCGACCGCTTCAAACATGGAAGAAAGGCTGCGCTTCCTCTTATCGACGTGGCCCGCCAGCATGGGGCCGCCGGAAACGAAGACCGTGGGAATATTGAGCCGGGCCGCTGCCATCAGGAGGCCGGGAACGTTCTTGTCGCAGTTGGGAATCATGACGAGGGCGTCAAACTGGTGGGCCAGGGCCATGCACTCCGTCGAATCGGCGATGAGGTCGCGGGACACGAGTGAATACTTCATTCCGACGTGCCCCATGGCGATGCCGTCGCAGACCGCAATGGCAGGGAAAACAACCGGCATGCCGCCGGCTTCCGCGACGCCCATCTTGACGGCTTCCGTGATCTTGTCGATATTCATGTGGCCCGGCACGATTTCGTTGAAGCTTGATACGATGCCGACGAGGGGCTTTTTCATCTCCTCCGTCGTAAAGCCGAGGGCGTGGAAAAGGCTGCGGGCCGGCGCCTGCTGCATACCCGTTTTTACATTGTCACTTCGCATGTTATTTTTCTCCTATGAATAATATTAAACGCGAACATTTTTACAAGATTTTTGAATTCTGTCCCCTCTCATGTAACGCCTGGAGGGTGCCACTACGCAAAAAAGAATTTTTGTCCCCCCCTTGGGCAAGATTTGGTAGGTATCCGTCTGAGAAAATGGACTTTTGTCCCCCCTCACACAACATTTGGCGGGTATCCGTATGAGAAAATAGGCTTTTGTCCCCCCTCGCACTTTGAGGTAATCACCTAATTAAAGACGCAATCAAATCCCCCATCTCGGAGGTATTGAGGCAGCGGATACTTGCCGCCTTCTGCTTCTCGTCCGGAATCAGGTCCGCTGTGCGGGCGCCGGATTTCAGGGCTTCCTGGACGGCCGTTTCAATGGCGTCCGCCGCCGCGTCTTTGTCCAGGCTGTAGCGGAGCATCATGGCCGCGGAAAGAATTGTCGCAATGGGATTTGCGATGCCTTTTCCTGCGATGTCCGGAGCCGAGCCGCCCGAGGGCTCGTAGAGACCGAACTTCGTTTCATTTAAGGATGCGGACGACAGCATGCCGAGGGAACCTGAAATCATGGAGGCTTCGTCGGAAAGGATGTCGCCGAACATGTTCTCCGTCAATACGACGTCGAACTGGGACGGGTCCTTGACGAGCTGCATGGCGCAGTTATCCACCAGCATGAAGGATAACGTGACTTCCGGATAGTCCTTTGCGACCTCGGAAACCACTTCCCGCCAGAGTCTTGAGGAATCGAGGACATTTGCCTTGTCGACGCAGATGACATTCTTCTTCCGCTTCATGGCGATATCGAAGGCTTTGATGGCTACCCTGCGGATCTCGTCTTCATTATAAGTCAGGGTATCAATGGCCGTCCTTTTGCCGTCGACGACCTTCGTCTCCCGGTGGCCGAAATAGAGGCCGCCCGTGAGTTCCCTCACCATCACAAGGTCAAAACCGCGGGCCGCTGTCTTCTCCTTCAGGGGACAGGCCTCGCGGAGCTCGTCGTAGAGCCGGGCAGGGCGAAGGTTGGCAAAGAGGCCGAGGGACTTTCTCAGTTTCAGAAGACCTGCCTCAGGGCGCTTGTCGGGAGGAAGCTTGTACCAGGGGGACGTCTGGGTGTTGCCGCCGATGGAGCCCATAAGGACCGCATCCTGAACTTTCGCCGTTTCAATGGCTTCATCCGTGAGCGGCACTCCCGTCGCATCGATGGAGCAGCCCCCCATCAGGATGTCCGTGTAGTCGCAGGAGAAGCCGTATACCTCACCCGCCCGGTCCAGGACCTTGATGGCTTCACCCACCACTTCCGGGCCGATGCCGTCGCCCCGGATCACGCCGATCTTCATTCCCATTTCCGTCGTCCTTTCAAAAGCCGTTTTCACATCCTTGCCATTTTAGGCTAAGCCAAAAACGTATGCAAGAATTGTACCCCACCTCGGTTCACTGTCGGCATGAATTTTTCATCAACAACTTTCAGCCTGTCGTGAAAAAAATGCCAGGCGTCCCTGCGGATTTTCCGCAGGGACGCCCGGCACACACTATCATCACATCAAAAGGAGATATTCTTCTTATAGCACATTCAGCGTCAGCCGCTTCCTGTAGCAGGGCTCCAGGTCATCGAGGACCCGGCGGGCGGCGCTGTATTCGTTCCGGTTCACGGAAATCACAAACATAGTATCATAACCGTTTTTCAGGCGCTCCAGCAGGGAAAGGGGCTTCTCATCCCTCGAAACAAATACGGAATGGCTCATGAGAAAGTCCGTCGTACAGCTGCAGATGTGGCGGTTCATGGTCGTGCAGAGGACGACGTCATTTGCCATATTCTTCCGGTCGTAGGTAAGTTTTCTTTTCTTCAATGTCTTCGTCCTGACTTCTCAGGCATCCGTTCCATCATGAAGCCGCATCCATGCGGTTCTCTGTCCTGCTGGCCAGCCTTGCCCGCAAATAGCATACACTAAGCCTGCAGACTCTTCAGGCGGCCGGCGGCTTCTTCTCCCGGCCGACCAGGTCCACCTTCACTTCCCGGCCCAGGGACTCCGCGATCTTCACGAGGAAGTCCAGGGTGGGATTGTAGGTCCCGCTCTCAAGACGGGAAATATTGGATTTCTGCGTCCCTGATAGGTCCGCGAGCTCCTGCTGGGTCATCCGCCGCTCCTTCCGGATGGACTTCAGCTCCGCTGCGACGGCCGATCGCAGGGAGGCGGAAGAGGCGGGGACATCGCCCTCGTAACGTTTCTTCATAAAAGGCGCTCGCTTTTCCGGGCCGGGCGCCACCACCCTAAGACATCACACACCGGTCAGACGGGCCATGCGGGCTCCCCCCAACCGCGTCCGGGCACCACCCCGAACACGTCTTATAAGTTATCATATATGATAACTTTTGGCAAGAAAAAAATAGGGGTCAGGAACCCTACTGAAAAATCGCTGTAGTCCGCTCCTACGCTGACTAGAAAGGGGTCTGACCCCACGAAAGGCAGTACAAGTGCGGGTCGCAGAGGTTATCAACGATGGTACCTGACCCCAAAAGGGCAAAAAATCCCCCGGCGCGTTAGTTCGCGCCGGGGGCAAAGTCATCAGATATTCAGTTCACATCGCTGCCAGGGTCTCAAAGGCGGTGTCTTTGACCAGGCACTTTCCGTGCTCCTTGGCCTCCATGATGACTCCGTCGTCCGAGTAGACATTGTCGGAGAATTCGGAGATGACGAAAACGGTCTGGGCGATGTCCTTCCGTTTCTCGTCGACATTGGCCTCGAAGATGTAGAGATCTCCGTAATGATAAAGGGAAGCCCGCATGGGAACGCAGGACTTCACGATGTTCTTCGAAAGGGCCACGGCCTCGTCCATATCGGCGACTTCAATCCAGAGGTGGAGTTTCACCTCCTCGTCCGGCTTGAACTTCGAAAGATCGACAACGGGCGAAACGGTCCCGGGCACCTGACTGTCGGGCGGAACGTCTATGACGTCGTCCGGGGACATGGAGTTTCCGGCCATGATCCTCTGCTGCAGTTCCTGCAGAAGCTGGCGGATCCGGGCGTTCTTGTCGTCGGAAATCTGAATCGTGACACTGCCGTTTTTCATGACAGACATCTGGACGTTCAGTGCTTCCCCCTTCAGGTCGAAATGGAGGGAATTCTTCGCCTCCGTCAGAATATCGCGCAGGAAGGCCTCGGCCTTGCCCCGGTCCTCCATGATATCGTTTATCTCAATGCCCCTCTCGGACATTTCCTCCCGTGACATCTGGCAGCGGATCGTGTTCTTGTTGACCTTTGTGAATTTCATATATACTGCCTCCCCTCTGTCATGAAAATAATACGGGATTTGTAATAGTTCTTATAATTTACTTCGGCAATCTTCCCGGAATATTGATACCTCCGTAGCCTGGTTGTATTTCCACCGGATTGCTCAGGAAAAAGAATAATATAGTACAGGAGATGGGGCTCGAACCCACATGATGTCGCCATCGTCAGATTTTGAGTCTGATGCGTCTGCCATTCCGCCACTCCTGCTTGTGGTTCTGCGATTATCGTAACACAAGCAGTAGGAAATCACAAGGCACCGGGCATGACAGATTGTGTCAAGATATCGTAGGAATCCAAGGGTTAAAATATCCCTGCCACTT
>CAZOYS010000045.1:0-11547 GCA_964584155.1 uncultured Lachnospiraceae bacterium
ATATCATACAAATCAGCACATAGCTTTTTATATGAAACGCTCTATTATCAAGACTTTCCCCATCCTGAGAATCGACTTTCGGTAAAACCTGGCGAGCAGTGCCTTTGTTATCACAAAGTCTCGTTTGCTCGTTGGTGGGAGTCCCCCAAGCCCCCTCAACTGCCCGTTCTGGCAGGCTGCGCGCTCGCCATGGCGAGCGCTTTCTGAAATGTTCTTTTCTTCAAAATCAGAATTGCCGGCTGAGGCCGGATTGCAAAAAAAATCCGAAAAACAAGAAAGGCGGGCAGGCCGTCCATTCGGATCAGCCTGCCCGCCGCGCGTGGTAAAAATGAAATTATTATAGTTCCTGATTGCTGTTCAGCTGCTGTTTCTGCTCTTTCTGCTGCGCCTCCTCTTCGTACAGACCAAGGAAACGGTCGATATCATACTTTGCTGTCTGGTAATCCTTCATCTCCTTTCTGGCCTGTTTGTAGTCGCCGTACATTGCCTTCTTCTCGGCCAGTATCTGGCCAAATTCCGCATTCAGGTCTTTGACTTTCGGGAGTTTCTTTCCACCCTTCGTATACACGGAAAAAGCTTCCTTTGCTGCTTTGTGGATTGTGATTTCCTCCCGATGCGCCTCATAGAACTTTTTGCTGTAGCCGGATTTCCGATAGGCGATGTAAGTGTCCCTTGTCTTCGAGTAATCGATGATGGCTTTTCGCATTTCGGAGATTTCCGTCAGCCGGCTGTCGCAGGCTTTGATCTTTTCGGACAGTTCATCAAACCGGCGGGCTGTGGAATTTGCCCGTTCGGCCAGTTCCTCATAGGTTCGCACGCCGCGTTCCTGCAGAAAGAAGACGGCCTTGGTCACCTGCTTGACGTTGAAGACCTTCGACCAGCGGACGTAGCCTCCGCCTTTTCCTTCCGCCAGCTTCTTCTGGATGTCGATGAGGAGGTCGAAGTCCCTCTTCCGGTAATTTGCAGATTTCCCATCTCCTCCTTCGATCTTTTCCCGCAGATCTTCCTGTGTGTAGCCGTCGCCCAGGGAGTCCAGCCGGATGAACCGCTGCTGGCCTTTTCCCTTCAGAGCGATGTGCTTTCCTCTTTTGACTTCGTACCCTTCCTGCTCAAAAAAGAAGAGGAGTTCCTCCAGACTCTTCGGTCCCTGTCCTATCAGCTCGTCAACGGTCAGGCGGATTTCTTCCCGGATGGAAATCCGCTTCGGGTACTCTGTCCGCTTTTCCCGTTCGCCCGGTTTCCGCGGTTTGATCACGGACAGACCATGCTCAAGGCACACATGATCCGACACCTTCTGCAAGGCAAGCGCGATGAACCAGCTGTCCCGGAATTTCCGGTCGCATTCCAGATTCACGGCGTTGAAGATGATGTGATTATGGATGTGCGCCCGGTCCGTATGGGTGGCCACGACGAAAGCGTGGTTGCCCTTCGTGAAGCGCATAGCCGTTTCATAGCCGACCTTGTTCGCTTCCTCCGGGGTGATCTCACCGGGCTTGAAGGACTGGCGGATCTGATAGGCAATAATGTCACCCTTGTACTTTCTTTTCGTATTTGCGAGATAAAACTGCTTGTCCCGGGCAAATTCCACATCCGCCAGCTTCGGATCGCATTCGTAGGAAGAAATGTACTTTCCGCCGTTGGTCTTTGCCCCGTTTTCCGCATAGTCGATCCGGTCCTTCAGACAGCGGGCGATGGTCCTGCCCTTATTAGTATGCATGGCAATAAGCCTTGTCGCGGCCACATTCTCAGCCTCCTTCCTCTCCCATCGCGTAAAGCCGTTCCAGCACCTTTCTCATCAGATGGATGAGCTTAACATGATCTTTCTGCAGATCTTCGATGTCCCGCCGGTAGATGCTTCCGGTCTGATTGGCCTTCTTCGCGTACTGGTTCAGGTTGTTGCTGTTGATCCGGAGCAGACGGAGAATCTCCCGGATTTCCGGAATGTCCAGCTGGATGATGTAGCCATACAGAGCCATTCTCCGGAAATAGGCATTCATGTTCGTATAGCCGGAAAGCTCCATCCGCTTCTTCACAGCCTGATGTTCTTCAATATTCAGCCATACATGCACGGATATATCTCTGTTCAAAGGCCGCTCCTCTCACCGCTCGCAGACCGGGCAGAAACCCGGCGCTTCTCTGACTCGTTCTTTCGGAGGTGGCGTAGAAGGAACAGCCGTCCTCTGCTGCTCCCTCCGAACCTTTTCCATTACAGATGTGCTCTCTTCAGAATCTTCTTCATCGACTTCTATCCCGTGGACTTCGTCCCACTTCCGGATCGTATTTCCAACTCTTGATACACTCATGATTTTTTCCTTTCTCAGAGGGCTTCCTCAAAAGCTCTGGCCTTGGGTGGGGCCGCAGGCGCCATGGCGGCCTCTTCTTTCTTTACCTTGAGTGTGCCGAGGATGGAATGCTGCCTCTGCTGCAGGTCAGCAAGCATGGCATCGAGTTCATCTCCTCCGGGCGGCATTTGGGCAATTCCGTCTTCTGCCTTGACTGCACCGTTTTCCTCCGGTGCCGGTCCGGCAACAAACACTTCAGGGACTTCTTCTGCCTTTTCTGCAGTCGTCTGTTCCTTTTCTTCCGCCATCTCATAGAGCTTGGCCTCAACGGAATTGATGATCTGCGCCGATGCCCGGCGGATGGTTTCAAGCGAACCTTTCAGTTCCTCCATCTCCCTGCCCTGTGACCAGCCGGCCACATAGCCGAAGGAGTAATCAGAGGTGTCAATGCCGAAGTGCCTGCAGACCGTATAGGCTGTACTCTCTGCTTCAACCTCCTTCTGATTCCGGGAGATGTCCGGCCTCTTGCCTGTCTCCTTGTCGATGGAATGAAGCTTCTGATGCGTCATCTCGTGGATCAGCGTTTTCACATTCTGGGCTTCACTCATGCCCTCCTGCAGGGCAATCCGTTCCTGCTTCACATCGAAGTATCCCTTGGCTCCGGATTCGATATTTTCAAACGCTATCGAAACCGGACAGGCTGCCTTCAGGGCTTCAAACAAGGTCTGATATCCTTCGACCGAGCCGGTCAGTTCCTCTATGCCAAGAGTCGGCAGGGGTTCACCTTCCGTCTGGAAGACGTCGAAGGTGCTGACCGGCTTGAAGGCCATGCGTTTCTCTTCCACGATCTCCTTCACTGGCTTGCCGTCGGCACCGATCACAGGCTTGCCCCAAGCATCGACCTTGTCCTGCTCGGCCTTCACCTTGTAGGGCGCGGGAGCCAAAATGCGGATTCCCTTTTCGCCCTTCTTCACGTACCGCCCCATCTCCTTCCAGCCGTTATAAGACTGAACCAGAGAGGCATCCGGCTTCTGCATCAGAATCAGTAAACTGTTGTTCATGGAATAATGAGGGAACTTTGCCATGGTATCAAGAAAGCTTTGGTAGCGCTCGCTGGCAAAGACTTCCTGTACCCCCTGTTCCAGCCGTTCGGTGATTGCCTTAAGTTCGGCCTTTACGGCCTCCCTGTGCTCTTCAAGCGATGGCATATCATTTGAAATATGAGAGATGTTCATGCTTTACCTCCTTCATCATTGCTTTCGTCACCTGCGCTGCTTTCCGTGCTGCTTGGATTTTCTGCATCGGCTTCTTCTTCGGGGAACTTCAGATAATCCTCGTCATCCTCCGTGTAGTCCGCGTCCGGGTCCGGCTCATCGACTTTCTTCTTCTGCCCCTTCGTGGTCTTGAAGTAGAAATAACCGCCCACGCCCGCAAGCACGCCGATCAGGAGAAGGCCGAGAAGGCCGGAGATATTCTTCTTTTTCTTCGTTGTCTTTTCCGTTGTCTTCGTTTCGGTCTTCGCTGCTGTTTCATCCGTTGACGTTCCTGCAGAGGCGTCCGTCTTATCTTCTGTCCCGAAAGAAGGCGTTGTGGAAGTTGTCTTCGTGTCCGTCTCATCGATGCCCAGTTCTTCCTTCAGTTCCTTCTGCTGGTCCTCGTCGAGAAGGGCAAGAAGGTCGGAGGCATCAACCTGGTTCAGGAAGTGAACTGTTTCAGCCCCGTTGTCGTCCCGGTCAATGATCAGGTAGAAATACTTTCCATCCCGTGTCGTGACTGTCAGGAACTGCTTTCCGCTTTCTGCGTGGTCGCCATAGTCATCCACAAGGTTCATGTTCCCGGCCGGCGTCAGGGGCCCTTCCGCTTCTTCAGAGCCTGTTTCATCTCTGACACCCAAGCACTTCGTGATGTCCTCCCTGCAGACCGGACACTCTTCATTGACGTTTCCTTCCGTGCAGAGATTCATGCAGGTACAGACCGCATCTTCATTGCTCTGGGCCAGAGCCGTCATCGGAAAAAGCCCGACGGGGAGCAGGCTCCCCAGCAGGCAAATTTTCATCAGTTTCCGCTTCATCAGTAGTCCTCCTCTCCGTTTTCCTCTTCCCCATCGTCAGAATCCGTTTCATCTACGGATGCCGGTGTTGACGTCTGAACTGTCAGTTCTGTTTCCTGTCCCGGCTGGCCGGTCCGGGCTTTCGCCAGAATCTCGGCCACCTGCTCCGGCGTCAGCTTCATGGTCCCGATCTCGGCAAGAATCTGGTCGTTCTCCGCATTCTTCAGCTTCTCCGACATGCTCTTGACCTTGGCATCCGCTTCATCCCGCCGCTTTGTGGCCTTCTTCAGTTCCTCACGGAGTCTTTCCAGTCTTTCGTACATTTGCATTTCCTCTCTTTCTTTTGTTTGCTTTTCTACATGAAAAAAACAGGAAGGGATTCCCCTGCCTGCTCTGCTGCAACATTATTCTTCTGTTTTTTAATCCGGAATCCGCCCGTAGCACAGGAAGTGCTGTTTGAAGTATCCGCTGTCCACATTGGAAATCTTGATGGGGTCCCCGCAGTGAATCATCTTCCCGTCACCAATGTAGATGCCAACGTGGCTGGCCCCGTTCGTGGCATAGGTGCCCTGAAAAAAGATGAGGTCGCCCGGCTTCCGCTCGGATTCAGGAATCGTATCCGACCATTCCCGCAGGCCTTCCGCGGTCTTTCTTCCGCAACTTCCGACGCCCGAATGGTTGATGACCCAGCTCGCAAAACCGGAACAGTCAAACCCGGTTGAGGGCGATGAACCTCCCCAGACATAGGCCATGCCCAGATACTTCCGGGCCTCCTGCCACATGGCGGCAAACTCGGTATCCGACAGGGCTTCCCCGGAAGGTTCGTACACAACGTCCGGGGAAGTTCCGGGGCTTTCCGGCTCTCCGTCCGATGACCAGCCGCCTTCGAAGAGGTAGGCCTTATTGCCTTTGGTCTCCAGAAGAATGTCATAGCGTTCTGTCTGTTCGGAGTCCATCCGGCTCCGGGCGATCCCGTCCAGGGACATATTCTCCAGCTTCACATTCAAGATTTTGTACTCGTACTCGACCTCCACGGTGTAGCTGTAGGTTTCCGTTCCGGTAATCGTGTTTCCGCTGTAGACCGGCCTTGTCCCTGTCCGGGTCTCCGTCCGCGTTCGTATTTCCGTCTTCGGTGTCAGGGTGAGGACGTATTCCTCTTCAAAGAGGCTTTCAAGCTCCGCCTGCACCTCGTCTTCCCTGTAATCTTCATAAACGCACGTCAGGTAGACGGCCAATACAAAGGGATTGTGGCCGATCTCAGCCAGGTCGTAGCGGTACTCGTCATACCCCGGGTAGTCCGACTCTATCCTCCCGATCTTCTCCCGCAGGGCCTGCTCCAGATTGCTGTAGTCAGCATCCACGGCAAGGATATCCTCATCCTCCGCCGTAAACGAAGTGATGATCATCGTATTGCCTCCACCGCTTCCGATGAGAGAAGCGCCGGAAACAATGCTTACAAGGAGGATGACGAGGACCAGGGTCCCGGCAATCAGGAGGGCGAGAAGCGGATGCTTCTCCGCCGCCTCACTGATCTTTCCCATCGCAAATGACATCAGGTCCACAGTCCTGTACATGGATTTCCGGGCAAATTCCCCGGCGGTATCCGAATCCCCTCTCTCTTCCTTTTTCCGGGTCCTCTCAGCGATTTCCCGCTGCATACGCTTTCTCTGATAGTGCCTCTGCTGATCGTTCATGAGCTGTCACCGCCCCGGCGGGCCACCTCCGAGAGCTTCGTCGTCATGATGCGGTAGAGTTCCGAGTCCTTCGGGAAATGGTCCTCAAAAGGCAGGATCACGTCTCCGTAGAAGAGAAGGCCTTCCCCTTCATTTGACCGCGTCACATAGTTGATCTGGTAAGGAGTGATATTCAGCTGCCTCGCCAGAATGTCCCGGTCACCCCGGGCCTGGTTCAGCATGTAGATGAAGTCCGAGTTCTCGAAGATGTTTTCTACTTCACGGGAAGACAGGAGATCCTTTACGTTCTGGGTAATGCCTGTCGGAATTCCGCCCCACTTCCGGAAGCGTTTCCAGATCTCGACGGTGTAGGCCGCGGTCTGTTCTTCACGGAGAAGAAGGTGCATCTCATCCATGTAATAACGGGTGCTCTTTCCTTCGCTCCGGTTCTCAGTCACCCGGCCCCAGACCTGATCCTGCACGACCAGCATGCCGATCTTTTTCAGCTGCTTGCCCAGGTCCTTGATGTCGTAGCAGACCAGACGGTTCTTGATGTCAACGTTTGTCCGGTGGTTGAAGACGTTGAGGGAGCCTTTGACGTAGATTTCGAGCGCCGTTGCCACGTTCTTTGCTTCCTGCTCGTCCTGGGCCAGCAAGGCCTTGTACAGATCTTCCAGCAGGGGCATCTTCTCCGGCCGGGGATCCTCGAAGTAATCCCGGTAGATCTGATGGATACAGCGGTCGATGACCGTCTTCTCCACAGGCTTCAGGCCTTCCTTCCCGCCGACGATGAGTTCGCACAAAGATAATAGAAAATCCGCCTTCAGCGCGACCGGATTATCCTCATCAGAATAATTCATGTTGATGTCCATCGGGTTGATGTACTGACTGCTTGTCGGCGCGATCTTTATGATCTGTCCGCCCAGCCGTTGCACCAGCGGTGCGTATTCGGATTCCGGGTCTGAAATGATGATGTCGTCATCCGTGACGAGAAAGGCATTGGCAATCTCCCGCTTGGCGGAGAAAGATTTGCCGGCGCCAGGCGTACCGAGGATCAGTCCGTTCGGGTTTTTCAGCTTTTTCCGATCTACCATGATGAGGTTGTTCGACAGGGTGTTGAGGCCATAGTAAAGGGCCTCGTCTCCGGTCTGGAAGAGTTCCTGTGTCGTAAATGGAACGAATCCGGCCGTGCTCTTTGTCGTCATGCCACGGTCGATCTTGATTTCATTCGCTGCAAGCGGCAGGCTGCTCATCAGTCCCTGCTCCTGCTGGAAATCCAGACGGATCAGCTGGTGGTTCCCCTGATGGACGACGGATTTCGTCTGAAAGATATTATTCTCAAGCTCTTCCTTCGTCTTTCCCGTATGCAGGAGCAGGACTGTCAGCAGAAACATTCGCTCGTTCTGGCTCTGCAGCTGCTTCAGAAGGTCACCGGCATCCTTGCCGTACGTGTTCAGGTCGGTCGGTATGATGTCCATGTCGTAGCCCTTGTGGACGGCCTTCTGCTGTTCTTCAATCTTGCTGCTGTCAATATCTGTCAGCGTACGCTTGACCTGCTTGATGGCTTCGCCCTGATCTACGGATTGAATATGCAGGGTGACGACTTCGCTGGAATCCGTATCAAGCATCTCCTTCAGCATCTCGTCCTTTAAGTCGTTTCCTGTGAGAGCGAGAAAGCTCATGGCCCCGTAGGTATCACCCATCCGGAAATGCCGACCGTTGCTGAAATCCAGCCCCGAGGGGGCGATGAAATCCTTGACCGAGAGCCCGGATTCCGGCAGCCAGTTCCAGTCAAAACGGAATGTGCTGTCTTCCCCGATATGAAAGAGACTGTACATGACTTCCAGTCTCTCGGCTCCGTCCAGCGACCGGGCCGGTATGCCCAGATTCCGGAAGTTCTTCAGGATATCCTTCTGCAGGGTCTTGAACCGCGGTATGGCATCTTTCACGGAATCCGCATGAATTCCGAAAGACAGGAACTTCCGTCGGATCAGACCGTTGTTCCCCTCCGCCATCTGCTTTTGAAGCATTGCGGTATACTCATCCCGGACTCCGTCGAAACCGTCTTTCTGATGCGGGATCGCAATGCTTTTTTCAAAGCGTTCCGGGTTCGTTTCCGCATTCAGAAATGAAAGCTGGAAGTCAACCGAATTGTCGAAGTAATTCAGGAAGCCGGCCCATTCCGAAAGGATTGCCTTCTTGTCTTCATCCTGGGCCAGCTGGTAATTGATGTCGAGAAACTCAATCGTCTTTGAGTAGAAGCCTTCCCTGACCCAGCAGATTCCGTCTTTGAACATGCGCTCAAAAGGGATGCTGTCCTGGACCGTATAGGGAATGCTTTTTCCGGCTTTACAATATTCATGATCCTCTCAATCGCGCGCCGGTCGGCTCCTGAGATGTTTTCCGGAAGCCGGATGTCCGGTCTTTGTTTCCGGTGAAACAGTGTATTTTGAAACAATCTTTCTCACCTCCTCTTCTGCTGCTGCCTGCTTTTCAAGCCCTGCATAAAAATTCCGCGTCTGATAAATCCGCTTCCTCGGGCGGATGAAGCTGGCCCGGATGAAATGGATAATGATGACCTCCAGCGGCTCGCCGTTTTTTTCATACATCCCGATGAAGAACATGGGCATCATCAGGATCATCATCCCGAGGGCAGCCAGAGAGATATTTCCCGTCTTCTTCAGGAGGAAGAAGGCCGGAACCCCGACTACCGCCGCGATGGAAAAACAGATGAGCTGTCATTTGGTCAGGCCGAAGAGAATCTTGGATTTCACCTTTGTGAGATCTCTCGGCACAGAAACGCTGTTTGCCATTTGACTCCTTTCCGTTAAACTGCCGATCATCAGTGGGCGTGGAAGACACTCCGCGCAATGGACCCGGTCCGGAACATCGTAAAGACAAGAAGAAATGTATAGCCAAGCACGCCCCACAGGCTCATTACAATATCCGATGAAAATACGGCTGTCCGGATGAGCACTGCATAGATTCCGAGGCAGATCATGATGAGAAATGCCTGAAAACCAAGGGCAAGAAGTGAGCGCAGTTAGTTCTGTCCCACCATGCTCTGCTCCCGGTTTCCGAAGGTTGCAAAGGGGATCGGCGCCAGGCTGACCATCAGGTAGATCTCGATCATCCGTCCGTAGACGATGACCATGACCAGGATTCCGAGAATCCAAAGCATGCCCCGTATCAGGAAGACCTGCAGAAAGAGGAGCAGGATTTCTCCCAGTCCCAATGACTGCAGATTCGATTCCAGGCCTGCCAGATCCGCAGAACTTAGCGCCGTGTCTCCCATGATGATTCCCGCGCTCTGTTCAACGACATATCTCGCCACATCGAAAGCGGCCAGTGTGATGTCAAACGTGTGCGTGATGAGTTCCACCGCAATGAAAGTCTTGAATACCCACTTGAAGAAGATCCAGGTCTCGAAGTTTGCCAGATTGTTGTGGCTGATGACCAGCTGGATCAGTTCGTAACAGGCGATAAAGGTCAGGATAATGCCGGCAATCCGCAGGATCACATTCTCCGATATCGTCCGGATCATCTGAAAGACTTCCGGCTGAAACTGGTCAGGCGTCTGTGAAAGACTGGCCGAAGCACCGCCCACCTGGCTGTTCAGATAATCAAACATCGAGTTGATCTGGCTGACGAGCGGCGGTATCAGAATCGATTTCAGCCATTCTCCGAACAGGTTAAATATCCGGTTCAATCATGCTTTCTCCTTTCCGGGAATCAGCCGAAGAGACCGGCCAGCAGGGGCACGAGGGTCGTCCCGATCAGGGCGACACCGCCGCCTGCCATGAGCTGCTTCATGCCCTGAGACTTGGCACCGGGGTTATCATTGCCGTAACCTTCCATGAGGTTGACGACACCCCAGATTCCGAGACCTGCACCAAGTGCGATTACAAGTGTCTGCAGTACACCGACTGCGCTGTTGAAAAATGCCATAATTCTTTTCCTCCAATCAATTTTCTGTTTGTTATGCATCAATTACTTCAAATTCGTCCTCTGCTTTAAGCTTCAGACGGGTGTCCAGAAACTTTCCGATATCGAACCAGTTCTTCCTGTCCGCATCCGCTGTGAGACCGAAGTTCGGGTGCTGGGTCAGGTCGTACTTGTCCGAAAGGAAGGGACGCACGTCCCGGACCTGGACGATGCACTTGCCGCCGTCGAGGACGGAGAGCTCATCCATGCTCATGAGGTCGTGGCCCAGTTTCTGGTAGTTCGTGTTGTAGCTTTCCTGACTGCCCTTCGTCTGCCCGGTGTTGTACATGTCGATTGTCTCTTTGCCGAGCGTCTCGGTCAGATCCTTCAGCGTGGTCTTCTCGGAACCTCCGAGGAAGATCTGACTGTCGTAGTTGCCGATGATGGTGTCCGCATTGTCCTTGTAGATGGACTTGAGCTGGGACTTGGCCTGCAATACAAGCATTGCCGAAATCTCCCGGCTTCGGATCGTGGCGATCAGTTTCTCCAGGTTCGGGATCTGACCGATGTTCGCGCACTCGTCGATGAGGCAGCGGACATGGACCGGGAGGCGGCCTCCGTACTTGTCGTCCGCCTTCTCACAGAGCAGATTGAAAAGCTGGGTGTAGATCATGCTGATCAGGAAGTTAAAAGTTCCGTCCGTGTCGGACATGATCAGGAATAAGGCCGTTTTCCGGTCGCCCAGCGTATCGAGCTCCAGCTCGTCATAGGACGTGATCTCCCGGAGTTCACTGATGTCAAAAGGCGCCAGTCTTGCTCCACACGATACAAGGATGGATTTCGCCGTCTTTCCTGAAACGAAATGTCAAGGACTTTTTAGTACCCCTACATTTCATTGCATGAAAAAAGCCACTGTAGATTTCTCCACAATGGCTATAAAGGCATATTTTATTCACTTTTGATTACCGGCAAGCTCATGCCCAAACTGAAAGTTTCACTCCCCTCAACAACGCATTATTTACTATTTGGGGATACTTTTCTCATTCCGTTACATAACAACTGGAAATTATTTGCTTGATAAAATTCATCATTGTCACTTAATACATCCATACAACAAGTGGGATATTCCGTTCGCACTTTCTCTATCAGTAAACGTCCAATTCCTTTTCGCTTGTATTCATCATCAACAATAATTTCACAGCAATAAATTGTAAAAACACCATCGGTAATGCAACGAATATAGCCACAATAACTATCCTCTTCATAAGCCACATAAGTAATAGAATTCTTTAGTGCTTGCGTATAGATATCTTTTTTAGAAGTATAGAATTTTTCCCAATGTTCGTTTTTGCAGGAATTTAGAATATGAACATAGTCTTTCTGCTCCTGATATTCTCTAATTTCTATAGGATAGTTCTTTGTATGTTTGATAAATACAAAGGATTTACTCCCATCTTCAAAGGAATGTTCTTTACTTTTTTTGAATCCACACTTTTCATAAAAATAATGATTTCTTTTTGAATAATCAGGAGTTTCCAACAACCATGTTTTTGCCCCTGTATATGTTGAACCAAATCACGCGCTCGCGCGTGATAGCTTTCCATATATCCTGAGCACT
>CAZOYS010000046.1:0-11025 GCA_964584155.1 uncultured Lachnospiraceae bacterium
TGAAGCCGTACTTATGAAGGAAGCGGCGGGCCCGGTGAATTACATTAGCCATAAATAATATCCTTTGCGGGTTCTGCCCGGATTATTACACAATATCGGCAATATTATAGCCCAAAGGGGGATTCGAAACAACTTGAAGAACGAAGGGACAAAAAATAAGGATGAGCGGGAAAGATGTGTTATAGTAGATGAAATGACACCCTTGAAGGAGGATACACCCGATGGCAGATAAAGGAAGCAGGGCTCCGGTCAACCCGTTCGAGACCCTGTGGAGCGAGCTCTCCCGCCTGTCAAAGTCCTGGCAGGCCCAGGAAAGGAGCCCGGAGGACAAAAGCGCTATCGCTTCCCTGGAACAGGAATTTTCCGCTATTTATGACAAGTTCCGTCTCCACTTCTACAGTCAGATTTTCTCCCGCTTTGAAAACCGGGAGGCAACCCTGACTACAGTCGAATCCTTTTCCATGGACTGCATCATGGCCATGGATCATCCGACAGTGGCGGAGTTTGCCGGCATGATGAACATATCTGCCCCGAACGCGGCCTATCGGGTCAACTCCCTCGTGCAGAAGGGGTACCTGAAAAAAGTCCAGTCCAAAGAAGATGCCCGTATCTTCTATCTGGAACCTTCGGAGAAATATATGTCCTATTACGGCATCAGCCTGGACTATCTCGATACTGTGGCCGCCCGCTGCCGGGAACGCTTTTCCGAAGAGGACTATATCAAGCTCGTCAGCATGCTGCATATCGTAAACCGGGATCTGATGAGCGAGCTCGACATGAAGCGTTTCCGCTCCTCGCGGTACCCTTCTTCAAAAGAATAATGCAAACATATCCGGAAAGGGGAAATTTCACTATGGACGAAAATTGTGCCTACTGCGCCGAAGGAGAAAAACTGGCGGCCTTCGGAATCAAGATCTGCGAGCTTCCCATGTCAAAGCTCATTCTCTTCAAGGAGCAGACACATAAAGGCCGCGTCATCGTAGCCTGCAAAAAGCATGTCGATGACATCACTTATCTGACCCGGGAAGAGCGGGCCCAATATATTGAGGACGTCAACCGTGTGGCCGCCTGCCTGCACAAGACCTTCCACCCGGACAAGATCAACTTCGGCGCCTACGGCGACACCATGCATCATCTCCATGTCCACCTCGTTCCCAAGTACAAGGGAGAGAGCGAGTGGGGCGACGTCTTCGCCATGAACCCGCACGCGGTGGAACTTTCCGATGCTGAATATGAAGATCTGATGGAAAAAATCCGGGAGAATCTGTAAGGGGCATGTTCCTCACAAGCAAATGAAGGGGCTGTGAAGATTATTCACAGCCCCTTTTGCCGAATTTTTCAAACGCAATTGTCTTATTCTTCTTTCAATTCTTCCATTTTTATACGAATCTGATGGAGAAGTTCCAAGGATCTCTGTACATCCCCGGCATTTCTCTCCGTGCTTTCCAGTGTCTCCGTGGTCGAAGCGGAAAACTGTTCACTGATGGCCAGCAATGTGGATGTGGAATCTATCATATCATTATTTGACGCTTTAATCCGGTTCATATCCTCCCGAATTTCAGCCAGTTTTTTGTTCAGTTCTTCCGATCGTCTGCGGGTCTCACTGAGAAAGCCCTTCGTCTCTTCCACAAGCTCCGCCTGTTCTGCTGCCATAGAGACGGTCACGACCGCCTTCTTGGAAACGTCCTCAGCATTCTCAACCAATGTATCAAGAAGACCTGTAATCTGCTCAGTGGATTCCTTGGTCTTTGCAGCAAGCTTTCCGATTTCATCCGCGACAACAGCAAATCCCCTTCCGGCCTCACCTGCACGTGCAGCCTCAATGGATGCATTCAGTGCCAGCAGATTTGTCTGAGCTGAAATATCCAAAATCATTGTAGTGATATCTCTGGCGTCTTCAGAAGCCTGCATCTGTGTTTCCGCAGCTTCTTTCATTGCATTGCCGACGTTTGTTGTGCTTTCCGTTTTTTCCACAAGAGAATTCATATCCTGCAGACCTTCCTCCAGAACCTTGTTCATTTCTGTAGAGTATTCCACGGCGCTGACTGCCGCATCATTTGTACTGTCAATGGAATCCTGAATATGGCCGGTTATCACCGTCTGTTTCTCTGCAGATTTTACATTCTCCTGGTTTCCTTTACTGATTTCATCAACAGAATCCCGTATGGATTTCGACATATTTCCTATATTGTCCATAGCTTTCTCGAGCGCCGCCAGGTCTTTTGTTACATCACCTGTAACCGAAAGGATTTTTTCTGCCGTCTGCTTTTCCTTTTCTGTTTTCCCTGCTATTTCCTCCATGTTTTCCTCGAGAAATGAAGAAATTCTCTTTGTTCCCAGTACAAAGGCTGCGAATGAGGATATACAGATCACTGCCTCTATCATCATGGGCTCCATCACGGCAATGCCCGGATGTTGACCAATGAAGACAGCCATCTTTGCTGCATTTATCAGCAGAAAGACAATCCCATATACTTTATTGAACTTCCGGTCCATGTATAGAAGCAAAATCATTAGGACGGGAAGAAGATAGACATACAGGTAGGTGGAATCGCTCGTCAGAACCATTATTCCGTATACGACAATATATGCGGTTGCCTCCATACGATAATATTTTTCTTTATTCCCCTGATAAAAATAAAAAAATGCAAAAATGAGATTGGCCCCGTTCAGCAGCATAGGAAGTAAAGAAATAATGGGAGATTTCCCGCTAAACTTCAATTCCGAGATTTCTCCTATAACGGCAAATATCGTAACGAGCAGAATTACGGTCTTAAACAGGCTGTTCAAACGCGCCTTCTGATTTTCCTTCAGCATATTTGTTTCCATCATCCTCACTCCTTTTTTACAGATTTTCTTCGGGACTTCTTGTTTTCATAGAGCCTGGCATCAAGCAGGGGAAGTATTCCCTCCAGCGTCTGGTCGGAAATGGTCAGATCGAGAATTCCATAGGAAATCTCCGTATAATACCGCCTGTCCGGGTATTTCCCGTTTTCCTTTTTCATTATTTTTTCTATTTTACGGCTCAGATAATCCAGATCCATATATGCCGCCGGAGAAAACATGGCTACAAATTCATCCCCTCCGAAACGGGCAATAACAGCGGAATTACCCAAGGCGATCTTCAGAAGTTTCACTTCCTCTCTGATGGCCGTATCCCCCGCCTCATGGCCGAATGTATCGTTTATCTCCTTCAGGTGATCGAGATCACTCATGAGAAAAATCATCCGCATGCCGATATTGTTTGAAAAAGACTTGTCCCACAGCTCGTAAAAGCCACGCCTGTTGAAAACCCCGGTCATACTATCCGTATTTGCTTCATTATGGAGAAGGGCGTTCTGCCTCTGTATGGTCACCCTTTCCTGCAGCTCACTGAGAAAAAGTTCCAGAAAGCGAAGACCGGTACCAATCTGTAAAGAAATATTATTATATTTTCCTGTTTCCTCCGGCCGGATCTCAGTCAGAAGTACGCCGTATTGGATGTTTCCGTCATATAGGAGATAGGTCATATACTGACTCGGTCCTTTCTCCCGGTCTTCAAAACGCAGGAGCTTCTGCCTGCTGAAAGAAGGCCCTTTTTTTCCGTAAACATCCACGGTCATCCCTTCCTGTTCAGCAGCCAGGACAAGTTCTCCCGATATTCTGTGTGTGCTCTCTTTCTTCTTTACGGCAGCCTCTTTCAATAGAAAGAGCTTCGATGATTCTGCCTGAAAAAAAGAAAGCTCCTCCATAATCTTTTTATAGAATGTCTCTTCATCTGTAATGTTATGAATCAGTTCTCTTAAAAATTCCGGCCCACGGAGTGAATATTCCTCAATCTCCCTGCCTTTCTTTGCAAGGTTTGTCAAAAAGTCCGTTTCCCGAATTTCCTTCAAAATCCCCGCATCAGGCAATCCGCCTCCTTCTGTGGAATCTCTGAAAATCAGCTTTCCTTTCAGGGACATGCTCTTTATTTCTTCACCGGCCATCAAACGAACCGCTGCTTCAGCCGCTAATCTGCCTATAGTGATTTCATCCTGATCAACGGTGGTAAGCCCCGGATTCATCATGCCGGCAAAGGACTCGTTGTCAAATCCCGTTACAACGACTTCTTTTCCCGGCAATACTCCTCTCTCTTTCATCATCCGGCAGACAGTGGAAGCCATTTCATCATTTGCGCAGATGATGGCATCTGCATCCGGGTTTTTCTGAAACAGATCTGCGACCTCATTTTCCACAAATACAGAAAGATTCCCGTAACCGACATTTTCATCCGTAATATGAAGACCGTTATCAGCCGCTGCCTTCTTAAATCCTCTCAGTCTCTCCCTGACCTCATAATTGTGAATGGGGCCGGAAAGAAAGACAGGACAGCGTTTCCCCTTCTTCCTGAGCAGGTAATCCGTCATCCGGTATTCAGCGTCATAATTGTCAAAAGACAGGGAAATAACTTTCTCTGCCTGATAATCACTTTCAATAACGATCTTTGGAACATCCGGAAGGCCTTTTAGAAATTCTCCGATGTCATGAGTTTCCTGTAAAAGAGACAAGGAGGAATAAACAACAATCAGAACATCAAGATCCAGATAATTGGCATAATCATAAAGATATCGGTACTGATAGTCATAATTTCTCCCATAACCCGCACTGATGGAAGCTGCTTCTGTACCAACGAAATACACACAGTCTGTATTTTTCCCGGAAAAGCCTATATATATCCCCGTAAGAATTTTATGGCTGTGTTCTGTATTGATATTCCCTATCAGTACGCCTGCCAGCTTTTTTTTCTCCATGAGACCCCCGTAAAAATCAGACCTATGAATGCTTCTTTGGCATCCTCATCCTTCCTTCTCCCATTTCCGAAGAAAATACGCCGGGGCGCAGCTCCAGGCATGGCACCATGAATTGACGATTTTCCCGCCATAAGGAGATTCCTCCGGATCAGCCGGATTATACAGTTCCCAGAAAGTGTCTGCGCTTTGAGCCATACCTCCCCAGTAAGAAAGAAGGACATTTTTCGCCTCTTCCCTCTTTCCGCAGGTATCCCAGGCTTCCACGAGGGAATGGTAGAGATAGGGCGTTACAATGGAAACTGCATCAGCTTCCGCTGAAACTCTTTTCAGCAATTCTGCGGCTTCTTCGCCGGTAACCACACCTCCAAGGACCATCCAGATCTGTCCTGCCCAGGAAACCTGTCTGCCCTGCCCGCTGACAAAAAGCCTTTTCCCCGGGTCATAAAAAGCGGCCATAGCAGCTTTTCTGGAAATATTCAGTTTTTCTTCAAATTCAGCTGCATGCTGAGAATCACCAGATTTCCTTGCCAAGGTAACCAGGGCCTGCAGACAATAGAGATAAACGCCCTGGGCAGCTGTCTGCTTGTTCAAGTCGAGATTCCAGTCAATAAAGCACCAGCCGAGTTCACTGCTGTCGTTGACAATTCCGCCTGTCATCTGTTTCTCAGCCAGCCGCACCTGGTCAACCGCTATCGGGTAAAGGTCTGACAATGTCTCCGTGTCCCCTGTTTCCAAAAAATAATCCCGTAAAGCCGGTATGAAAAAAAGCGAATAATCAAACATGGAAGCATCATCCGCTTCAGGAACAGGTCTGCAGAAGACATTGGATGCCACATGCCGATCCGGAAGCAGGGTTCCGGCAAAAAGATACAGGCAACGCCGGACAAGGTCATTATTTCTATAGGTCTGATAATCGGCAAGAGCCTCAAGCCGCAGATCACCCATCCAGAGACGCCGGTCCCTCTTGGGGCCGTCCTCAAAGACATCCTGCATGCATTCGTGCAGAGTACGAACGGCAATGCGGTCAATTTTTTCTATTTCTTTTCTTTCATCCTCTGCAAAGGAAGACCAGGAGGAGGAACTGAGCATCCTGTCATCAGCAGCAGAAACCGCATCGATTTTCAGGTCGGAAAAGACAAGCTCATAGCGGTCGCTGTGAGCCAACTGTTCAATTTTCACATACCGGAAAGCATATCTTCTGGGTAAGACAATTTCCGCAGGAAATTCGTCTATATGCAGATATTCCGTCTGTATCCAGCCCTTGGAAATCCAGCCTTTATAGTCTTCGGGATTTTCATCCAGTTCCCCGGGAACTTCTGCAAACGTAAGACGGAGATAGCCCGGGGCATCCGGATGATGTCCTCTTGTTGAAATCCGGAAAGAAAAATACCCCGTATAATGATTTCCGAAATCATAGACATTTCCGAGGATATCCGGATTTACGACCTCCTGATGGATCAGGACGGGTTTTAACTTCTCTGCCGTTTCCAAAAACCGATTCTCTGTTTTCATATTATTTTTTAACTAAGCAGGCTTTCTGCAATATTCGCGATTTCACCAAATGACGCTATGTTCCAGTCTCCTGCTTTTTTCGCAGCGGCATCCCCGAGACATATCACCTGCATCCCGGCTCCATGTCCCGCCAGTGCGCCGGAAACGGCGTCCTCCACCACAAGTGCCTCTGCAGGATACAGTTCCAGATCCTGGACTGCCTTTTCAAACACTTCCGGATCCGGTTTGGAATGCACAATCTGATTCCCGTCAACAACTGCATCAAAATAGCGACCGAGTCCAATTCGGCTCAAAATTAGAGGAGCATTTTTTGAAGAGGAACCTATAGCAAGAAGAAGTCCCATCTCGCGCAGAATATCCAATGTTTTCCTCACCTGAGGATTCAGGTCATCAGGTTTCATGTCATTTAATGAAAGCTTGTACAATTCATTTTTCTGCTCTGCGAGGCTTTCCTTCTCGGCCAGAGAGAAACGGTCCGCTGCATTTCCATTATCCAAAATGATGTCCAAAGATGCCATTCTGGAAACTCCGCGCAGAAGATTGTTCGTTTCCCTGTCGAAAGGAATATCCATACTGTCTGCCAATGCTTTCCAGGCTTTGTAATGATATTCATCGGTGGAGCAGATAACCCCGTCCAGGTCGAAAACGATTCCTTTCAGCATCTTTTTCCCAATCCCCTTCCTGAAAAAAAGTAAAAATGATGCTCACCAACGCAGATAATCTTTTCCAAGAAAAGGATCTACCGGGCTTTTCCCCTTGAAGTGACTTCTTCCCATTATTTTTTCGACCAGCTGCCGTACAACTTCTTCATGATTGGCGTAGCAGTTTATCATTGTGTGAATCATCGGAACATCGACCAGGTGATAAGGATTCTGCAGACTGATGAAAAGAACAGGTCTTTCCTCCGTAAACCAGGGGACATTGTTCCCATTTCCCCAGAATGTGTACCAGTCCAGACGATTTGTCACCTGATTGGAAGCATTTTCCACATTGGCCAGATAAATGACGATGTCGTACTTTTTCTTAAAAGTGCCTACGTCAAATTTGGCTGTCTCAAAATTTTCTTCGAGGTAATCCTCTACCTCAAAGCCCTCCGCCTCCAATTTTTCATGAAAGCTCTTCTGAATACGGGCATGAGACCCGAAATGACCCAGAACCTCAAGCAGGACTTTTGGGGTTTTATTCGGATTAAGCGGGAGAAGTCCTTGCGTATCCTTCACAAGGGTAATTCCCTGATCTGCACACTCTTCTGCCCATTTCAAATGTTCCGGAGAACGAAGTATGGACAGTGCCTCCGGGCCGGGTACGATCTTCTCTGCAGGCATTCTATGCAGGCCAAGCATAGCTTTCGTTCCCAGGATTCTCATCAGGGCATCGTGCAGCCTCTCCTCAGAAAGCAGGCCGTTTTCATATCCCTTTTTCATAAAGCAAAAATCCTCATCCAGGTCTTTGTTGAAAAGGAACATGTCACAGCCTGCTTCGATAGCTGTCGGAACCGCCTGTTCGCGAGACATAGCGGCACTAAAACCAACCATACAGGTGGAATCGCTCGTAATGAGTCCGTTAAACCCGAGTCTTCCCCGAAGGAGCCCCTGAAGCAGTTCCGGTGATAGAGTGGCCGGAAGCAGCTTTTTCGGCCTGTTTGGTGCGAAATATTCCTGCCAGGCAGGCGAAGCGATATGCCCGACCATGACTGTCTCCGCGCCGGCTTCAATCAGCCCCCGGTATACCTTCCCGTAAGTGCGTTCCCAGTCGTCACAGGAAAGATTGTTGACACTTGTCAGAATGTGCTGATCCACCTCGTCACAGCCGTCTCCGGGAAAGTGTTTTATGGCGCAAAGCACCTTTTCCTCTTTGGCTGCACGGATGTACTCTTTCGAAAAAGCCAGGACGTCATCCGGACTGCTACCATATGTCCGGACATTTGTAATGGGATTCCGCCAGTTACAGTCAATATCGCATACCGGAGCAAATGCCCAGTTGCAGCCGACCGCATGGCCTTCACTTGTACTGACCTTCCCCAGCCGGTAAGCCATCTCTGGGTTTCCTGACGCTGCGACCAGCATCTGCTTGCCGAAGGCCGTACCGTTTTTTGCAATCCCGTCACCCCCCGCCTCGAGGTTTGCGCCGATCAAAAGGGGAATCTTCGAATGCCCCTGCAGATACCGGTGCGTTTCCTGCATTTCCGCTGCATCCCCGCAGCGATACATAATGCCACCGATATGATGGGAAAGAAGAACATTTTCCAGATAACCCGGGTCACCGGAATATCCGATGGGGACAAATAGCTGTCCTATTTTCTCATCCAGAGTCATTTGCCGAATGGTCTCCTCCACCCAGGCTATATCTGCATCCTCCAGACAGAAGGGACGTTTTCTCAGGTCAACCATCGACAGCCTCCTTTGTTTTTTTGGGAACCAGGAAGCGAACGATTCCCTGCTCATTGTTCAGATAAATCAGGAACAGTACCAGGGCAAAAGCACTCACGAGGGACTGAACCTCACTCGGCAATCCCAGACGGACAAATCCCAGGCTCATAAGGCCGGATGTCAGGGCGCCAAGAACCATTCCTATATAACTGTTAATATACCGGCCGATAAAAGATCCGATAAACATCGGCAGAAACGCTGTAAACATGACTCCGATTGAGCCAAAATTCAGATTCATCTGAATCGTACCGGACAGAGATGCCGTAATGTATCCTTCCATCCCCATGAGAATACCGGAAATACCATAGCAGGCAATGGCATTGCCCACTTCCCTTAATCCCGTGTCACAGGCAATATTCTGCCCGAAGCGCAAAGCCTGATAGTGATAGCCGAATGAAGAATAATTAAAAAGAAATATCATCAGCGCCGTAGAAATGACAATCACAAGGAGCAGCCCTTTCATATCCGAGGCAAAGGCCGTCAGTTCCTGGTATGTCCCGAAGGAAACGCCCTTTCCGTCTGTAAAGATAAAGGCTATAGCTTCATACATAAGTGCTACACCGAGAGACGTGATGATGGCCGGGAGGCGAAGCGTAACATACAATATTCCGGAGAAAAGTCCAAGGAGGAGTCCGGCTCCCAGGGAAATGACCAACATGGCTCCCGGGCCAAGCCCATACCGAATGGCCAAAGAAGCGCTGACAACACTGGAAAGAAGTGCCAGGGAACCCAGAGAGAAATCGAATCTTCCGCTGTTGAGATTCAGAGACAGAGCAAAGGATGTCAGAGTAACTGTAGCAACAGAGCGAACAAGAAGTACGACATGATCCTTGCTCCCTATAAGACTCGTTCCCTGTATTGCACAAAGAATGGCAAACAGCAGCAGAACCCCGCCCGGTATTGCAGCTGTTCCAATGATTCTTTTTCCCACACTCATTTTTTTCATTTTCATAACCTCTCTACACTTTACGTCAGGTCATCTCAGGAAAGGGGAAGGAACCTTTCCTGAAAAGACCTGAACTCCAGGGCAGGATATCACGCCCTGATTCAGGCCTTTCCAAAACCTTTTTATTTCGCAAGACCGGCTATTTCATCAAAGCTGTATGCCGAAGTGAAAATGGAAAAGGCATCATAGCTTACGGCATTATCACTTGTAGCAACAAAACGATCCAGGATCTCCTTTGTGTAAACTGGATGTTCCGTGTCGGAAACACTGGCAAGATATTTTTCATAGGTGGCAGCATCAGAAGCCTCCCAGTAACCCTGATCCAGAAGCAGAGCCTCTCCTTCCGATGTCCGTATAGGTGCTCCATTGACCGCGTTCATCATTGCTACAAATACAGGTGCAATAGAAGCATTGAATTTGCCTGCCATCCAGTCCAGCTGTCCGGCTTCAAATGCCTTGCCATAATCCTCTGTAAAAGAATCAACGGATGCGATTTTTATATCCGTATCCTTGATAAAATTGCCGAAGAAATCGGATCCGTTACCTACGGCCAGCACAACCTCAAGACCGGGAGCCGCGCATTTCTGGGCAATTTCTCCCCACCAGGCATCATCCATGTTGTAGCCGTCCATATAGTCCACTGTGAATTTACCGCTGGAAAATTTTGCCGGATCCATGGAAGTGCCGCCAAGTGCAGTTACAATTCCCTCCTGATCGGTTGCGCCATCATAGTTCGTAGAAGAATCCGCATCACACATGGCTGCAAGCATTCCGGCAATCCGATAGATATGCATATCCGTGCCAAATGCTGCCGCCCCGCCGAAAATCAGAAAACTCGTCTTTCCCTGGTCCAGATAGTTTTTCGCCATGTCATATCCAGTCTGAAATTCTGTATCCAGAGAAGGTCCGATTGAGCCGACATACTTGTCATAGTCCTTGTAGGTATTGTATTCATCCTGTGTCAGGGTCCCGGCTGCCACCGCATAATAGATGCCGGCATCTTCACATATATCAATCTGGGCCGGTCTGTCAAAAGACGAAAGGGAAATCACACCCTGAACCCCCTGGTTAATAAAGTTCTCGAGTGCTGTGGTTTCTCCGGCAGCATCTTTCAGCTCATCCGAATATATGAAATTCACGTCATAATTTTTTGCAATATAATCTTTGTAATATGACTGAAATGCCAGGGCTTCTGAGCTGGTCGTATCGGAGACCAGAACGCCCAGATTCAGGGTTTTGTCAATTCCGAAGCTGTCAGAGGCTGTCTGCCCTTCTGCAGCCTGTCCGTTCTCCGAAGTCGTTTCCGCAGAGGTCGTGCCCTCCGCATTTTGGGTGTCGCCTGTTCCCGACCCGCAGGCGCAAAGGG
>CAZOYS010000047.1:0-10805 GCA_964584155.1 uncultured Lachnospiraceae bacterium
TATTTTTTCGTTGCATTTAACCGTGGATTTTTGCATTTTCTTTTAAACTTTACCCCGGGTCCACCAGGTATCGCTACATCCGGATAAACAGATATTTATCCGATAAATATGTATACGCCTATACTACCACTCGTCCGGGAAAATGCAAGGAAAAAATGCAAGCCCTTTGTATAAGTTGTACCAGTCAAGTATTGTGTACCTACCCGTCTAGTGTACTAAGTTTGATTGTCAGTCAAGTATCTCATCAAAAGCTAATACAAATTTGCAAATCCCAATGCAAAGTTTTTTTAGCGAGATGATGAGAAATAAACGGATTCATTTTCTGGAGCGCAGTTCATCCGCAATCCGGTACCAGTGCTGGACAGTATTCTCGAGGAAGAAATAATGGGCGATGTAGAAACAGAGAAGAATGAGGAAAACCAGGAATATTGGGCCTGAAGCAAGGGCAAATTGAGGCAGCCACAGGGTCACGGCAAGGGCAAACAGCGTGATCATCACGGTCATAAACAGAACAATGAGATGAACCAAACGTTCATGCTGCAGCCATTCGAGTTTTTTGATATGAACGACAAGAATCTCCTGCGGATCCCGCCTGCGTTTGAGTTCCGTTTGAACCCAGTCCTCATGATTCCGGCACCATTTCTTCATATTGATGCCGAACGTATCTTTCTCAGAATTTGCCATACCCAAACTGTCATTCTCCGAAATAAGGAAGCACTATGAACTCGCCGGCATGAATCGATTCTCCGGTGATGTGGTTCATGGAACGGACCTCTTCTATATAGGAACTGCTGTCCTGAACCGAGAAATCATTGTACTCCCCTGCCAAATCCCAAAGGGTGTCTCCGTCCTGAACCTCATAGCTCATATAGTATTTCTGCTGCACTCCGGCAGATACCTCTTCCGGAGATACTGCCTTTGCCGTAATCATGGACCTGGTCAGGAAGAAAATCAAGGCCAAAATAAATAAGACAATAAAAAGAAAAGTCTTTCGAACATATGAAGTGATATAGTTCTTTTTTGAAGCCGTTCTCATAGCAGCACCTCCAAACTTATGTTCTGAAACGCATTATAGTATCAGAACGGAAGTTTGTCAATATATTTCCGAACGTTATTTCGAAAATATCTTGCAAACGGCGGACAGCTCTGCTATAATCGGGTCATAGAAATGGTAGATATGTTCTTCTACAGAACACTTATTCCTGTTTTTCGACTGGAGGTTATTTTATGGCAAAGGACAAGCTTTCTGCAAAGCAGGAACAGATTCTGAACTTTCTGAAGGATGAGATCATCACCAGGGGATACCCGCCTACCGTTCGTGAGATTGGTGAGGCCGTAGGCCTCCGCTCTACTTCATCCGTTTATTCCCAGCTGGAGAATCTCGAACGTTTGGGCTGCATCCGCCGGGATCCTTCCAAGCCCCGGGCCATCGAGATTGTAGACGATGAATTCAATCTCTCCCGCCGGGATATGGTTTCCATCCCCCTCGTCGGACAGGTAGCTGCAGGTCTTCCCATTCTGGCCCAGCAGAATATAGAGGATTATTTCCCCGTCCCTGCAGAGTATGTGCCGAAGAATGAATGTTTCATGCTGAAGGTCAAGGGCGAGTCCATGATCAATGCCGGAATCATGAACGGCGATACCATCATGGTAGAGCGCTGTGAAGAGGCAAGGGACGGACAGATTATCGTTGCTTTGATCGATGATTCCGCCACTGTGAAAACCTTCTACCGGGAGAAGGATATGATCCGTCTGCAGCCGGAGAATGACACGATGAGTCCCATCTATGTGAAGAACTGCCAAATTATCGGCCGGGTGTTCGGAGTCATGCGCTTCCTTCCGGACAATCGTTAATGCATTTTTGGGGCGGACAGCATTGAAAATCTTTTCGAAGATTCGAATTTTCGCTGCAATTTTGTTCAGTGGAAAAATTAAACAGGGTCAGTCGAACGCTTTGTTTGACTGACCCTATACTTTTTTAATAGTATATGAAAAAGAATCGAACTATTGCTTTCATATTTTCATTTGCACATAGAGTATACGATTCCTGTACGAATGGATTACAGTTCATCCGGGGAAATGCGCTTTCCGTCGGACCAGATTTTCTCGAGGTTGTAGAAAAGCCGGTCTTCCGCGGAGAACAGGTGGACGATGATGTCCCCGTAGTCCATGAGAATCCAGGTTGACTGGCGGTTTCCTTCTATGGACCTGGCTTTCAGACCTTTCTTGTACATGGCTTCATCGACCGCATCCTGCATGGCGTGAAGCTGGTTCTGGTTCTGGGCGGAAGCGACGACGAAGTAGTCAGCGATTACCGAGACACCGCTGATATCGATGATTTCGACATCCTGGGCCAGTTTGCTGCCCAGGGCATCGACAGCGGCCTTGACAGCAGTTTTCAGTTCGTCCTTAGTGAGGTGCTTTTCATTAGTCATGTCATCCATATATAGATATCCTCCGAAAGCGGTCAATCGACCCTGTTTTTATAGCATCCTGTCCGTACACAGGTCCTAGTTCGCGTAGGCAGTCCTTTTTTGCTGCATCAGTTTGCGGAAATATTCATAGGTGTCTGCTGTGGTCTTGTCCACTTCTGCCCCGCTCTTTTTCAGGTAGTCCAGCGTGTTCTTCAGGATGACTTCGCAGCAGAGATCCAGGTCCTGATAGGCTATCTCGCGGATATTTTCAAGATCTGCTGCCTTGTCCCGGCCGGGTTCTATGTAGTCGGCCACGAACAGAATTTTGTCCAGAAGCCCCATTTCCGGCTTTCCGGTCGTATGGACCCGGATGGCTTCAAGGAGATCCTCATCAATGACTCCGTATTTCTTTTCGGCATAGACAGCTCCGACTTTTGCATGCAGAAGATACGGCGCCTTCTCTTCTGCAGCACTTACCGGAATATTGTTTTTCTCGCAGACCTTGAAATACTTGCTGTCAGAAAGGCTCTTGGCGCAGTCGTGAAGAAGACCGGCAATTCTGGCCAGACGGACCGGATAATTCCAGGCGGCTGCGAGGGCGGCACAGGTGTCTTCCACACCCAGACTATGCCGGTAGCGGTGAGGAGTCAGTTTTTTCTGCAGCCGCTCATATGCCGCATTGAAATCGAACGGGCCCCCGTCAGCCGTGACCGGAAAATTTTCATAGAGCCGGTGTTCAAGGATATAGCTGTAGGCTGCTTCAGGCAGGTACTTCTTCAGCTTCTTTTCGGAATCGTGAAGGCCTTTTCTGGAATAGAGAAGGCGGCGGAGCTCCGTTGACGAGCAGTCGACCGTATCCGTTTTCAGTATAATGAAATCCGTCTTATACTTCTTCTGATAGATTTTTGCCAGTCCGGAAAGATCGGTTTCCGACATGCCCCCGCAGTCGTTCCGCCGGATGATTGCGAATTTCACGAAAGTACTGATGACATCCGGTTTGACCCAGGTTTCGAAGGCAAGAAACGAATCCTCACCGATGATGAAATAGAGATCATCCTCCGGAAAGAGATTTTTCAGTTCCCCGAGAATGATATAGGAATATCCCTGTCCTTCATGGGTATATTCGTAAGGAAAAAAGGTAAGCCCCTCTTCCGCCTTCAAGGTCTCCTTTACCAGGGCGAAGCGCTGGCTCCGACTGATGGATGTGATTTCGTCCTTGTGGGGCGGATCCCCGGCCGGCATGACAAGGACCCTGTCCAGACCCAGCTTCTTTTGAGCTTCCCGGGCGACGAAGATGTGCCCTTTATGAATTGGATTGAAAGTTCCGCCCAGTATTCCGATTTTCATTCTGTAAATGCTTCTTTGTCTTTGCGCTGATATGCCTGCAATATCCTGCTGAACTGTTCTTCAGTTTTTGTTAAACGGTTGACACTTCCGAAAATTCAATCATACATTACAGCAAATATTCTATTTGGGCAGGTCGATTTTCGGCTGCTTGGCCCGTTTGTAGAAGATGATTTTCCGCCCGATGACCCGGACCACCTCACTGTGGGTCCTGTCAGCAATGACCTGAGCTACTTCACCCGGGTCTTCGACACAGGTCTTCAGGAGGGAAATCTTCACAAGTTCCCGGGCCGCCAGGGCCTCTGCCACAGCGTTTGTGAACTCCGGTGTCAGATTGGCTTTTCCGAGCTCGAGGATGGCTTTTTCATTGACGGCCAGCTTCGAAAGGTAGGCTCTTTGCTTATTTGTCATATATGATTCTCCAGGATATTGGTGGAAATGTTTCTTTCGTTTCCACAGTTCGATACTAATATAATTCAGGACATATTCCGCGGAATTTTCTGCGCCTACTCGAAGTATTCAAATACATAGCCGCTGACATTGACCGTATCCCCTTCGACCATGCCCTGACGCTTAAGCTCGGCAATGATGCCCTCTTTCACCAGGAAGTTCTGGAAGAAGGCAAAGCCCTTTTCATCGTCGAGATTCGTATACCCCATGAGCTTGTCAATCTTGGGCCCGTACACATCATATTCCCCTTCGTCTGTCTTTTCAACTGTGAAAGGCAGAGCCTCGCCGAGTTTTTCCATGGGGTCGTACTGGCTTTCGTAGATTACCGTATCCTGTACATGGGCGTCCACAAGGGATTTCAAAGTCGTCCTCAATTCATCAAGGCCTGCACCTGTCTGGGCGGAAATCGAAAGAATTTTCTCTGCCTTGTCACCGAAGGCATCATTCAAGGCCTTCATATGCTCCTCAAGGAGGTCCGGTGTCAGGGCATCCGCCTTGGAAAGGGCAATGACGAAAGGCTTTTCGAGGAAGGCCTCGTCATACTTCGAAAGTTCGTTCATCATGGCTTTGACGTCAGCGACAGGATTTCTCTCCTCTTCCGGGGCCAGCGGGTCGACGAGATGCAGAAGAACCTTGGTCCGCTGAATATGACGCAGGAACTCATGCCCCAGTCCGACACCTTCTGCTGCACCCTCTATGAGGCCCGGCATGTCGGCCATGACAAAACCGTTTCCGTCCGGGCCGGTCACAACCCCGAGAATAGGGTTCAGGGTCGTGAAAGGATAGTCACCGATCTCCGGCTTTGCGTTCGAAAGGACGGAAAGCAGGGTGGATTTGCCCACATTGGGATAGCCGACAAGGCCAACATCGGCAAGGAGTTTTAATTCCATGCGGATTTCTATTTCAACCGCATCCCCGCCGGGCTTGGCGAATTTCGGCACCTGCATCGTGGATGTGGCGAAATGCATATTGCCAAGGCCGCCCTTGCCGCCCTTGAGAACGGTCACCCGTTTGTTCTCCCCGGACATGTCACAGATGACCTGATCCGTGGCCGCGTCATAGATGACAGTTCCTTCAGGCACAGGAAGAATCAAGTCATCCCCGTTTTTCCCGTGGCAGCGCCTTTTGCCGCCCTCCTCGCCGTCCGTAGCAGAGAATTTCCGCCGGAAGCGGTATTTTGAAAGGTTGTTGAGACCGGGGTCAACTTCGAAAATGACGTCTCCGCCCTTGCCTCCGTCTCCCCCGTCCGGGCCCCCGTTGGCGACAAACTTCTCCCGGCGGAAGGAGACATGGCCGTCTCCCCCCTTGCCGGAACGTATGATTATTTTTGCTCTGTCGGAAAACATGGGATGAAACGCCCCCTCCTTTCAGTCGGCAGCCAATCTAAGAACGCCCCTCCCTTACGGTCGGCGGCAAATATCGGCGCATTGGAAAATCGCACTGTGCGCGATACGCCTCCATGGGACTCCTTAAAAGAAAACCCGGCAACAGGTTTTCTGCAGCCGGGTCAATAGGATCAGATGGTTCAGCAGGCAGGGAAGGCCTGCTTCAGGCAGATATTACTCTGCATCCTTTACGGGATATACGGAAGCCTGCTTCTTGTCTCTGCCGAGGCGCTCGAAACGAAGGGTTCCGTCAACGAGTGCGAACAGGGTATCGTCTCCGCCCTTGCCTACATTGACACCGGGATGAACGCGGGTTCCGCGCTGACGGTAAATGATATTGCCGGCCTTGACGAACTGACCGTCGGCCCGCTTTGCGCCAAGACGCTTGGACTCGGAATCACGGCCGTTCTTTGTGGAGCCCATTCCCTTTTTATGAGCGAAGAACTGAAGATTTAACTGCATCATAACTATTCCTCCTTAAATTCGATGGAAACATTGTCCGGATACTGATCGGCTATGGCGGAAAGGCCGAGCCCTGCGGAATCCATGAGGAGGTTCCCGTCATGGGAAAGCCCCTCCGGAAAAGAGCAGTCTATGAAGCCCTTCTCCTCATTCGAATCCACATACATTCCGTCGTCCGTGAAGCGTTCGATGGAATTGATGGTATTGATGACCAGCATGGAAACCGCCGCACAGACAATGTCGTTTCCGTAGTCTGCAAATCCCGCGTGCCCGTCAAGGGTCAGCCGCCGGTAGCTTTTCCCGCTTTTCTCGATTCGAATGTCAATCATGTGGATTCTTGCGTCCCGAACCGGGACATTGCCTAAATCCGGACCGAAAATGTCTCAGGCGTTGATCTTTGAAATCTTCACCTGGGTCATATACTGTCTGTGTCCGTTCTTTCTCTTGTAGCCGGTCTTGGGCTTGTACTTCATGACGATGACCTTCTTGTCACGCATCTGACGAAGTACCTCAGCCTCAACGGTGGCTCCGGAAACGGTAGGAGCGCCGGTCTGAATCTTTCCATCGTTGGAAACGAGCAGGACCTGGTCAAAAACTACCTTGTCGCCGGCCTCTGCACCGAGCTTCTCAACAGTGACTACGTCGCCTTCGGAAACCTTGTACTGCTTTCCTCCGGTTGCAATGATTGCGTACATAAAAACCTCCTGTGGTTTCACCACCCGCCGGAAACGGTGCCGGAAACATTCCGGACTTCAACACCCACTCCGAGCGGCATACCCGAGTATAGTAGCACCCGCTCCCTGCAAAGTCAAGGAATTTTCTCTATTTCATGAATAATATAAACATTTTAAGAGGGCCCGGACCTCCGTCCTTACAAGCCCGTATTGAAAACTATGCTTCAGAAAGTCTGGCCGGGACGTCTGAAAGGCCTTCCGACAGACTGGTGAATCTTTTTTCCGTATCTACCGTGTAGAGGTCTGTCCGGTGGATGCCGAGATCAAGGAAGCCGTCGGCGGCGAAATCAATCCCCGTCAGGGCCTGCATCAAAAATTCCGGCCGGACATTATCCCCGGAAGAGGCATTCACAAGGGCATAGAAGTACGGGGCCCCGTCCTCCATATGAAAATCCGGATTCCGCTCCAGACAAGGGTGGTCTGCAAAGACACTGTCTGAAAATGTGCCGGCCTCAAAACGGTAGACTAGCTGCTTTAAGTCCAGTTCCCGCTCTCCCCTCTTCGTCTTCTTCATAACAGGAATTGCTTCTGCATTTTGAAAAAATGAAGCAATTTCCTCCGGGCTTTTTTCCGGGAGCAGACTCTTATAGTAGATGATATAGCCCGCAGCCGCAACTTCCGCCATGGCCTTCTTCCCGCCTTCAGGCAGATAGCCGGTTGAAAGAATGTCAATTCCGTCTGTCATTGCAGCTTGCAATTTTTGTTTATAAAGATTTGAAGAGTCCGGCGTTCCTTCCAGCCCTACATCGAAGTACTCCCCCTCGCTCGTAAGTCCGACGGAAAGGGGCATGGCAAAGGACATGATCTGGTGGGGAGAAAAACCGCCCGAATAGGCGACGGGAATCTCAGCCCGGCGGACAGCCTTCTGGAAGTAGCGGAGGAGGTCCAGGTGGCCTAAGTATTTCATGGCCCCGTATTTGGCAAAGCGGAAACGAAGTGTGGTCATAGAAACTCCTGTGCCGGAAAAATTGGAAATCCTGCGGAAAACGTACGGCACATATTATTCATAAAAATCAAATAATAGAAATAGTTCAATCATCAGTGGCCCGGACAGATACCGGTGGCATAGGAGGTACAGCCGCATCCGCTGCAGCCGTCCCGGCAGTTTTTCGTAACGTGAGCACTCATGGCCCGCTCCCACTCTGCCTCCAGGAATTTCCGGGAGATGCCGCAGTCTATGAAGTCCCAGGGAAGAATCTCGGAGAAGGGCTTGATGCGGCCCACGTAGAAGTCCGTGTCCACGCCTGTCGCAGCAAAGGCTTCCGTCCACCGGTCCGGCACGAAGAAGTCGTTCCAGGCGTCAAAGAGGGCCCCGTGTTCGTAGGCGTATTTGATGGCCGGGGCCACCCGCCGGTCTCCGAGGGCGAAGATGCCTTCGAGGACGGAAATATCCCCGTCGTGCCAGTTATAAGTGATGGACTTGTGATTGAGAGAGTTCTTTATCGTGTCGTTCACGCACTTGGCCCGGGTCAGGTACTCATTCGGAGAAAACATGCGGTACCACTGGAAGGGCGTAAAAGGCTTGGGCACGAAGAAGGAGGTCGAGACATTAATATTGACCCGGCCGGTCCTCTTCTCTTTCGGGACCGTATCGTAGTAGAGGGCGGCAATTTCGTCGGCAAGTTCGCCTATAGCCTTCCGGTCCTCTTCGGTCTCGGTCGGCAGGCCCAGCATGAAGTAGAGCTTGACCCTGTTCCAGCCTCCCTCGAATGCGGCCTCGGAGCCGGCAAGGATATCCTCTTTCGTAATTCCCTTGTTTATGACGTCCCGAAGCCGCTGTGAGCCGGCCTCGGCCGCAAAGGTAAGCGACGACTTCTTTATGTCCTGCACCTTCTCCATGACGTCGAGGGAAAAGGCGTCGATCCGGAGGGAGGGCAGGGAGATATTGACGTGATTCTTCCCGCAGTGGTCGATCAGGAAGTCAATGAGTTCCGGCAGGCGGCTGTAGTCCGATGTGGAAAGGGAAGAAAGGGAAATTTCCTCATAGCCCGTTGCCTTAAGCTGCTCCAGAGCGTACTTCTCCACGGTTTCCAGCGACCGCTCCCGGTTGGGGCGGTATGTCTCCCCCGCCTGGCAGAAGCGGCAGCCCCGGATGCAGCCCCGCATGACTTCGATGACGGACCGGTCCTGTATGGCCCGGACATGGGGAACTACGGGCTTTGTCGGATAAGGGGACCCGTCCAGGTCCGTCACCACCTGCCGGCGGATTTTTGCAGGAACATCATCAAAAAGAGGTTCAAAAGAAGCAATTGTATTGTCTGAATTGTAGGTAACCTTGTAGAGAGAAGGTACATAGATACCGGGGATGTGGCTTACCTCCCGGAGATAGGCTCTGCGGGTATAAGTTCCGCCCGCCTTCATGTCCTTGTAAAGGTCGATGACCCGGTCATAGACCGTCTCCCCGTCCCCGATGTAGAAGAAGTCGACGAAAGGAGCTATGGGCTCGGGATTATAGGTACAGGGACCTCCGGCCACGATAAGGGGCATATCATCTGTCCGCTCTTTAGCATAGAGGGGCAGGCCGGCAAGGTCAATAAGGCCCAGCATGTTAGTGTAGCACATCTCATACTGGAGGGTGATGCCCATGAAGTCGAAATGCCGCACGGGATCCTGGGACTCAAGGCCGAAGAGGCCTATCCCCCGCTCCTTCATGACCTTGTGAAGGTCCGGCCAGGGGGAATAGACCCGCTCGCACCAGACGTCGGTCCGCTTATTGAACATCTCGTAGAGAATCTGAATCCCGAGGTGGCTCATTCCGATCTCGTAGACGTCCGGGAAGCACATGGCGATGCGGACATCGACTTTGTCCGGGTCCTTCACTATACTGTTTACTTCGTTTCCGATATACCGGGCTGCCTTGTCGACCTTTAAGAGGACGTCATCCGGCAGGGCAAGTTTTCGCATTTGTATCTCCAGAAAAATTACGTCAAAGACGCCCGGCAAAAGGCGCCGGGCGAACTGTTTATATTATTCATAATTTATAAAATATTGCAAGGGTTATCTCTGGGCCAGTTCCCGCATGACGTCCTCCCAGGTGACGCCCCGGTCCACCATCAGAATCATGAGGTGGTAGAGAAGGTCAGCTTCCTCGTAGACGATATGGTCCTTGTCCGGGTTCTTCGAAGCAATGACAAGCTCCGTCGACTCTTCCCCGAACTTCTTCAGAATCCGGTCCAGGCCTTTCCCCAGGAGAAAATTCGGATAGGAATCCTCGGAAGGGGTATCCTTTTCGGTGTTTATATTATTATAAAGAGTCTCGAGTATGGATTCCGGATTTTTGTGGACGTACTCCTTCTTTACGATTTCGTTGAAGAAACAGGAGTGGCTGCCCGTGTGGCAGGCCGCCCCGACCTGGGAGACTTTTGCCAGAATTGTGTCGAAATCGCAGTCGGCCGTCAGGGACTTGACGTACTGAATATGGCCGCTGGTCAGGCCCTTGGTCCAGAGCTCGTTTCTGGACCGGGACCAGTAGGTCATCTTGCCCAGGGAAATCGTGGTATTGAAGGCCTCTTCGTTCATGTAGGCCACCATCAGGACTTCGAGGGTCTTATAGTCCTGGACGACGACGGGCACCATTCCGTCTGAATTTTTCTTAAGATCCGCCCAACGCAGCTGGGGGTCGAAATTGTCCATCTTGATTCCCCGGGCCGAGAGGTCGGTCTTCAGGCGCATGACGTCGAAGTCCGGATCGTCGATGAAGGCTCCGTAAATGCCGCGGATATTGGGCTGGTCCAGGGTCTTCGCGAGGACATCCGGGTTCGGGTCTTCGGCCTTCAGAATATAGGGAACGTCCGTCATGTTGCTGACGGAGGCCTCTATGGCGGGGTTCATGATCAGAAACTCGTGTACGTCCTCCTCCAGCATGTCCTTGTGCTTGAAAAGAAGGTCCACGTTCTGCAGGGAGACGAGGAACTTGTCGTGGCCGAGGCGCTTGGCCGCTTCCTCAAGGATGTCCGGCGTGTCGGGCTTGGCCCCGTTCAGGATGACCTCTACGCAGCCGGCATAGAGAAACTTCT
>CAZOYS010000048.1:0-10714 GCA_964584155.1 uncultured Lachnospiraceae bacterium
AGGAGAAGGTCATCGGCCATGCGGAAGTACGGCAGATCTTCAAGTCCTCCGATGTCGGCAACATCGCCGGCTCCATTGTCACGGACGGAATTATCGAGCGCGACTGCAGCGCCCGTATCACGCGCGGCAAAGACCAGATCTTCGAAGGCAAGGTGGCTTCCCTCAAGCGTTTCAAGGACGATGTCAAGGAAGTCAAGACCGGCTTCGAATGCGGTATTGTTTTCGAGGGCTTCAGCGACCTTCTCGAGGGCGATGTCATCGAGGCCTACAAGATGGTCGAAGTACCGAGGAGTTAATTATTTATGCGAAAAAACAGCAATAAATCGGCCAAGGTCAATGAGGATGTCTTCCGGACCCTGTCCCTGATCCTCCACGATGAGGTCAAGGACCCCCGGATCGACCCCATGAAGGTCTCCGTCATTTCCTGTGACGTGGCGACGGACCTGAAAACCGCCAAGGTCTATATCAGTGTCCTCGGAGACGAGGCGGAGCAGAAGAATGTCCTCTCCGGCCTTAAGTCCTCCGGCGGTTTCATCCGCCACGAGCTGGCCCGTAGACTCAATCTCCGTAACACTCCCGAGCTCAACTTCATCCTGGACCAGTCCATAGCCTACGGGGTGAAGATGTCGAAGATGATTGACGACCTCGTGGAGAAGGAAGGGCTGGACAAAGACCCCGAAGAAGAGACTTCGGGAGAGGAGTCCTGAATTATTCTCTAAACAGTTGAAATAATAGACACAGATTTCCGAGAAGGGGGATGCTCTATGATCCGACTGGATGACATACTTGCGGGAAAGAAAACAGTAGCCATCGGCGGCCACGTGCGGCCGGACGGGGACTGCGTGGGATCTGTCCTTTCCGTGCTGAATTATATAGAGGACAATTTCCCTGAAATAGAGGCAAAAGCCTATCTTGAGCCCATTCCCCATATCTTCGAATTCCTGAAGCGTTCGGATGAGCTCCTCCCGCCGTCGGAGTCTACGGAATCCGTCGACCTCTTCATCTGTCTTGACTGCTCGGACACAAAGCGGCTGGGCCCTTCCGGCACCCGTTTTACCGCGGCGAAGGAAACCCTCTGCATAGACCACCATCTTTCGAATGACGCCTTTGCGGACGAGAATTACATTATTCCTGACTATTCCTCGACCTGCGAACTTGTCTACAATCTCATTATGGCAATGGGTCCGGAGAGGATTTCGAAGGAAATCGCCGAGTGCCTCTACACGGGAATCATTCACGACACGGGGGTCTTCCGCTTTGACTGCACACGCCTTTCCACCATGGAGGCCGCCGGCCACCTCATGGAAAGGGGCATAGATTTCGGGCGCATTATCGATGAGACCTTCTACCAGAAGACCTTCGACCAGAACCGGGTGACGGGCCGGGCCCTGCAGAAGGCGCGTCTTTATTCGGACGGCCGCATTATCGCTTCCTTCATCACGGCGGAAGAGATGAAGGAGTTTAATGTACTGCCCAAGCACTTAGACGGCATCGTCTCTGCCCTCCGGGACACGAAGGGGGCTCTGGCTGCCATCTTCCTCTATGAGCTTGAGCCCGGCCATTTCAAGGTGTCCACCCGGGCGACGGCCGATATAAATCTTGCCGACCTGGCCAAGTCCCACGGGGGCGGCGGTCACGCCAAGGCAGCCGGCTTTGAAATCGACGGGGATGCGGAAGCAGGAATTGAAACAATAGTTAAAGAGATTGAACCCCTTTTTGATTCTTTATGAATAATATAAAAAACGGGGCAATCATCGTAAATAAGGAATCCGGCTGGACCTCCTTTGATGTCTGCGGGAAGCTTCGGCACATTCTCGGGACGAAGAGCGTCGGCCATACGGGAACCCTGGATCCCAATGCGACCGGGGTTCTCGTCGTTCTATTCGGGAAGGCCACGAAGGCGGCCTCCCTTTTCACGTCCCATACCATCAAGCGCTATACCGGGGAAATGATTCTCGGGAAAGTGACGGACACCCAGGATATCACGGGAAAAGTCCTTGAAGAAAGGCCGGTTTCCGTAAGCCGGGAAGAACTGGAAAAGGCCTGTCAGGTTTTTACCGGAGAAATCCGGCAGGTTCCTCCCATGTACTCGGCAAAAAAGGTCAACGGGAAAAAACTCTATGAGTATGCCCGGGAAGGGAAGGTAATAGAACGGGCTCCCGAGACCGTCACGATTCTTTCCATAGAAATCAAAGACTTCTCCGGAGAAAGGGCTCTTCTTTCCGTCACCTGTTCGGCCGGGACCTATATAAGGACCCTTATGAACGATATCGGAGAAGCCCTGGGCTGCGGGGCCTGCATGGGAGCCCTTCGGCGGGATGCGGTCGGCGGCTCAGAGCTAAGAGATGCACATACTGTTTCTGAAATTGAAACATTTGCTGCAGAAGGCCGTCTTTCTGAAATCATTACTCCCGTAGACATGCTCTTTTCTTATAAACCGGCCTTTGTAATTGACAGCGAATTTACAAAGGCGGCAGTCAATGGAGCACATCTGCCGATTACCTGCCTTCATAAACGTCCTCTCACGGAAGAGGAGAAGAAGGAGAGGACAGACCTGGGGCTTCCGGCGGAAGAGGGGGATAAGTCCGACTATATCACGGATCCCGATTCTCCCACCGTACGCCTCTATCTTGCCGACGGCCGCTTCCTGGGACTTTTTAAGTCCGACGGGCAGGAGGTTTCCGTGCAGAAGATGTTTCTGGAGACGGAATAGACGGAAGTTTTGCATAGAAGATGATTCCGGTGACGGAAGTCTGAAGTGATACAGACATGGAAAGCCGACTCCATACAGGGGTTTTACATTATTCATAAATGAAAGTACTGAAGGACAAAACTGAACTCGGCATCCTACAGGGTCCGGTGGCGCTCACGGTCGGAAAATTCGACTGCATCCACAGGGGCCATGACCGGATACTTAAAAGGCTTTCCGATAAGCATTCGGAAGGCCTTACTTCGCTTGTCTTCACGTTTTCAAAGTCCCCCCGCCTGCTTTTAAATGCCGGCCGGGAAGACGACTTTCACGGGAGAAATCTCATCACGAATGCCGAGCGGACGGAGCTCCTTTCCGATAAGGGCATCGATATCCTCTATGAGCGGCCCTTTGACGAGGAATTCATGCATATTTCGGCGGAGGACTTCGTGCGGAGCCTCGTCTCGGACTTTCATATGAAGTATATCTGTGTGACGGAGGACTTCCATTTCGGCTACGAAAATGCCGGAGACTGCCGCCTGCTGCAGGAAATGGCCCCGGAGCTCGGATTTGAAGTCGAGGTCATCCCCCTCCTTAAGAGTCCGGACGGAACCGTCATTTCCTCCTCCCTCATCCGCAGCGAGCTGAAGGCGGGCCATATTGCCGAAGTCAATGAGATGCTGGGGTACGAATATTTCATTCACGGAAAAATCGTTCACGGGGAGGGCATGGGGAAGCGGCGCCTTTCCTACGCGACCATCAATATGCTGCCTCCTGATACCAAACTGCTGCCGAAAATCGGCGTCTATGTGACCCGGATCGAGATGAACGGGCGGCAGTTCTTCGGCATGACGGATATCGGCGTGAAGCCCACGGTGGAGCTTAAAGAGCGCCGGCTGGGGGTGGAGACCCATATCTTTGATTTCGACGCAGATGTCTATTACGAGGAGGCCAAGGTTTCCTTCCTTAATTTCATGCGGGATGAGGTGAAATTCAGTGATTTTGCCTCACTGCAGGCACAGCTGGAGCACGACGACGCGGCTTCCCGGGCCTTCATTTCCTCCTACCGGGGGCTGAAAAACTAAAAAAACGCAGGGCAGCTCCATTCATTGACAGTATTGGCAGCGATCTCCCACAAAATTACGAATTTATTACAATATATTGACTTATATTAATTATTCTGTTACTATCTTTTCCGCTTGAAGGAATAACCCTTTGCGGAGGTTTTTATGATGAATTGCAAACGGCGTGTCGTTCGGGCATTTGCTGTCGGCACGCTGCTTTTTGTTGTTACGTTTACTGCGATTGACGGTCATACGGAAGTAGTCGCAGCTACACAGACGAAGATTTCCTCTTCCGGTCTTACAGCCGGGGCCTCTTCCCTGACAAGTGTCCGCCTCAATGCGGGCAAGACAAAACGGACAGCGGGGGCGACTTCCCTGACCACTGTCAGGCTCAGTGATTATTCGGCAGACGACACGCCGACGTCCGCTTCTTCCTCTGTTACTGTGACCGGCTCCTTTGACCCTTCCGTATACGGCTATACGAATCTCGGCATAGTCAGGGTTTCGGAAGGAAACGTGAATATCCGCAAAGGTGCCGATGCCTCAGCTGCCATTGTCGGCAAGGCTTCTGACCAAGATGCGGTCGAGATTACAGGGCAGGAAGGGGATTTCTACGCTATTACTTCCGGCCAGGTCAAGGGCTATATCAAGTCCGACTATGTCCTCACCGGTTCCGACGCTCTTGCCGCGGCTCCCGATGCCGTAGAGACCATGGCGACCGTGACCGGCGACGGGGTCAATGTCCGCGAGGGCGCCTCAACATCATCCGAGATACTCGGAAATGTGACGAAGGGAACGGCCCTCGGCTACCTCGGAGAAGAGGACGGTTTCATCAAGGTGGACTTCGCCGGCCAGGACGGCTATATTTCTTCCGATTTTGTCACCGTTTCCGATACACTTCCTACAGCATCCACACTTTCCGAAATCCGCTATGGCAGCGGGGTTTCCGATGTCCGGGTCGATCTTGTGAACTACGCCCTGCAGTTCGTCGGCAACCGCTACCGCTGGGGCGGCACATCCCTTACGAACGGCATTGACTGCTCCGGCTTCACGATGCAGATCTATGCAAAATACGGCATTTCCCTGCCTCATTACTCAGGCACCCAGGCCCAGTACGGGCACAAGGTTTCCCTTTCGGAAGCCAAGCCCGGTGACCTCGTATTCTACGGCAAGCGCCGCATTCACCATGTGGCCATCTATATCGGCAACGGTCAGATTGTTCACGCGGCGTCCCGCCGGTCCGGCATCAAGATTTCGAACGTGAACTATTCGACCCCCTGCAAGATTGTCAGCATTCTCGACTGATCCTTCAGCCGGATCATCAGAAGCAGGTGATTTCATATTGCTGTATATGCCATGAATAGTCTTTAAAAATCCGGTTTACAGAGTTGAGACTCTGTGGTAAAATATATTTTCGGTTGTGCCGTTAGAATATAGGACGGACGACCGGAACCATTCCGCAGCCCAGTGGTACGGACACTCCGACCGGCTGCCGCGCTGTTGGAAAAATCATTATTTTTCATACGGAGGAATTTTCCAAATGATCACGAAAGAAAAGAAACAGGAAATCATGAAGGAGTATGCGCGTACAGAGGGCGACACCGGTTCACCTGAGGTACAGGTTGCCGTTCTTACGGAGCGCATCGCCGAGCTTACTGAGCACCTGAAGGAGAACCCCAAGGATCACCATTCCCGCAGAGGTCTTCTGAAGATGGTCGGCCGCCGGAGAAACCTTCTTGCTTACCTGAAGAGCAAGGATATCGAGCGGTATCGTGCCCTGATCGAGAAGCTGGGTCTGAGAAAGTAATTTTTTGACCGGCAGGAGAGAGCGGAATATTTTCCGCTCTTTTTCCGTTTTATAAAAGGGGTTTACGCGGAAGGAATTCCGCAGATGTTTTTGTTTTCGGCAAGGGTGCTTCCCCTTCCCGGAAACAGGGGTTAAGAAGAAGAAAAGAAGAACGGAGAAAAGAAAATGGAAGCGAAGAAGTTTGAAATGGACCTGGCCGGGCGGAAGCTCTCGGTTGAGGTCGGCAAGGTAGCGAAGCAGGCGAACGGGGCCGTGTTCATCCAGTACGGGGATACGACCGTTCTTTCGACGGCGACAGCGTCGGACAAGCCCAGGGAGGGGGTGGACTTCTTCCCCCTGTCCGTGGATTTCGAGGAGAAGATGTACTCGGTCGGCAAGATGCCCGGCGGCTTCAATAAGCGGGAAGGCAAGGCATCAGAGAACGCAGTCCTTACATCCCGCGTCATCGACCGCCCCATGCGGCCCCTCTTCCCCAAGGATTACCGGAACGATGTGACACTGGACAACCTCGTCATGTCTGTGGACCCGGACTGCCGGCCTGAGCTTGTGGCCATGCTGGGATCTGCCATTGCCACGACGATTTCCGACATTCCTTTCGACGGCCCCGTAGCCATGACCCAGATAGGCCTCATCAACGGGGAGTTCATTGTAAACCCTTCCCAGGAGCAGTGGGACAAGGGCGACCTCAAACTTACCGTAGCTTCCACCAGGGCCAAGGTCATCATGATTGAGGCCGGAGCCAATGAGATTTCCGACGACGACATGATTTCTGCCATCTACAAGGCCCATGAAGTCAACGGAGAAATTATCCGTTTTGTTGATACAATTGTCGAGGCATGTGGAAAGCCCAAGCATGAGTACGAGCACCACATTATTCCTGATGAACTAAATCAGGCTATGTACGCGGAAGTGCCTTCGGATGAGATGGAAAAGGCCGTCTTCACGGATGATAAGCAGACCCGTGAGGCCAATATCCGTGAGATTACGGACCGGCTGGCTGAAAAGTTCGCAGGAAACGACGAGTGGCTGGCTCTGCTTCCTGATGCTGTATATGCTTACCAGAAGAAGACGTTGCGGAAGATGATTCTGAAGGACGGCAAGCGGCCCGACGGCCGGGCCATGGACCAGATCCGGCCCCTGTCCGCAGAAGTCGATATCATCCCGCGCGTTCACGGCTCTGCCATGTTTACAAGAGGCCAGACCCAGATCTGTGACGTAGTCACCCTGGCACCCCTTTCCGAGGCCCAGCGTGTGGAGGGCCTTGACCCCAATATTACGGAGAAGCGGTATATTCACCAGTACAATTTCCCTTCGTATTCCGTAGGTGAGACGAAGCCCTCGAGAGGACCGGGACGCCGGGAAATCGGCCACGGCGCCCTTGCTGAGCGGGCCCTGCTTCCCGTTCTGCCTACACCCGAGGAGTTCCCTTACTCTATTCGGGCCGTATCCGAGACCTTCGAGTCGAACGGGTCCACGTCCATGGCATCTACCTGCGCGTCCTGCATGTCTCTGATGGCAGCGGGCGTTCCCATCAAGGAGATGGTAGCCGGTATTTCCTGCGGCCTCGTGACCGGAGAGACGGATGACGATTACCAGATCCTGACCGATATCCAGGGCCTTGAGGACTTCTTCGGCGACATGGACTTCAAGGTTACCGGAACCCACACGGGCATCACGGCTATCCAGATGGATATCAAGATTCACGGCCTGACCCGTCCCATCGTGGAAGGGGCTATCCGCCGGGCCCATGAAGCCAGAAACTTCATCATGGATACCTGCATGAGCAAAGCTATTGCCGAGCCCCGGAAGGAAGTCGGTAAGTACGCTCCGAAGATCGTTCAGATTCAGATCGATCCCGAGAAGATCGGCGACGTCGTCGGCCAGAGGGGCAAGACCATCAATGAGATCATCGCCCGCACCGGCTGCTCCATCGACATCCATGAAGAGGGCGCTGTCGACATCTGCGGCACCGACAAGGCCGGCATGGACAAGGCTATCGAGTATATAAAGATCATCACGACGGACTTCGAGAAGGGCCAGATCTTCACAGGCAAGGTCGTTTCCATCAAGGAATTCGGTGCCTTCATCGAGTTCGCTCCCGGCAAGGAAGGCCTCGTCCACATTTCAAAGATTGCAAACGAGCGCATCGATGCTGTCGAGGATGTCCTGACCCTCGGCGATACCGTGAAGGTCGTCTGCCTGGGCAAGGACCGGATGGGAAGGGTTTCCTTCTCCATGAAGGACTGCCCGCAGGATTGACTTTTTTATGACTAATATTAAGCACCTTGTATTCCATGAATCGAATGCAAAGTGCGAAATGGTTATACAATGCGAAAAATTGTTGTAATCGGCGGCGGCGCTGCCGGCATGATGGCGGCGGTGGCTGCTGCCTCGGCCGGCAGCGCCGTCTGCTTACTCGAGAAAAACGAAAAGCTGGGGAAGAAGATCTACATCACCGGCAAGGGCCGCTGCAACTTCACGAATGCGGCTCCCATGGAGGACTACCAGGCGGCAGTGAAGAAGAATCCCCGCTTCCTGCACTCGGCCTTTGCCGCTTTTTCGAATACGGACATGATGGCCTTTGTGGAAGAGAACGGGGTTCCGGTCAAGGTGGAGCGGGGCAACCGGGCCTTTCCGGTTTCCGACCACGCCTCGGACATCACGAAGGCCCTTTCCCACGCCATGAAGGAAGCCGGAGTGGAAGTGCGCCTGCATACGGAAGCGGACGGCCTGCTTTTTTCTGACAATCATTTGTCAGGCGTCCGCCTGAAAGACGGGACAGAGATGGCCTGTGATGCGGTAATTGTTGCCACAGGCGGCCTTTCCTACCGCACGACCGGTTCGACCGGGGACGGCTACCGCTTCGCGGAGGAGGCAGGGCTCAGGCTCATACCCTGCCATCCGTCTCTCGTGCCTTTTGAAACGGAAGAGGAGTACACGAAGGACATGCAGGGCCTGGCCCTTAAGAATGTGAGGCTGTCCATCTACTCGGCCGTGAAGAAGAAGCCTGTCTACTCGGAGTTCGGGGAGATGCTCTTCACCCACTTCGGAGTCAGCGGCCCCCTGGTCCTGACCGCTTCCACGGAAATCTACCCTTACCTTCAAAAGGAGGGAAGACTCCGGGCCGCAATAGACTTAAAACCCGCCCTTTCCGGGGAGGAACTCCGGGAGAGGATCCTCAGGGAAATAAACGCGGCTCCGAAGAAGGAATATAAAAGCCTGCTCCGGAGTCTTCTGCCGGGGAAAATGGCGGATGTTTTCGGAACAATTTCAAATATTGCGGAAGATAAAACAATTTCCGACATCACGAAGGGGGAGCGGGCCGGCCTCATCAGCCTCCTCAAGGCCTTTCCCTTCACCATTACAGGATTCCGGGACTATAACGAAGCTGTCATCACAAGCGGGGGCGTGGACTGCAGGGATATAAACCCTTCGACTATGGAGGCAAAAGCGGTTCCCGGTCTCTACTTCGCCGGAGAGGTCATAGACTGCGACGCAGTCACCGGCGGCTTCAACCTGCAGATTGCCTGGTCCACCGGGTATCTGGCAGGGAAGGCAGCTGCGGGTGAAAAGATATAATAATAAGAGAACCTGGCTTTTTTCTGATCCGATGACAGGTTCAGGGTGATTTGCGAGCGAGCAAAAGGGCGAGCGAGCAGGACAAGGAGATTTTTATGGGAAAGCAGATTGCGATTGACGGGCCCGCAGGGGCCGGAAAGAGCACGATTGCGAAGAAACTGTCGGCTGAGAAGGGCTTCATCTATGTGGATACCGGGGCCATGTACCGGGCTGTGGCATTATACTTCATCATGAACGGGAAGGATTTTCACGATGAGGCTGTCGTTGAAAAAAGCCTGCCTGAAATTCATATCGAGCTCAAATACGTAGACGGAAGTCAGCGGGTCCTTTTAAATGGAGACGACGTGTCGACGGAAATCCGGAAGGAAGAGGTCGGGAATGCGGCCTCGGTTACATCCGTATATCCTCCGGTCCGCAGCTATCTTACTGCACTGCAGAAGAAAATTGCCGAAGAAAACAATGTCGTCATGGACGGGCGGGATATAGGCACCGTGGTCCTTCCCAGGGCCCAGGCAAAAATCTATCTCACGGCATCCGTCGAGACCCGGGCAAAGCGCCGCTTTGATGAGCTTACGGCAAAAGGCGGGACGCCGGTTCTCTCTGAAATCGAAGACGTCATCAGGGACCGGGACTACAGGGACATGCACCGGGAGACAGCTCCCTTAAAGCAGGCGGATGACGCCGTCCTCCTTGATTCTTCGAATCTGACCATTGATGAGGTGGTATCGGAGATGAAGAAAATCTGCGCGGAGAAGGGCGTCTGAGCTTTTTGATAGTGTTTTAAAAGTATAAAGAAAAGTAACAGTTCATCCTGTAGGAGAAATTACATGGAAACTGCTGCGGCAGAAAATGAAGATACAAAGGAACGGGTCTGGAAGAGCCCGGGCGGAAGAGAGGTCCGGGTGGCCGGGTCGGCCGGCTTCTGCTTCGGCGTGAAGCGGGCCGTGGACGGGCTCTCGGATTTGCTTGAGAAGGCAGAAGGGCCGGTCTACACGTACGGGCCTATTATTCATAATGAAACCGTGGTGGAGGATTTCGAAAAAAAAGGCGTCCGCCTGTATGAAGAGAGCGATGATCTTTCTTCCCTGGAGCCGGGCACCATGGTTCTCCGCTCCCACGGGGTCAGCCGGCATGTCGTAAACGACCTGAAGGCGGCCGGCTTTCGGATTTCAGACGCCACATGCCCCTTTGTGGGAAAGATTCACCGGACCGTAGAGCAGTATTCACGGGACGGGTATTACATTATCATTTTGGGAGACCCGAAGCATCCGGAAGTGGAAGGCATCACGGGCTGGGTCATAGGAGACCGCTATCAGGTCATTTCAACGGAGGAAGAGGCAGCGGCCATTTCCCTGCCGCCGGACACGAAGATCTGCATCGTTTCGCAGACGACTTTCCGGTTCGACAAATTTGAGAAATTGGTTGAAATGATTGAACAAAAAGGGTATGATACTTATGCTCAAAATACGATATGTAATGCTACGGAACTGCGGCAGAGGGAAGCGGCAGAGCTGAGTGCTTGGGCAGATGTAATGCTGGTAATTGGCGGTAAGAACAGTTCAAACAGCCGCAAGC
>CAZOYS010000049.1:0-10705 GCA_964584155.1 uncultured Lachnospiraceae bacterium
ACGGCGGCATCAAGAACCGGACCGGGGTCGACATCAAGTGGGTGGACTCCGAGACAGTCGATGAGAATAATGTAAACCAGGTACTTTCCGACGTAGACGGTATACTGGTGCCAGGCGGCTTCGGTGACCGGGGCATTCCAGGCATGATCTGCGCCATCAACTATGCCCGGACAAAGGGGGTTCCCTACCTGGGCCTCTGCCTCGGCATGCAGCTTTCCATCATAGAGTTTGCGAGAAACGCGGTCGGCTATGCTGATGCAAACTCCATCGAGTTCAATGCAAAGACGACCCATCCCGTCATCGCCTTCCTGCCTGACCACAGCGACGAGGACGACCTGGGCGGCACCCTGCGGCTTGGTGCTTATCCCTGCAGGTTGAAGGAGGGCTCCCTTGCCGAGAAGCTCTATGGGACGACGGACATCTCCGAGCGCCACCGCCACCGGTATGAAGTAAACAATGAATACCGGGAAGACCTCGAGAAGGCCGGCATGTCTGTCTGCGGTACATCCCCCGACGGCCATATCGTCGAGATGATCGAGATTCCCGACCATCCCTTCTTTATCGCGACCCAGGCCCATCCGGAGCTGAAAAGCCGGCCCAACCGGCCCCATCCGCTTTTTGCGGGCTTCGTAGGCGCGGCCAAGAAGCACGGGAAGGCGTGAAACTATTATTAATATAAACGTGAGGATTTGCTCAACCTGTCTGAAAAAAGGCTGAACAAAGTTGCGTGACTTCTGAAATACAGTCGTGGCAAGGCTTTTGCCACGATTGTATTTTTTTGTACCCGGATTTGTACCCGGGCTTATTGCCTTCGCCGGATGAAAGTGCTAAGTTCTCCCTTGACCTGAAAGATAAATTTTTTATAAATTTCTGAAAACCCAAGGGCGGGCGTGAAGAGGAGAGCTTCATTTTCCGCGTCCTTGCGGAAGATGAAGTTTTTTCAGGTCGGCGCTGAACGGTACGGACGGTGAAACGAAATGGATGCGGCTCTTTACTTATCGACTCTGAAAAAGGCATACAGCCAATCCTTTGACCTCGCATCCGATTTCCTGGCGGGAGGAAAGCTCTTCTCCCTCTACGGACGTTTCAATTCGGTCGGCGAAAAATACGTGCTGACTCGAAAGGCCAAGCTGTGGGAGGTTCAGACGAATGAGCACCTCCTGGTTTTATGCGATGATGCTTTTTCGCCTGAAACTCTGAACAGCTTGAAGGACCTGATTGAGAAAAGCCTGGAGCCCGAGCTCGTCCGGGGCGGTGAGAAGTATCCCCCCGAGAACCACATGATGACGTATCTTTCGCTCGTCATTCTGTCCGAGAAAGGCTTCACTCCGGAGGCGCAGGAAGCCGTAAAGAAGTTTTCCTTTGTGAAGAATTACCTCTTTACGTTCCGGGGCCGCATGGAAACGCATGTATTTCTCGTGGACCTCTCAACCGGTGCCGTATATTTCAGCAGGGCAGGAAAGCCGTTCTCCGGAATCTTTTCGGATATCTATAAGGCTTCCCTGAGGAAATCGGAAGGAGAAAAGATATGAACACAGTAGCCGTTTTGCTTGTAAGCATCGCCTGCCTGGTCACCGGATACATCTTCTACGGCGGCTGGCTGGCAAAGCAGTGGGGTGTCGATGAAAAGAGAAAGACCCCCGCTGAGGAAATGGAAGACGATGTGGACTATGTACCTACGAAGACCCCTGTCCTCATGGGCCACCACTTCTCGTCAATTGCGGGCGCAGGCCCTATCAACGGCCCCATTCAGGCGGCTGTCTTCGGCTGGGTGCCTGTCCTCCTCTGGGTACTTCTCGGCGGCATCTTCATGGGCGGTGTCCATGATTTCGGCGCCCTGTTTGCTTCCCTTCGGAACAAGGGCCACTCTATCGGGGAAATCATTTCCGATACCATGGGGCAGAAGGCCAAGCGCCTCTTCCTGGTATTTGCCTACCTGACCCTGATCCTCGTTATCGCAGCCTTCGGTTCCATCGTCGCTTCCACATTCGGCACGACGAAGATGGACGGCAGCGCCGTTGCGGAGCCCACCCTTTCAGCCAACCTGTCCACGGCCATGATTTCCATCCTCTTCATCGCCCTGGCTGTCGTTGTCGGCCAGCTCATCTACCGCCTGCATATGAAGGTGCTTCCGGCATCCGTTCTCGGCGTTGCCGGCATTGTCGGCATCATCGCCCTCGGCCTCAACTGGCACCCTGTAGCACTTACCTATAACACCTGGATGTGGGTAGTCGGCGCTTATATCGTAGTAGCCGCTGTCCTTCCCGTGTGGATGCTCCTGCAGCCCAGAGATTACCTCAGCTCTTTCCTTCTCTACTTCATGATTGCCGCATCGATTGTCGGCGTCATCGGCTCGGCCGTCAAGGGCGGAGCAAATGTAGATATTCCCGCCTTCACCGGCTGGACAGCAAATGTAGACAACGGCCTCTTTGCCAAGGGCACCATGTTCCCGGCCCTTTTTGTAACCATCGCCTGCGGGGCGGTTTCCGGTTTCCATTCGCTCGTTTCTTCCGGAACGACTTCTAAGCAGCTTGACAATGAAAAGCATGCCCGGCCTGTTGCCTACGGCTCCATGCTGATCGAGTCCGTTCTGGCCGTCGTTTCCCTCTGCGCCATCGGCTATGTCTGGAAGGACGCGTACAACGGAACATTCGCAGCGCCTACTCAGGTATTCGCTACCGGCGTTTCCACAATGCTCGGTTCATTCACAAATGAAGGCGTTCAGAACGTCATGTACCAGATGCTGATCCTGGCCATCTCCGTCTTCTGCCTGACTTCCCTCGACACCTGCGCGCGGCTGGCCCGCTACATGTTCCAGGAGTTCTGGCTCAAGGAAGGTGAGGACGTAAAAGACGTCACCGGAGCCCGGAAGATTCTCGTAAATCCCTGGTTTGCCACAATCCTTACCGTAGTAGTCGGCATCACCCTCGGCATGACGGGCTACACGAAGATCTGGCCTCTGTTCGGCGCCGCCAACCAGCTGCTCGCAGCCGTAGGTCTCCTGGCTGTCTGCGCATGGCTCGGCTCCGTAGGAAAGAACAACAAGATGTTCTACTTCCCCATGATGTTCATGTTGGTCGTTACCTGCACCTCCCTCGTTCAGACGATCATCGCCCGCGTGAAGGTATTAATGACTGGCTTCGACGGCTGGGCCCTGGCCCAGGCTGTCATCGCCATCTTCCTTGTGGCCCTCGCTGTTGACCTCGCTGTCATGACCATTGTGACTCTTGTAAAGCAGCACAGCGCAAAGTCCGATGCGGCTGAGGCAAAGAAAGCGGCATGAGAATAATATAAATCAATAAGATGCCTCCTTTTTCGGCCCCGCAGATAGCGGGGCCGTTTTGTATGCAAAATTTTACCTGCTCCTGCGTTGCGGGGACCGGCCTGTTTGACATATAATAGGCGTGTTTCGCGATTTATATTATTCATAAGAAAGAGGAAGCGTTTTGCGAAAGACGAAAATCATCTGCACCATCGGCCCGGCATCGGAGAAGCCCGAGGTCCTGCGCAAGCTTATCGAGAGCGGCATGAATGTTGCGAGAGAGAACTTCTCCCACGGAAGCCACGAGGAGCATAAGGCCAGAATCGACCTAATAAAGAAACTTCGGGAAGAGCTGGGCAGGCCCGTTGCCATTCTCCTTGACACGAAGGGACCGGAAATCCGCCTCGGGACATTCAAAGAGAAGAAGGTTCTTCTGAAATCCGGTGACACGTTCATGCTGAAAGTAGAAGATATCGAGGGCGACGAAACCCGGGCTTCCGTTTCCTTCAAGGAACTCTATAAGGATATGAAGCCCGGCGACCGAATCCTCATCGACGACGGCCTCATTGAGCTCACAGTCAGCGAGATCAAGGGCACGGACATCGTCTGCCGTGTGGACAACGGCGGCCCGGTTTCCGACCGCAAGGGCGTCAACGTCCCGGACGAGCACGTGTCCCTTCCCTTCATGAACGAGAACGACCGGGCGGACATCCTCTTCGGCATTGAGAACAATGTGGACTTCATCGCGGCTTCCTTCGTCCGCTGTGCCGACGACGTCCGGGCCATCCGGAATCTCCTGAACGAGAACGGCGGGGCCAATATCAATATCATCGCAAAAATTGAAAATCGGGAAGGCATCCGCAATATCGATGAAATCATAGAGGCCTCAGAAGGCATTATGGTGGCCAGAGGCGACATGGGAGTTGAGATTCCCTTTGAGGCGGTTCCGGCCATCCAGAAGATGATTATCAAGAAGGTCTACGAGGCCGGCAAGGTCGTTGTCACGGCGACCCAGATGCTCGACTCCATGCAGCAGAATCCCCGGCCGACAAGGGCGGAGGCGACCGACGTCGCAAACGCCATCTACGACGGGACAAGTGCCATCATGCTCTCCGGCGAGACCGCTGCCGGCAAGTATCCTGTAGAAGCCGTCCAGGCCATGGCAAAGATTGCCGAGGCGACAGAGGCGGACATCGACTACCGGAAGCGCTTCACGGAGAACGGCCGTATGGTAAAGCCGAATATTACGGACGCGGTAAGTCACGCCACGGTCCAGGCTGCCGTCGACCTTGACGCCCGGGCCATTGTCGCTGTCACGAGGTCAGGCCGGTCTGCCCGCATGATTTCCCGCTTCCGTCCTTTCTGCGAGGTCATCGCCTGCACGGTGGATGCCAAGGAGTACCAGAAACTGGCGCTCTCCTGGGGCGTCATCCCGGTCCTCGTCGAAGAAAAGTCGGACCTCATGTACCTGATTGATTATGTCTCTGACGTCTGCCGGACGAGAGAGCTTCTGAAGAAGGACGATGTCTGCGTCTTCGCCTGTGGGTCGCCGCTGGGGTCCGGCATCAATATGATCCGGGTGACAAAGATTTGATTTTTACTACCGCGTGACAAAAATTTGAAAATTTCAGAAAATATTAGCACTCTCACTTGACGAGTGCTAATTTGCGTGATATAACAAGAGCAGTGGTTGAGAAATCACTGCTTTTGCTATATATGGAGAAAAATGACATGAAGTGGCGATAGGGCTTTCAGCCTGATGTCTGATGAATTTTGAATTATGAAAGAAGGTGAAAGGTCATGAACATCCAGAAGTTTACGCAGAAGTCCGTGGAAGCCGTAAACGATGCCGAGAAGATTGCGGTCGACTACGGGAACCAGGAGATAGAAGAAGAGCACCTGCTGCTGGCATTATTACAGCAGGAGGACGGGCTCATCCCCAAACTCATAGAGAAGATGGACATCGACCTTGAGTATTTCAAAAACGATGCCGTGGCTATGGTGGAGAAGCGGCCCAAGGTGTCCGGCTCTTCCCAGGTCTATGTGGGAAAGGATTTAAATGCCTGCCTCATCCATTCCGAGGACGAGGCCAAGGCCATGAGCGATGAATATGTTTCCGTAGAACACATATTCCTCTCCATGATCCATTACCCTAACAGGGCAATAGAGGCTAAGTTCAAGGAATTCGGCATCACGAGGGAGCGCTTCCTCGAAGCCCTTTCCACGGTCCGGGGCAATGTCCGGGTGACAAGTGACAACCCTGAAGCCACATACGATACGCTGGAGAAATACGGCTACGACATGGTAAAGCGGGCCCGGGAAGGAAAACTCGACCCTGTCATCGGCAGGGATGAGGAAATCCGGAACATCGTCCGTATCCTCTCGAGAAAGACGAAGAACAACCCTGTCATCATCGGCGAGCCGGGCGTCGGGAAGACCGCCGCAGTCGAGGGGCTGGCCCAGCGGATTGTGAAGGGCGATGTGCCCGAGACCCTGAAGGACAAGAAGATTTTCGCCCTCGACATGGGTTCCCTGGTAGCAGGCGCCAAGTACAGGGGCGAATTCGAGGAGAGGCTCAAGGCCGTCCTCAATGAAATCAAGCAGTCGGACGGGGAAATTATATTATTCATAGATGAGCTTCATACGATTGTAGGTGCCGGAGCGACCGAAGGCTCCATGGACGCCGGCAATATGTTAAAGCCCATGCTGGCCCGGGGCGAGCTCCACTGCATCGGGGCCACGACCCTGAACGAGTACAGGAAGTATATCGAAAAGGATGCGGCCCTGGCCCGGCGATTCCAGCCCGTCATGGTGGACGAGCCCTCAGTGGAGGACACCATCAGTATCCTCCGGGGCATCAAGGAGCGCTACGAAGTATATCATGGCGTAAAAATCAATGATAACGCCCTTGTGGCGGCGGCGACCCTTTCCGACCGCTACATCTCTGACCGTTTCCTGCCCGACAAGGCCATAGACCTCGTGGACGAGGCCTGCGCTTCCATCAAGACAGAGCTCGACTCCATGCCGCCGGAGCTCGACGAGATGAACCGGCGGATCATGCAGCTTTCGATTGAAAAGACTGCCCTCGAAAAGGAAGAGGACAATCTCTCCAAGGAACGTCTCGAAGATCTCACGAAAGAACTGGCGGAGCTTCAGGACAAGTTCTCTGCCCAAAAGGCAGAGTGGGACAATGAGAAGAACGCTGTCCTTCATATTTCGGAACTCCGCGAAAAGAGGGAGGACCTGAAGGCACAGATTGAAAAGGCCCAGCAGGAGGGCGATTACGGAACCGCCGGCCGCCTGCAGTATGGGGAACTGCCCCAGGTGCAGGAAGAGTATGAGCAGGCCGAAGAGGCCCTGAAAAAGAAGAATAATACACTGATTCACGAAGCTGTCGACGCCGACGAGATTGCGGCCATTGTCTCCCGCTGGACCGGTATTCCGGTTTCCAAACTCAATGAGACAGAGCGGAACAAGACCCTGCATCTCGATGAAACGCTGCATAAGCGGGTTATCGGCCAGGACGAGGCCGTGCAGAAGGTGACGGAGGCCATCATCCGGTCGAAAGCCGGCATCAAGGATCCCAACCGCCCGATCGGTTCCTTCCTCTTCCTGGGTCCCACCGGCGTCGGCAAGACGGAACTGGCTAAGACCTTGGCCGCAGCCCTCTTCGACGATGAGAACGCCATGGTGCGGCTCGATATGAGTGAGTACATGGAGAAATTCTCCGTGTCCCGTCTCATCGGGGCCCCTCCCGGATATGTGGGCTATGATGAAGGTGGCCAGCTGACCGAGGCTGTCCGGCGGAAGCCTTACTCCGTCGTCCTCTTCGATGAAATCGAGAAGGCCCATCCGGATGTCTTCAATGTCCTCCTGCAGGTTCTTGATGACGGGCGGATCACGGACTCCCAGGGGCGGACGGTCGACTTCAAGAATACAATCATAATATTGACCTCCAATCTCGGCTCGGAATTCCTGTTAAACGGAATTAATGAGGCCGGAAATATCACTCCTGACGCAGCATCCCAGGTCCAGGACCTCTTGAAGGCCTCCTTCCGGCCGGAGTTTTTGAACCGGCTGGATGAAATCATCATGTTTAAGCCGCTTACGAAGGAGAACATCGGCTTCATCGTGGATCTGCAGATGAAGCACTTAAACGAGCGCCTTGAGGACAAGCAGCTCACCGTTTCACTTACGGACGAGGCCAGGCAATATGTCATTGACAGTGGCTACGACCCTGTCTACGGGGCCCGTCCCCTCAAGCGTTTTCTGCAGAAGAACGTGGAAACCCTTGCGGCCCGGGTCATCCTGGAGGGGCAGGTCTCCATGGGAGATACCATCACCATCGGCCTTTCCGATGGGAAGCTCACAGCCACGGCTGAGCATGTAGAAACAGCAGAATAATATTTATCTTCAGTCTCCGGGGCGGCTGCGCCGCCCCGGGGATTTTTTTACGCCATTCAGGAGAAGAATGCTCTTTATTTCGAATTCATATGCTTACAAAAATTTACGAAAAAAAGCTCTGTTCTCTGTCACAAATACACTTGTAAGCGGAGTGCGGACAGTGGTATTATAATGCCTGTCGGGCCTGGAGCAATGTATAATGGCTGCTGAAAACTGAGGCGGACAGTGCATTTCAGCCTGACTATAATACTTCTCAAGTCAGAACCCGTAAACCCTGCAGGGAAAGAAGAAGAAAATGAAGAAGTACACGGAAATGTCGAAGGAAGAGCTGCTCAAGGAGAAGGAGAGCCTGGAAGAAGCCTACCGCGAGTACCAGAAGCGGGGCCTTTCTCTCAATATGGCCCGGGGCAAGCCTTCCGTCGAGCAACTGGAGCTGTCCATGCCCATGCTGGATGTCCTTCACAGCCAGGCGGACCTGGTGTGCGAGGACGGCAGTGACTGCCGCAACTACGGCGAGCCTGTCGGCATTCCGGAAGCCCGCCGCCTCATGGCTTCCATGATGGAGGACGATCCGGAGAATGTCTTCGTATTCGGAAATTCTTCCCTGAACGTCATGTACGATACCGTGGCCCGGGCCATGCTCTTCGGTGTCTGCGGGTCCACCCCCTGGTGCCGCCTGCCGGAAGTCAAGTTCCTCTGCCCCGTGCCCGGGTATGACCGCCACTTCAAGATCACGGAGTCCTTCAATATCGAGATGATCAATATCCCGATGAACGCCGACGGTCCGGACATGGACCTCGTGGAAAAGTATGTAAATAATGACCCTGCCGTCAAGGGCATCTGGTGCGTGCCCAAGTTCGCAAACCCCACAGGCACGGTCTATTCCGATGAGGTCGTTTCCCGCTTCGCCCACTTAAACCCTGCGGCGGAAGACTTCCGCATCTACTGGGACAACGCTTACTGTGTACATTATCTCTATGAGGACAATCAGCCTCAGATTCCGGAAATCCTTTCGGAGTGCGCTGCGGCGGGTCATCCCGACATCGTATACAAATTCGCCTCGACCTCGAAGGTGACCTTCGCCGGATCCGGCATCTCCGCCCTGGCTTCCTCCAAGCGGAATCTTGACGATATCCGCCGCCACCTCGTCGTCCAGACCATCGGCCACGACAAGATGAACCAGCTCCGTCACGCCCGCTTCCTCAAAGACCATGATAATGTAATCCGCCACATGATGAAGCATGCGGAAATTCTCCGGCCCAAGTTCGAGGCCCTGGAAAAAGTCCTCGACGATGAGCTCGTTTCCCGCGGCATCGGAAAGTTCGAAAAGCCTCTGGGCGGCTACTTCATCGCTTATGAGGGCCCGGACAATACGGCCAAGGCCATCGTCAAGGCGGCCAAAGAGTGCGGCGTCGTTCTGACCGGAGCCGGTGCGCCTTTTCCCTACGGCAAGGACCCGGACGACAAGTGGATCCGCCTCGCCCCTTCATTCCCGACCCTGCCGGAGCTCAAGCAGGCCGCGGACATCTTCGCCGTCTGCGCCCGCCTTGTCTACGCAAAGCAGCTGCTGGGTGAGTGAAAAGATTGATCATTGAATACAAGATGGCCGGCACGCAATGCGTGCCGGCCATCTTTTCTTTCATCCGGAATAATATTTATGAAGTTGCTTTCTTTCTAAGTGAAGCAAGCCTTGCACGCAGGCCTTTCTTCTTGGGCTCGGGGGCTTCAGCCCGGCCGTGGAGGCCGCGGACGGATGTGATGTAGAGGCCGGAAACCATGGCCTTCACTTCCTTCTTCACGGGAATCTGGTCGAAGATTTCCGGGTCGGAAATCAAATTCATGACCTTGGGACCTGCCTTGACCTTCACGATGGGAAGCTTGGCATTTCTTGAGAAACGGCCGGCCTGGTCGATGGCCTGCTGGGGCAGGCCAGAATCCTTGAGGCGCATCATTTTCTTATCGATGACGAGGAAGGAAATCGGCTGGGCGGAATTTTTGATGAGCTCGTCCTGTTCGGCCTTTTTCTTCTCGGCCCGCTTGCCGAGGATGTAGAGTACTATAATGCCGGCCACAAGGACGGCGATGATGATGAGCATGACAATGGCCCATGTAGGCATGATGGAATTCCTCCGTGTTCACAAAATTTTCAGCCGAAGAATCATAACATTTGTGGCATGAAAAAGCAATAAATGGTATAGTGTGCTTTCAAGTGCGAAAGGCACAAAAAGGAGAATTCTATTATGAAAAAGAGGAAATTTTTGGCTTTGGCTCTGGCAGCGCTGACAGCTGCATCCCTGCTTGTTTCCTGCGGCAGCAAGAAGAGCGACAGCGCGGATGCGGACAGCAGCGATACATCGGCCGATTCTTCGCAGACCAACACTGCCTCTGATTCCAGTGAAGACCTTGAAATGACGGAGACCGCAAAGAAGGCGGCTGAGCTCGTAACTCTCGGCGACTACAAGGGAGTTGAAGTGAACTTCCCCGACGCGGATTCGGCAGACGAGGACACCCTGAAAGCTTTTTGTGAGAGCAATTTTCTGACCGGGGAGAACGGTTTTGTCCGGGATGACACAAAGACGACGGTGGCCGAGGACGATATCGTGAACATCGACTACCAGGGCCTGAAGGACGGCGTGGCCTTCGACGGCGGCACGGCAAGTGACGTCTACGTGGACGTGGCCGGGAATTCCGACGCGGTCCAGGGGACAGGCTACATCGATGGTTTCACGTCCGGCCTTGTCGGAGCGGCTGTCGGATCCACGGTCGATTCCAATGTGACATTCCCGGATGACTACGGGGCTGCGGACCTCGCGGGCCAGGCTGTCGTTTTCCGCTTCACCGTGAACTACATCTGCACGAAGCTTACGTATGACAATCTGACGGATGCCATCGTACAGGACAAGTTCGGCTGTGCGGACCTTAACGATTTCAAGACAAATTACCTGAAGCAGCAGTACGCCCAGTATTTCAAGGACCACGAGACGGACCTCAAGCAGGAAATCGTCATCAACAAGGTCACGGGCAATGCCACGGTCGACG
>CAZOYS010000050.1:0-10277 GCA_964584155.1 uncultured Lachnospiraceae bacterium
GGCCGCAAAGCCGCACAGGCAGGGGCTGAAATTGTACTGGATTGTATCGATTTAACAGGCAAGCGGGAAAAACGCCCGGGCCGCAAAGCCGCACAGGCAGGGGCTGAAATTGTACTGGATTGTATCGATTTAACAGGCAAACGAAAAAATGCCTGTGCCGCAAACGCGCACAGGCATTGGATGAAATTGTATCGGATTGTATCGATTTAACAGGTAAGCGAAACGAAGAAGAAAAGAAAGTTCAGAAGGATACGACGTAGTAGCCCTCCTTAAGGCCATGTACGTCCAGATAGGACTTGACGGAAAGGACCCTCTTCGTGAGGCGGTGTCCCGTGGTCTTAAAGCCCCCGTCGGACTCGTTGAAGATGAGATCGTTTCCTTCCTCGATTCCCCGCCTGTCCGTCACATAGTAACGGATGATGCCGGAGGCAATCTGACTGAAATGTCCCTTGTCAATGATGACGCTGACCTCGGTCGTGCCTCCCTCGGCCCCGGTCTTCAGGGTGTTCGTGTCTTCCACGTACTCTCTTCCGAGTTCGTCGGTCTTGTCGCCCTTCATGGCCTGGTTCAGGCCCATAATGAGATCCGCTCTGTTCGGCATGTCATATTCTCCTTTATAAAAACAAGAACCCCTCTCCCCTGTTTTTCGCGGTGAAAAGTATTATAACGCGAAAGGGGGAAAAAACCAAGACGCTTTCCGATCAAATCTGCGCTACCGGGGAAAGCCGTACTATCTCCGGCAAATCCATGGAAGAAGCAGGCTGTCACATCCCGATTAAATCCACGGGCTCGAAGCTGACGATGACGTCATAATCCGTTTTCGGATTCGGGTATGTAATCTCGACGGACTTCTTCGTACAGCTGTAATACCAACCCTCTTCGGCCGCCTCGTATTCGTCGCGGTTCAGGAAGTGGGGAAGAAGGCGGTCGCCGAGCTTTACGAAGTAGGGGGCGCTTTCCCGGTGCACCATGTCGAGGTGCATTGTCTCAACTGTTGAAGGATAGGAACCTGTGGAGCGGAAGGAAACTGTGACGGCATTATTATTTTGAATAAGCGTGATTTCCGTCCGCCGGAAGATGCCCTTTTCGTAGTCCATGGTATGCCCGTCATCGTCGTAATACACGAATGAGGAGGTACCGGCGGGGACCAGGACAAGGGAGAGGTCCGTAACCGCCTGGGTGCTTACATTAGTCATGTGACTGTTTGAAAGCGGCACAATGGCGCCTTCCGTGAGGAAGAGGGGAACGGAGTCGAGGGTGACCGGAATGTCATAGGCGCGGCCGCCCGAATACCCCTCCCGGGTATAGAAGTCGTAGAATGTATGGCCCGCGGGAAAATAGACGCGGCGGATTTTCGCGCCCGGCTCGACCACGTTTGCGACGAAGAGGCCGTCCCCCTCGAGGAAGTCGACGCCCTCCTGCAGGACAGCCGGGTCATCCGGATAGGCCAGAAACACAGGCTCCATGATGGGGAGGCCCGTCTCGTGGGCCCTGTACATGAGGGAATAGAGATAGGAGAATAATGTATAACGGAAAATAATTGCCCGCCGGATGCGGTCCTTCGAGGCCGAGTACATCCAGGGCTCCGTCACTGTGTTGTCCGTATTCGTCGAGTGGATGGAAAAACGGGGCTGGAAAATGCCGTTCTGGACCCAGCGGACGAAGAGCTCTTCGTCGGGTGCGGGACCGTAGAAGCCGCCGATGTCGGCCCCCATATTGGCGACGCCCGAAAGCCCCATGCCGAGGATGGTCGCGATGTTGTACTTCAGAGCCTCCCAGCAGGTCCGGTTGTCGCCGGCCCAGGTCTGTGCATAGCGCTGGATTCCCGCGCAGCCGCTTCTCGTCACGGCAAAGGGGCGCTCGTCAGGATCAACCTCATGCACGGCTTCGATGGTCATGCGGTTCATGATGTTTGCCATGACGGACTTCAGGGCTCCTGCCGTCGCCCCCCGGCCCTCGCCCGAGGCTCGGGCCGCCTTGTCCACAAGGCCGTCGTATTCGCAGTTGTCGTTCCAGACCGACGCCGTCCCCATCTCAATCAGGGACTTTTTCAGGTATTCTTTCCAGACTTTCCGGGCTTCTTCCGACGTGAAATCCACGTAGTTCCCGAGGCCGCCCCACCAGAGGCCGACAACGGGTTTGTCCTCCTTCGCGTCTTTGAGAAATAAGCCCTTTTCCACCATCTCATCGTGAAGGGGATGGCAGAGGAGCATGGCCGGCTTCACATTCGGGGAAACCGTGATTCCGCGTTTTTTCATGGCGGCAAAAAATGCTTTCGGGTCCGGGAAGCGGTCATGGTTCCAGGTAAAGGTGCACCGCTTCAGGCCCTCGGCGGTCTCCACGTTGCAGTAGCCGCTCGAGAGCTGGAAGCCGTCTATGGGGAAGCCCTCATTGTTTGCCGTATCTATGAAATGTTCGATGGCTCTATCCGCGTCGACGGGCTGCTCGGCATAGTACATGGAAGAGCCCAGATACCCCAGGGCCGCCTTGGGCAGCATGGCACTCTTTCCCGTGAGGTCCGTGTAGCGGCGTATTACGTCCCGGGCGTCCGGCCCCGCGATAAAAAAGAGGTCGATGTCGCCCCCGTCCGTCCGGTAGGTGCTGTGGTGCTTGACGTAATTCGAGTGGGACCGCCCCATGTCGAAGTCGCTCTCGTATGTATTATTATAATAATACCCGCAGGCCTTTCCCGTGCGCCCGTTCAGGCGGATATAGAAGGGAATGTGCTTATATAAAGGGTCCGTGCGAACCGGGTCATACCCCATGGTGTCGCCCGGCGCGTTCCGGAGAAAGTCCCCACGCTTGTCGATGCTCCCGGTCCGCTCCCCGAAGCCGTAGAAGTGATCCTCCGCCTCTATGACCTGTGTATGCAGGCGGCGCCCGTTCTCGTCCTCCCGATACCCCATGTACGGAATGTCCTCGTGAATGAGGGTCCCGTCGGCATCGTAAATTTTCAGCATGAAGGGCTCGTGGTACGCGGCAACCGTGAGGCGCTTTCCCATGACTAATGTAACCCCCTCGGCGGATACCCCCTGGGGGTATGAGAGGAGCCCGGCGAGCCGGGAGGCGAGCCTGTCTATTTCCTCCGCGTCGTCCACAAGGCGGCAGTCCGATGCCTCAATCCGTTTCCGTTCCTTCCCGAGAAAGCCGTCCAGGCGGTCCTCCCAGGCCGTCATGGTAAGGACATAAGAAGCCTCGTCAAAGTCCCCGTCGAAACCGGCCCGAATTCTTAAATAATCATCTGTCAGAAAAAGAAGGCGGATCTCCACCGCATCCGTGAATATGCGGACAGTCCTGCCTTCCTTCTCAATCCCCGTAAGTCTTGTCGCAATGCGCATATTTTTCCCCTTTTAGAGCATTAAATACCTGTCCCAAAAATCTGCCCGCGTTCAAAATGCGTATTTGCAAATTTCGAAAAACAAAGGAGCGATGATCACCCACCGCTCCCTGCGTTCAAACCTGTATGCCCTGCATTATTCTGAAAGCATCTTCTCCAATGCTTCCGCCAGCTGGTCGGGGCAGGATGTGTCCTTGAAGCCGCAGCGGATGCCCCGGAGGGACTCAGCGACCTCCTTCGCCGGCCGCCCGATCGCGAGGGCACCCACCCCCTGGGTGTTGCCCGAGCAGCCGCCAAGGAAGCGGATGTCCTTCACAATGCCCTCGTCATCAAGCTCGATGTGAATATTCTGGGAGCAGACCCCCTGGGGCCTGTAGTCCATTTCTTTTGTCATGTCAAAACCTCTTTCCAAAAATCAATCGCTTCCGCTATCATACACCATTTCCGCCTTTTCTTCACCCGCCAATCAGAACTTGACCGTAAACTCCGTCCCGACGCCGGGCTCGCTTTCCATCGTGACCTCGGCCGAGTGGATTTCCGCGATATGCTTTACGATGGCAAGGCCGAGTCCTGTGCCCCCGTTTTCTCTGGACCGGGACTTATCGACCCGGTAGAAGCGCTCGAAGACGTGCTCCTGGTCCTCAAGAGGGATGCCGATCCCCGTGTCCTTCACGATGAGGAGGGGGTGGCCCCCGCGAATGGTCACCGTCACATCGACAGTGCCGCTCGGGCGGTTATAGGTGATGGCGTTCTGGACGAGATTTATGATGAGCTCGTGGATGAGCTCCCGGTCCCCGCTGATGCCGGCCGCGGAGCCCTTGAAGGTCAGAAAGACGGACTTCTTCTTCGCGTTCACCTGCAGCTGGTCGCAGCAGTCTTTCGCCACGGAGTAGAGGTCGAACGGCTCGAACGGCCGCGGGGCTTCGTTATGATCCATTTCGGAAAGATGAATAATATCATTGATGAGGGAAAGGAGCCGGTCCGCGTTATGGCGGATCTGCTGCAGGGCCCGGGTTTCGTCCTCCCCCTGCACCATATGATTCTCAATGAGCTCTGTGTAGCCGGAAATGGCCGTGAGAGGCGTCTTGAGCTCGTGGGAGACGGACGCCGTGAAGTCCTGGCGTGCCTTTGCGGCGGAGAGGATGTGGACGTGCTGGGACCGGATCTTCCGTACGAAGGGCTCAAGTTCGCGGTAGGGGGCCGGGTACATGTCTTCATCGAGGTGCTCGGCCATGGCGTTGATGGGGCGTATGAGGCTGGCCGTCAGGATCTGCCCGAGAATGATGCAGCCGATGAGAATCAGGGCGGAAATGGCCCCGATCATGGGAAGGACCGCGGCAAAGACGCTGCTCATGCTGTCGACCTTCGTCGAAACCCGAAGGACAGTCCCGTCCTCTAGGCGGAGGGCATAGTAGAAATAATTTTTCCCCATGGTGTCCGACTCCCTGGTCGACTCGCCCTCTCCGGTCTTCAAAGCGTCCTGAATCTCCGGCCGGTCCAGGTGGTTTGCCATGGTCTCAGCTTCGGCATCCGTGTCGAAGAGGACATAGCCGTCCCCGTCAATCCAGGTAATACGCAGGTCCCTGGAGCTGAAGCGGTTCAGATTCCGGACGTCGGTGCTGACCCGGCTGCGGTCCGTCCCGGTATAGGCCTTCTGAAAGACCTCCGTCTCCTTAAGGAGCTCCGTCACCACTTTTAAGTCCTTCTGCACCTGACGGCCGAAATTTTTGTAAGACACATATTCTATGCTGAGAGCCGTGGACAAAATCGCCACGAGGGCAATCACCGCCAGGCTGAGATTGATTTTCTGCTTCATTCACATTCTCCCGCAAATCCGGCTTTACACAAAAATACCTGCGGACCGCCTCCCAAACGGGAGCCATCCGCAGGCCGTTTTTCAATCTTCCACTGCCTCTGCCCCTATGCTGTAGCCGACGCCGCGGACGGTGCGGATCTGCTTCCCGCAGGGGCCCAGCTTCTGCCGCAGGGTCTTGATGTGCATGTCGACGGTCCGGGTCTCCCCCTCAAAGGTGGAATTCCAGACGACCCGCATGATGGCGTCCCGGGAAAGGACGACGTTTTCATTCAGCATGAGGTAGCGCAGAAGCTCGTACTCCTTCAGGGTCAGCTCCACGGGCGTCCCGTCGGCCGTCACGACGTGGCGGTCGTGGTCCAGCATGATCTTTCCGATGGAAATCTGGTCCGGCGTCTCCTTTTTCGACCGCCTGAGCAGCGCCCGGACCCGGGACAGCAGCTCCATGACGGAAAAAGGCTTTTTGATATAGTCGTCCGCCCCCTCGTCGAGGCCCCGCACCATGTCCATCTCGGTCGTCTTCGCGGTCACCATGATGATGGGGATGTTCTTCGTCTTGTTCTTTTTCCGCAGTTTCCGGACAATCTTGTACCCGTCCTCGTCCGGCAGCATGATGTCGAGAATAATGAGGTCCGGAATGATCTCCTTCGTCTTCTCGTAGAACGTCGCCGCGTCGGGAAAGGCCTCAACGATGTGGCCCCCGTTCTTCAGGGCAATCGTCTCGATATCCCGGATGCTGTCGTCATCTTCCACTACGTAGATCAGAGCCATTATTTTTCCTCCCGATTTTATGGCAAGATATAAATCCTCTTCAGGCGCATGTACTCGTCCTTGAAGTGCTGGTCGCCCGTCTTCACGTGCTGATTCAGGTACTCGTGGGTGTCCATTTCCCCGCTCTGGATTTCGATAACCGTCACGGCCACATTCGAGCAGTGGTCGGAAACCCGCTCGTAATTCGTCAGGATATCCTCGAGCAGGAGGCCGGCTTCCATGGAGCAGACGCCGCTCCTCAGGCGCATGATGTGCCGCTGCTTCATCTCCATCACGAGGTCGTCGATGACTTCCTCGAGGGGCTCCACGTCGGAGGCATGCTTGATGTCGTTTTCAAGGAAGACGTTCACGGTCAGATCCAGAATATCGCGGACCGCGACGCCCAGGCTGTTCAGCTCGACCTGACCCTGGTCGGACATGGTCAGGCCCTGCTCGTGGAGGCTCGTGACCGCATCCGTGATATTGATGGCGTGGTCGGAAATTCGCTCGAAGTCGGACAGGCAGTGGAGCATGATGGAAAGGAGCTGGCTGTCCTTCGTCGTCAGGTCGCGGCCGGAAAGCTTGACAAGATAGGTCCCGAGGACATCCTCGAAGTGGTCGGCCTGCTCCTCCAGTGCTATGACTTCCTGCACCTTCTCCTCCGAATAATCATTCGTCGTCTGCATGGCAAGCAGCATGGCCTTCTTGGAGATTCGTCCCATCTCGTCACAGGCTTCCTTGCAGAGCTGGATGGCAAAAGCCGGCCGGTCGAGGAAACGCTCGTCGAGGGCGGCAAGGGCCGGATTTTCTTCCTTCTGTTCTGTTTCCTTCTTCGAATCCCGGACCGTAATGGTGGCCAGCTTCACGAGACCGCCGGCGAAGGGGAAGAGGACGATGCAGGCCCCGATGTTGAAAAGACTGTGGACCACGGCCACGCCGGCCGCTGTCGCCTGCTCCGTCAGAAATCCGAAATGGACGAAGTGGTTGATGGAATAGAAGACAATCATGAAGATTGTCGTTCCGATGAGGTTGAAGTAGAGGTGGATGAAGGCCGCTCTCTTCGCGTTCTTGCTGGCTCCGACGGAAGAAATCATAGCCGTCACGCAGGTCCCGATATTCTGGCCCATGATGATGGGGATGGCCGTTCCGTAGCTCACAACCCCGGATATACAGAGGGCCTGCAGGATGCCGACGGATGCGGACGAGGACTGGATGACCGCCGTAAGAAGCGCTCCGACGATGAGGCCGAGAAAGGGATTCGAGAAGCGGGTCAGCATGCCCGTGAAAGCCGCGTCGTCCTTAAGCGGCGCCACGGAAGAAGACATGGTCTCCATGCCGAACATGAGGACCGCAAAGCCGAGAAGGATCGTCCCGACATTCTTCTGCTTACTGCCGTCCTTGCCCCCCATCAGGAGAATAATGCCGACAGCCGCCAGAATCGGGGTGAAGGACGAAGGCTTCAGGAGGCTCAGCAGAATATTCGTGCTGCTGATGCCGGTCAGGGACAGAATCCAGGACGTAACGGTCGTACCGATATTGGCGCCCATGATGACGCCGACGGCCTGATTTAAGTTCATGATGCCGGAATTTACGAAGCCGACCACCATGACGGTAGTGGCGGATGAAGACTGGATGACAGCCGTGACAAATACGCCGAGAAGCAGGGCCATAAGGCGGTTCTGGGTCAGTTTCTCGAGAATCTTTTCCAGGCGGCCGCCGGAAAGGCGCACGAGACCGTCGCCCATGGTCGTCATGCCGTAGAGAAAGAGGGCCAGGCCTCCGATCAGGGATAATACTCCGAAAATGTCCATTGAAAATTCCTTATCTTTGCAGTACGCCGGGGCGGCTCCCCGCCCCGGGCGGGCAGGGGAGTTGCGCTCCGCTCACGAAATTTTACACAATTTTACAAAGGGAATCATACAGGACAAGGGCTATTCGAATCAAGTGGGTTATGTAAAATGTATGTAAAAATATTTCCGCGAATGTTCTGTACTGGAATGTAAAAAATGCGTAAAGTTCCCGGGCCCGCTTTTCCGACAATTTACAGAAGCCTTACCTCTGCCCTGTTTCAGCTTTTACATTCATTGCGTATAGTTGTGATATTCGAATTGCAGAAGATGTTCCGGAAGACCTGCAGGGACAGCCTACTTTGCTGCCCTGACGGGCGGTACGCCGGAAAGGAGACTCGTCATGAAAAGCTTGTGGACTTTTCTTGAAGAAAAAAACTGGAAGGCCTCGTCGAAATTCCGGGCCTTCCTTCTCATAGAAGCTTTGATTTTCGGCCTCATCGGCTTTGCGGTCTGGGGCGTCGTCCAGTTCTTCGCATTAAGCTCCATAGACTGGATGATCTGCTTCATCGGCTACCCGGTCATTGCCTCCTGGTTCATAGTCTTCGTCTACACCATGAACCGGGACTTCTCGGACGGACTGCCGGAGTAAGTAAAGGCGCAGCAGTATTTTTCTACTGCTGCGCCTTAAAACTTAACGCCGGAAGAGAATTCTCCGGATAGCATTTCAATATTTCTCCTTTTCCTGCCGCTCTTCTTGCAAGCACTAGCAGAAAAAAGGAGAATTTTCTCCGGAATCTCTCAACGTTTCTCTTTTTCATCTTGCCTTTTCTGCCTATAGTCCCTGCAAAAAGAGAAATTTCTTCAAAATACCTCAATTCTTCTCTTGCCTGTCTTGCTCTCACGGCTCTGCGCTACCGGAAAAAGGAGAATTATCTTCAAAATACCTAAATCCTTCTCTTTCCTGTCCTGCCTTCACATCTCTGCGTTACCGGAAAAAGAGAATCTTTCCACACAATCTGCTTTTCTTCTCCTCGGCCGTGTTTTCACCCCATCAGCCCGCGGTAGATTTCCGCAATTTCATCTTCCGGGAAAATGACCGGCGTCGGGTAGCCTTTGGCTTCCGCCGCGGCGAAGGCCACCATGGAAGAAATATCTTCTTCTTTTATGCAGTCAAAGTACCTGGGAATCCCGAACTTTTCATCGAGGCGGACAATCTCCTGCAGGAAGAGGTCGGCCTTCTCGGCCTGACTCAGGCCGCTCCGGTCTGTATTGAGAAGAGATTCCTTCCGTCGGCTTCCGGCCGCCTGGTAGTCGGCCGCCGCATCGAAGAGTTCCGCCAGCTGCGGAGTTACTGCCGTCCCGTACCGCCCCATGACGACAGGCAGCAGGGCCGCCATGACCTGGCCGTGGGGGAGATTGTAGAAGCCTGAAAGGGGATGGCCGATAGCGTGGACATAGCCGACGCAGTTTCGTGTGAAAGCGGCCCCGGCCTTGAAGGAGCCCGCCAGCATCTTCTCCCTGTTCTTTATCACGCTGCCGTCATCATAGGCCGCTTCCACGCAGTTCAGGATAATGCAGGCTGCGCTCTTCCCGTAGGAATAAGCATTCTTCAAGCCATAGCGGTTCGTGCAGGCTTCCACGGCATGGGTCAGGGCGTCCATGCCTGTCTGGCCCGTGACCGCCGGCGGAACAGAAACCGTGAGGGCCGCATCAAGGGCACAGGCCCTCGGAATGAGCCTCGGGTCGTTGACGGAGTACTTGTGATGGTCTTTTTCGTCAATGACGACGGCGGCGAGGGTTGCCTCCGAGCCGGTCCCGGCCGTGGTCGGAACGGCATAGAGGGGAACGGGCTTTCTTTTAAGCTTCATGCTCCCGTGCATTTCCGGAACGGAAATGCCGGGATTTGTGACCCGGGCCGCAATCAGTTTACCGCAGTCCATGGAGGAGCCGCCGCCGAAGACCACGAGGCTGTCACAGGCTGTTTTCTCATAGGCGGCGACACCCTCCTCCACATTGGCAACCGTGGGGTTGGGAATGGCCCCGTCCCAGACCGTGGTCCGGATGCCGAGCCCGGCCAGTTCCCGCAGGAAGCCGTCCACAAGGCCGTGCTTCGTGACGGTCTTCCCGCAGACGACGAAGACATGCCGACAGCCGTCACGCACAATCCGCTCCGCCAGGCGCCGCAGGGCATCCTGCCCCTTGTAGGCGTCAGGGAGAGGCAGCCGGATCAGGCCCAGCATCCGCTCCTGGGCATATTGGTAAATTCTTTCCTTATAAAAAACCATACAGGGCCTCATGCATTCTTGAGTTTCGAATACTTGAACACATAGATGAGATGTTCCAGTCCCGCAGCCAGGCAGCTGACAGGTGTGCCCTCTCCGGTCTTCTGGCAGGCCCAGGCGGCCAGGCAGTTTTTCTCAAGTACCATGCACACTGCGTCGGCTTCCTCCTTGTCACTTCCGACGCAGACCGCCCCCTTCGTCTTCACGAAGACCATGGGATAATGGACAAGGGCCCTGAGAATGTCGGTCTTCGTGGCCGTGGCCGGAAGACAGCGGATGCTCCCCCCGCTCATCTGGGCGCAGTC
>CAZOYS010000051.1:0-9827 GCA_964584155.1 uncultured Lachnospiraceae bacterium
TTAAAAAATCTTATGTATGACTTTAACAGATGCAGCGAACGATTGATGCATACGGATTTTGAAGACTTTTCAGGCAACTTACGAAAATTTGTTGGCTTTATAGATGAGCATCAAATTACACACCAAATAATTGATTCGGCCGGAACAGCACCGCTTGATATTGAGAGCGAGGTGAAGGCTGTCAATTCAGGTCATGCCACCTTTGAATTTGGGAGTAATGAAGACGAAGAAATAGCAACCATTTTCGCTGTATTATGTTATATGGTTGAGAAGAACATATCTTATAGGAGTGGGATTTTCCAATCATATTGCCGGGGAAGCAATAAAAATCAAGATATGGTGGACAACTTTAATGAACGGGTGACGTACGTATTGATTAACGATATTGAGGCAAGGCTTACAAAGCTCGGTTATGAGCTTGGATTAGATGATAAGGTTGAGATAACCAATAATTTTAGCGGCGCAACCATAACAAATTTTGGATTGCAACAGGGACATCATAATGAGATGTCAATGCATAGCGAATCTAATGTAGATTATGCAAAAATTGAAACTATACTTTCTGAGATTTTACAATATCAGAATTCGTTTTCAGAAGCCTTTGGAGAGAAAGAAGATCAATTTTCTGCGGCCTTAGCAGAACTTTCTGATGCTGTTTCAAATCGAAAGGGCAGGAAGATAATAGGCAAATTAATTGAAACTGTCATGGCGGTTGCTACAGGAGCAACTGGAAATCTTATATCAGATGGGATAGTTGCACTATTGAGTGGTGTGGTCTGCTGACAATCTGTTTGGGAAATGGATTTGCGTTAGACTTCCTGCCCGAATGCTAAGCAAAGGGAATTCTATGTTCTTTGATTGGAATAACAACGGCCGCAAAGACGATTCTTTCGACAACATGATGGACTTCATGATGCTGTCCGAGATGGAGAAGGATGAAAAGAAAAGGCAGCAGGAGAAGGACAACTCTACCGGTCCCGAAAGCGGCTGTCCGATAATGTTGATCGGACTGCCGCTGTGGCTGCCAGTTGCGTTGGTCATGGCAATTGTAAATATAAAATAAAATAGAGAGAGTAATAAACAACATGCCAAACAAAGATATCCAATTTGAAATCACCCGGCACATCGGCAATCTGTCCGCCCCTTCTGAAAAGGGATGGACCAAGGAACTGAACCTCGTTTCCTGGAATGGCGGTGCGCCAAAGTATGACATCCGCGACTGGTCGGAAGACCACACGAAGATGGGGAAGGGCGTTACACTGACGGCTGAACAGGCGAAGAAGCTCGGAGAACTGCTGGCCGGCATTTGAACGGATCGCAGAAATTAGTCATGCCTCAGAGCATCGAAGAATTCAACAGAAAATATCATATTATACTGAACCCGCAGCAGCAGGCGGCGCAGGCAAAGATCGACGGACGCTTCCTGATCCTGGCGGTTCCGGGGAGCGGGAAGACGACCGTGCTTGTGGACCGGCTCGGGTACATGGTGCTGGCCGGCGGCGTGGATCCGGCGAGCATCCTGACCGTGACATACACGCGGGCGGCAGCAGGAGAGATGCAGAAACGTTTCGCCGACAAGTTTGATGACGGGGCAATGCATTATTCTGAAGCCATCAATTTCTGCACGATCAACAGCTTTGCCCATCAGGTGCTGCGCTTCTACGGGGAGCAGATTGGGAAGAAGCAGTTTGACATCGTATCCGACGAGGACGTCCATTCGATCATCCGTGACATCTTCCTGAAGAACGAGAAGTCCTACCCGACGGAATCCGATTTCAAGGACATTACGACGGCCATCGCCTACGCGAAGAACATGATGCTGACTGCCGACGACATTGAGGCCCAGCGGAAGGTTTACCGGACGTTTCCGGAGATGTACGCCGAGTATAATGAAGCCCTCCGGAGCAGAAAGCGCATGGACTTCGATGACCAGCTGGTGTATGCCTACAAGCTGCTGGCAGGAAATGGCGCGCTCTTAAATTATTATAAAAAGAAATACAAATACGTCTGCGTCGACGAGGCGCAGGATACGTCGCTGATCCAGCACCGCCTGATCCGCCTCCTGGTCGGGGAGAGCGGGAATCTCTTCATGGTCGGCGACGAAGACCAGTCGATCTACGGCTTCCGCGCGGCCTGCCCGGAGGAGCTGTACGGCTTCAAGAAGACCTATCCGAAGGCCGAGATCCTGAACATCGAGACGAATTACCGGAGCGGGAGCGCCATCGTAAGCCTGGCGGACGGCTTCATCAAAAAGAGCAAAAAGCGGCACCCCAAGTCCATGAACCCGGACCGGGAGGAGAGCGGCGACATCATGGAGCTTTCCTTTCAGAGCCGGAGGGACGTCGCGGAGATGGTCTGCGACATTGCGTCGCGGGAGCCGGAGGATACGGCCGTATTATACAGGAATAATGAAAGCGCCCTGCCGATCGTCAATCTCCTCGACCGCAAGGGCATTCCCTACCGGATCAAAGGCAACGACACGACATTCTTCTCGAATCCGGTTATCCGCGACATCAATGCCATCCTGCGCCTTGCCCTGAATGGGCGGGACGCGGAGGCATTTCTGCAGATCTACTACAAGGTTGGCGCATACGTGACGAAGCAGGAGGCCCAGGCTGCAGCGGCTGCCTACTTTACAGACAATGATTTCTTCGCCCACATGGCGCTTTCTGCCAAGGCCAAGGGCGGGAAGATCAAGCGCCTCTGGTTCGTATCCTACCGTCTGCGGAAGATGGCGAAGGGGGATGCTGCCGCAGCCATCCGTATTATCCGCGAGGAACTCAATTACGACAAGTACATGTCCGAGAAAAAGCTCGATGCCAAGAAGGCAGATATGTATGAGATCCTGGCTTCCCAGTGCGGCAGCATTACGGATTTCCTCGGCCGGATGAACGAGCTCGAGAAGCTGATCGCGGAAGGCCGGAAAGCAGACGAAGGAATAATATTATCTACCATTCATTTGAGCAAGGGCCTCGAGTACGATACCGTCTATCTCCTTGACGCCCTGCAGGATATCTTCCCGACGCGGTCTAATGATTACGAGGAAGAGCGCCGCCTTTTCTATGTGGCGGTCACGCGGGCCAAGAACCACCTGCGGCTCCTCTCTGTACAGAGTGAGGAAGACAGCCCGTCGGAGTTTGTGAAAGAGGCTTTGACACTGGCACCGGTGACGAGGCTGAAGATGAGGGGATGAATTACGCAAAGGATATGAAATATGGAAGCTGAAAAAGTCTATTCCATGCGGTTCTGCGACGTTTACCCATGTCTGGTGAACAAGGCTGTCCGCAAAGGCCGCACAGAGGATGAGGTCCGGCAGGTGATCGGCTGGCTCACAGGATATGACGAGACCGGCCTGCAGAAGCAGCTGGAAGCCGGTGTTGATTACAGGACGTTTTTTGAATCCGCTCCCCGGATCAATGAAAAAGCTTCGAAGATTACAGGAAAAATCTGCGGGATTGATGTGGAGACAATAGAGGATCCGCTGATGCAGAAGATCCGCTGGCTGGACAAACTTGTGGACAATCTGGCCAAAGGCCAGCCCATGTACAAGGCGCTGCTGACAGACCCGGAGGATTATCCGGTCTTTGAATTTGACGCCGTCATTATTCAGAACGAAAATATGGATGCAGGCTATGTAGAAGTTCCGCTGGATGTGGAAAAGACCTTCGGCAGGGAAAAGGTCCCGGTTCATGCGACGTTTGATGGCGTACCATATGACGGACAGGATGTCCGCATGGGGACGCCCTGCCACATCATCGGCATCCGAAAAGACATACGGGAAAAGATAGGAAAATCCTTTGGCGATACGGTTCATGTCGCGATAAAGGAAAGATGAGGAAGAAGGGTGAATCCCCTGGTTTATGGAGTAAGCCATGCAGATAGCAATTCGTAGCTATGAATCAAAAGACTGTGCAACTTGCAGAGCCATCTGGAATCATGTGGTAGATGAAGGAAATGCATTTCCTCAGCTGGAAGGACTGTCTGAAGAGGAGGCAGATGCCTTTTTTCAATCACAGACCTATACCGGCGTGGCGGAAGATACGGAAACCGGACAGGTGGTCGGTCTCTATATTCTGCACCCGAACAATGTTGGCCGGTGTGGGCATATTGCTAATGCCAGCTATGCGGTAAAGAGTGATATCAGGGGTGAGCATATCGGTGAGAAGCTCGTAAAAGACTGCCTGAAGCAGTGGGCTCTTCATGGATTCCGAATCCTCCAGTTCAATGCCGTGGTTGCGACAAATGTTCATGCCATACACCTGTATGAGAGGCTTGGATTTCAGAAACTTGGCCTTGTCCCGGGCGGGTATTACATGGATGACGGCCATTATGAAGATATTATTCTCTACTATCACCTGTTGGGACAGGCAAGCAAGGATAACGGATGATTTACACATCCATCTCTGACATATTGAAACAGGAATACGGACAGAAGGTCTATCGCCTCTCCCTGCAGTCCGGTAGCACCTGCCCGAACAGGGACGGGACGATTGGGACCGGCGGCTGCACATTTTGCTCGGAAGGCGGTTCCGGGGATTTCGCAGCGCCACTTCTTTCTCTTGACGAGCAGATAGCAATGGCCAGGAAAAAAGTCGCTGCGAAGATCCCGCCTTCTATTCTGCCGGAGGAGCGACGATATATCGCCTATTTTCAGAGTTATACCAATACCTGGGGCGACCGTGCACGGCTTCAGAAATTGTACCGGGAAACAATCCGCTGTCCGGAGATCTGCATCCTTTCCGTAGCAACGCGGCCGGATTGCATTGACGATGACTGGATTTCGTTCTTTGCAGAATTAAATGCTGAAAATCCTGTGTGGATAGAGCTTGGCCTGCAGACGGCGGATGATACGATTGCGGCGCATGTTCACCGAGGGTATCGGACGGAAATATTTGATTCGGCTTACAGGAAACTGAAAGAGGCAGGGCTTACAGTCATTACCCATATTATTCTTGGACTTCCCGACGAAAGCCGGGAGGGGATGCGGACAACTGTCCGTCATGTGAAAGACCTGTATGATCCATTTCTTTCAAAAGCACCTGATGTTCGGACAGATGGAGTCAAGCTGCAGCTGCTTCATGTCCTGAAGGGGACTGGCCTGTATGATGAGTATAATGTAAAACCCTTCCACATCCTGACACCGGAGGAATATACAGGCCTGATCGTCGACTCGCTGCGAATTCTCGGGCAGGAAGTTGTCATCCACCGCCTGACCGGGGATGGCCCGAAGCGGCTGCTCGTTGAGCCGGAGTGGTCTGCGGACAAGAAACGGGTGCTGAATATGCTGACAAAAGCCATTAGTGATGCGGATAGGAATTAATGGCGAGAAGGAAGGCCGCACATGACAAAAAGCGAGATCAAAAAGAAAACGGTTGATTATCTGTTGACACAGCCAGCCGGCATGCGGCTGACCATGATGGACGCGGTGACTGAGGCATGTGTTGGTGAAACCGTTGACAGCAGCCTGCTGACCTATACCTTGCTGGATGACATCATTGAAGGGGCAGAGGAGAAAGGCCTGCTCCTTGATTACGGCTCCCACGATGAACTGGGGAATAAGCCGTTTGCAGTCGACTTTGTCGTGAGGAAGAAACACTGAGGAATTGTAATACCGTCTGCAAAGCAAAGTCTCTGCGGGCGGTATTTTTCATTTTGCGGCGGAACGCGGCGATTCGTGATATTATTATGGCAGCGCTGCGGCCGTCGGGCCAGCCTCCCAGAAAACATTACGTCAGACACATTGCCTCTCGTAACGGACCGGCTGCTGCGGCGTATATTTTAGAGTGTTTTGGAGGTATGAATCATGGCAAATCCATCCATCAAACAGCAGCTGAACGATCTGATTGCGCAGGTAATCAGCAAGCAGATCGGAGACCCCATGCACAAGGACGAGTGGGAAGAAGTCCGTCGGCCGCTGCTGGAGGCACTCAACAATCTGGAAAAGGTAGGGAAGCAGGGCTGATGCAGATGTCCGGACATAAACTCAGTACGGCGGAGATTCAGTTTTTCGATGGGCATGAGGAATCTCTGCCTTTGTATGAAATCTTCGCAGGCCGCTTATTTTCAGTTTTTCCGGATGCAGGAATACGCGTGCAGAAAACCCAGATTACTTTTACGAATCCGAAAGTCTTTGCCTGTGTGTCTTTTTTGAAAGCCCGGAAGGCAAAGGATCGTCCGAAGAGCTTCATCGTGGTCACATTCGGGCTTGATCATCCGGTTGAGTTTCCGCGGATTGATGCGGCAGTAGAAATTTCGCAGAAGAGATGGACGCATCATGTGACGGTCGATTGTCCGGAGGAAATTGACGATGAACTGATGGAATGGGTGAAAGAAGCATATCTGCTCAGTGCAGGCAAGGTTCGCTGACTTTGCGGTGCCGGGCAATGAGCGGCCGGCCCAGGTAGTTTTGAATGGAGGGGCAATAGAATGGCAGATTATCTGATCGTTGTGGATATGCAGAAGGATTTTGTGGACGGCTCACTGGGGACAGCGGAAGCAGTCGCCATTGTCCCTGCCGTAAAGGCCCGGATAGAGAAGGCTGCAGCTGCGGGTGAAAAAATAATATTTACCCGGGATACTCACGAAGAGAATTACATGGAAACGCAGGAGGGGAAGAATCTTCCTGTTCCCCACTGCATCCGCGGTACTGCCGGCTGGGCGATCATCCCGGAACTTTCAGAATATGCGGAGAAAAATATTATTTTTGATAAGCCGACCTTCGGGAGTCGGAAACTCGGGGAATACCTGGCCACGCAGCAGGATGTCGGAAAAATCACGGTAATCGGCCTCTGCACGGATATCTGCGTCATATCGAATGCCCTGCTCATAAAGGCATTCCTGCCGGAAGTGCCGATCGTCGTTGAAAAGGCCTGCTGTGCGGGGGTGACGCCGGAGAGCCATGAACGGGCGCTTGCCGCGATGCAGAGCTGCCAGGTACAGGTTATTTGAGAAGCGTTTTCTTTGAAGAATGCGTATTGGGGAGTGACCATGCCGGAGGGAAGGAAAGCGGAGTCTCTGACCGCCCACGACAGCACAATCCGCGAGCCTCTCTTCGATTTTCTTGAAGAGAAGTACGGGAAGATCCGGATCATCGAAGAGAAGACCATCGGGCGGGTGCGGGCAGATGTCGTGATGGTTACGCCGGACGCCCTTTTCGGCATCGAGATCAAGAGCGACAATGATACCTACGACCGCTTGAAGAAGCAGGTCAAGAATTATAATCTCTATTACGACTACAATATCGTCGCGGTCGGCAGCACTCATGCCATGCATGTAAGAGATCACGTTCCTGATTGGTGGGGAATTATCAGTGTTGAAGAGATCAACGGCAGTCTTGACTTCTACGTCGTCCGTGAACCGGAGAAAAATCCGAAGGTGAAGCCGGAGAGGAAGATCAGCATCCTCTGGCGGCCGGAGCTTGCGGATATTCAAAAAAAGAATAATCTTCCTGCCTACAAGGGGAAGAGCAAGGCCTATGTACAGGTCGTGATCCTTGACCGGGTGCCGGAGGATGTCTTGTGGAAGCAGGTTTCCGAGGAACTCTTTGAGCGGGACTATACGACGATTGCAGATGAGATAAAGGATTATCGGAAAAAGCATTAGGAATCCTATGTGCGGACGATATTATTTTGGCGGGAAAACAGGAAAGGTCGTGGCAAAAGCCTTTGATGTGGCAGAGATTGCAACGCCTGCAGGCGATGTGACGCCGGGAATGTCGCCGATGGTCATAGGTGCCCGGGGCTCTACATTATCTTCAAGCGCTATGTATTGGGGCCTGAATAATCCCCGGGGCGGTCTCATCATCAATGCCCGGGCAGAAACGGCGCTGCAGAAGCCTATGTTTTCTGCAGGCGTTGGGAATCGCCGGCTTATCATTCCGGCCGAGAAGTTTTACGAATGGGATGGGAGCAAAGCCAGGTTCGCCTTTCGCAGGGAAGATTCGGATATCATTTATCTTGCCGGTTTCTATGATATGAGCGGGAACCGCGAGGCCTTTGTAATCCTGACGACGGCGGCCAATGATTCTATGTCTCCGGTGCACGACCGCATGCCGCTGATGATCGAAGAAAAAGATGTGCCGGACTGGCTCATGGAGCCGGGGAAAACGCCGGAATTTTTGAAGATGAAGATGCCGCTTCTTTCATCTGAAAGAGAAGACGGGCAGATGAGCCTGTTTGACAGGTAGAAGGTGCCATTATGTCAAATGAGCACGGCAGCTGGATAATGAAAGGCCTGGACTGGTACGATCCCTATCGGATACGTTCCTGGCATGAACTGGTTAACTGGATCAATGAAGTGGGCTTTCTGCCCCTGTTTGCCAACGACATCCCCGGTTTTTCTGCGGAGGAACATGTTTCACCGGACTTCTGGTGGACGGGTGACCTTGAGCAGGATCCATGGGAGTGGCGCGAGATTATCGCAGAGAGCGGGCAGGTTGCCTACGGCAAATTCTTTGACGGGAAGGCCGGCTTCATCTCCCTTGACTGGCTGCCGTTCTTTGCCAACTACCGGCGGGACGGCTACGACTTCGATGCAGCCTATGAGGACGGACTTGTCCAGCGGCGGATGAAGAAGCTGATGGACTGTTTCTTTGATGAGGATAATGAAGAAGCGGAGTCTTCCGAAACCCGCATCTTTCCGGGCTTTCAGCTGAAACCCATGGCGGGATTCAGCAAAAGCGGTTTTAAGAACTTTAACGGCTGCATTACGGAACTTCAGATGCAGACCTATCTGGTCGTCGTGGACTTCAAGCGCCGTAGGAACAAGCGGGGTGAGGAGTACGGCATGCCGGTCTGCTACTACGAACGTCCGGAGGACAAGTGGGGCTACGACCTAGTGACAGGCGCTTACGATGAGACTCCGGAAGAAAGCTTCGCAAGGATAATGCAGCGAGCCGGGGAGTGCTTTCCCGGAGGGGATGAGGCGGCACTTAAGAAACTGCTGAAATAGAAAGAACAAAATCATTTTTTTTCGAAAAGCTGGCTGAATGATGAGTCTCAGAAAGATTACAGATCATGTCTATTTTCTTCCGCCGGACGACGTGAAGGATCGCCCGATGCTGGGCTATGTGCGCGGTGATAATCTCGCGCTTGCTGTTGATGGCGGCTTCTCGCCCGATCAGGTAGATGGATTTTATGATGAGCTTGAGGCAAATGGCTTGAAGGAGCCCGATTATACTGTTCTGACGCATTGGCACTGGGATCATACGCTGGGCCTTGGCGCCGTGTCCGGTCAGGTCATCTGCGAGGAACGCACGGATGAACTGATTCAGGAGGAGAATGATCGGCTACGGGATCCGGCCTACGAGAGGCAGCTGCGTCGGTTCTATTCCTTTGTGGATGACGAATTTCAGGACGTTCCGGTTCCGCAGATCCGGCAGGCGGACATAGTATTTACAGAAAAGAAAGAGATGGATCTGGGAGACGTAACGGCCCGGATGTTTCATTGTGAAGCTCCGCACACACCGGACACGACGCTGATCTACATTCCGGAGGACAAGGTCCTTTTTCTGGGCGACGCTCCCCTAGGCGATTTCAGCAATGGTGGCTACACGGACCGGAAGAAGCTGGCGTCGCTCCTTGAAACGATACAGTCGCTTGATTGCATCTATGTGCTGAACGGTCACAGCGGACTGATGCGGAAAGAGGATCTGCTGAATGGTCTGCAGGCTTGGTAATATTTTTAATCCTTGGGAGGAGCTATTATGCCTTTCCGCATCATTCGAAATGACATCACCCGCGTGAAGGCGGATGCGATTGTGAATACGGCAAACCCGAAGCCGACGGTCGGTTCCGGGACGGATAGCGCGATCTATCACGCGGCCGGGA
>CAZOYS010000052.1:0-9492 GCA_964584155.1 uncultured Lachnospiraceae bacterium
GGTTCTAATAACATACGGAGACGCAGGGATTCGAACCCTGGTACCGCTTGTGGCGATAAACGCATTTCGAGTGCGCCTCGTTATGACCGCTTCGATACGTCTCCAGAAATGTCTTCACCGGAAAGCACCATGTGTGCGGGGGCGGTGCCGCCCGGCGAAAACGCGAGCATTATTATACTGTAGAAAGACGGACTTTGTCAAACGGGAAAATTCAAAGGGAAATATCGGACGGTAGACGTGTTATATTTAATGGAAAATTGAAGGGAAATATGCGGAATATTGACGCTCTATATTTTTTACGCAAAGACAGGAAATAATGGTAGAATAGACTCGTGTTTCGGAGGCGGGAAATACTGACCGGGGCTTCATAAAAAAAGAATACAGCAAAGGAGATGCGGCATGAAAATCGGAATGCTTACGAGCGGCGGGGACTGCCAGGCCCTGAATGCGGCAATGCGGGGCGTGGTCAAAGGCCTTTCGAACAATGTCAAGGACCTGCAGATCTTCGGCTTTTATAATGGCTACAGGGGCCTGATTTACGACAACTACCGGCAGCTGACGGCTTCGGACTTCTCCGGAATCCTGACCCAGGGCGGCACGATCCTCGGTTCTTCCCGCCAGCCCTTCAAGCTCATGCGGGTGCCCGATGAGAACGGCCTGGACAAGGTCGAGGCCATGAAGAAGAACTACAAGAAGCACAAGCTGGACTGCCTCGTCATCCTGGGCGGCAACGGGACCCAGAAGACGGCCAACCTCCTCCGGGAAGAGGGCCTGAACATCATCCACCTGCCCAAGACCATCGACAACGATATCTACGGGACCGACATCACTTTCGGCTTCTACAGCGCAGTCGGCGTCGCCTCCTACGCCATCGACTGCATCCATACGACTGCATCTTCCCACAACCGCATCTTCATCGTGGAAGTCATGGGTCACAAAGTCGGCTGGCTGACCCTCTACGCCGGCGTCGCTTCCGGGGCCGACATCATCCTCCTGCCCGAGATCCCCTACAGCAGCAAGAAGGTCCTCGACGCCATCGAAAAGCGCCACAAGGCCGGCAAGGGCTTCACGATCCTGGCCGTGGCCGAAGGGGCCATTTCCAAGGAAGACGCCAAGCTCTCGAAGAAGGAGCTGAAGGCGAAGATGGCACAGGAGGTCCATCCGACGGTTTCCTACAAGCTGGCCCAGATGATTTCAGAAGAGACAGGAACCGAGTGCCGCGTCACGGTGCCCGGCCACACCCAGAGAGGCGGCAGCCCCTGCCCTTATGACCGGGTTCTCTGCTCGCGCCTCGGCTCTGCGGCAGCAGGCGCCATCATGGACGGGGAATTCGGCAATATGGTCGCCATGGTGAACGGGGACACGAAGCTCGTACCTCTGGCGGATGTTGCAGGGAAGCTGAAGATGGTGGATCCCAAGTCCAGCATGATTGCCGAAGTCAAGCGGATGGGCATTTCCTTCGGAGACTGAAAAAAATTATAGAAATGGAGTGATGGCGGGCGGGGCCGCTTCGCGGCCCCGCCCGCCATTTTAGACGGACAGTGGGATATTTAGCCTTATACAGAAAGTTCCGCCCTCAGGTCTTTTCGGACGTAAAGGGGCAGGATCATATCGTGCGGACCCTGGAGAACCAGCTGAAAACGGACCGGATCGGCCACGCCTATCTCTTCACGGGAACCCGGGGCACCGGGAAGACAACTGTGGCGAAGATCTTTGCCAAGGCCGTGAACTGTGAGCACAGGGACGAGGAGGGGAATCCCTGCAACGAGTGCCCCTCCTGTACGGCCATCACGGACGGAAACTCCATGGACGTCCTTGAGCTCGATGCCGCTTCGAATAACGGTGTCGACAACATCCGGGAAATCATCAGCGGTATGGAATACCCTCCGTCCCAGGGAAAGTACAAGGTTTACATTATTGATGAGGTGCATATGCTCTCGTCAGGGGCATTCAACGCGCTTCTTAAGTCCCTCGAGGAGCCGCCTTCCTATGTCATCTTCATTCTGGCGACGACCGAGGTGAACAAGATTCCTCAGACCATCCTCTCCCGCTGCCAGCGCTACGAGTTCCACCGGATTTCCATAGACACGATTGCGGCCCGCCTCACGGAGCTCGTTGAAAAAGAGGGCGTGCAGGCCGAGGAAAAGGCCATCCGCTACATCGCAAAGGCGGCGGACGGCTCCATGCGGGACGCCCTTTCCTTACTCGACCAGTGCATCGCCTTCTACCTGGGGCAGACACTGACATATGACAATGTCCTGTCCGTGCTCGGAGCGGTCGACACGGCCCAGTTTTCAAAGCTCTTCCGCGCGGTCCGGGCAGGAAATATTACGGACGCCCTGTCTGTCATCGACGACGTCCTGCTGGAGGGCCGGGAGCTGACCCAGTTTGTGAACGACTTCGTCTGGTACCTCCGAAACCTCCTCCTCGTCAAGGGCGGGGAGACAAATGAAGAAGTCCTCGGCATGTCGAGTGACAATATGGCGGCCCTGAAAGAAGAAGCCGACATGGTGGAAAGTCCTGTCATCCTCCGTTATATCCGCGTAATGAGTGCCCTCTCCGACCGCCTGCGCTTTGCGACCCAGAAGAGGGTGCTTACGGAAATTGCCGTCATCAAACTCTGCAAGCCCGAAATGGAGAAGGACTACGACTCCCTTGTGGACCGGGTCGCAAAAGTAGAGACGGAGATTGCGTCCGGGGCTGTCATGTCCGTCCCGGCAGGTTCCTACGTGGCGGCTCCGGCAGCAGGAGGAGCGCCGGCTGCGGCGCCATCTCCGGTTCAGAGGCATAAGCTTCCGGACGCGGCCCCGGAGGACATACAGAAGCTGCTTGACAACTGGAACCAGGCCCTGAGCCTGCTTTCCGGCATCTTCAAGGCCTCCCTGAAGCAGGGGACTCCGACCCTGGACGAGGACGGGAAGCTTTTGATCGTATTTGACGCGGAGAACTCAGTCGCGTACAATCAGCTGGTTGGGCCGGAGAATCTGAAGCGGCTCGAAGGGGCCTTCAGCCAGGCGGTGGGCAAGGAGATTTCCGTCAAACTGAAGCTTCTGGACTCCGGCCACAAGGCGGCGGACGAGTATGAGGACCTGATTCAGAAGTTCGGTCACTCCGTCGGCATGGAGGTCACGGTCGAAGACTTCGGAGATGACTAATATAAACCGTGAAGGACGTTCTTCCTGCTGCCTTGCAGGACAGAACGTATTCGTAGAACAATAACTATTCAGGAGGAAAGTGAAATGGCAAAAAGAGGCGGCTATATGGGCGGCATGGGGGGCGGAATGCCCGGCAACATGAAGAATCTCATGAAGCAGGCCCAGAAGATGCAGCGGGAGATGGAAGAGGCCCAGGCTTCTCTCTCGGAGCAGGAGTTTACGGCGACGGCCGGCGGCAATGCCGTAGAAGTCACGGTTTCCGGCGACAAGGAAGTGAAGGCCGTGAAGATTGCGCCCGAGGCTGTGGACCCGGACGATGTCGAAATGCTGCAGGACCTGATTGTGGCCGCCGTGAACGAGGCCATGAAGCAGGTCGACGAAGCGCAGAAGAAGGTAATGGGTGCCGCATCCGGCGGACTCGGAGGCCTTGGCGGAATGCCGTTCTAAGATGCGGGAGCTTTGTTTCCGACAGGCCTGTGGCATCATATCTGCGGCAGGCTTTTTTGTGTAACAGTTATTTGACTTCTTTGAGAGCTTGAAGTGGAATACTACAGTAAAGAGATAGGCAATCTGATCGGCGAGCTGCAGAAGCTGCCCGGCATCGGGGAGAAGGGGGCCCAGCGCCTGGCCTTCCATATCCTGAATATGCCTCCGGACGACGTGAAACATATGGCGGATACACTTGTATCAGCCCGCACGAATGTCCACTACTGCAAGGTCTGCTGCACCCTGACGGACTCGGAGACATGTCCCATCTGCTCGAATCCCAAGCGGAACCACAGGCAGATCATGGTGGTGGAGAACAGCCGGGACATGGCGGCCTACGAGAAGACCGGCAAGTATGAAGGTGTCTACCACGTCCTCCACGGGGCTATTTCCCCCATGCAGGGCATAGGCCCTGCGGACATCCGCCTGAAGGAGCTCATGAAGCGCCTGGAGGGTGACGTCGACGAGGTCATCATAGCGACGAACTCCTCTCTGGAAGGTGAGACGACAGCCATGTACATAAGCCGCCTCATTAAACCCACCGGCATCAAGGTGACCCGCATCGCCTCCGGCGTCCCTGTCGGCGGCGATATAGAGTACATAGACGAGGTAACACTGCTTAGGGCATTCGAAGGCAGGACGGAACTCTGAAACAATGCAGCATTCCAACCCAGGCGGGGGAGAAATGCAAAAATTCCTCCGATTTTTCCAAATGCAAATGGACAGGATATGTAAAGAGGGGCCTGTGAAAATGCATAGTGCATTTTCGCAGGCCCTTGTCATTTACATAATTTCCGACCGGACTTTCCCGACGGAAATGTAGTTGTTCACAAGAGCATTTACATCTGTGCCTTCTCCTGCAAGGCTTCCGGGAATCGCCGTTCCCGCATTCCAGAGAAGAGCTTCCTCTCCCGGGGAAAGCGCTGCCAGGCGTTTCGGCACCTCAGGATCCGTGAAAGCTCCGTTCGTTCCCTTGCCCGGTTTTCCGGCTTTATTACTGACCAGGGTCCGGGCACCTTCTACAGCCGCCTTCTCCATGGCTGCAAGGTCGCCCATTTTCTGGTCCTGCAGGAAAAATCCGTCCCAGATCAGCTGCATCTCGGCAGGTTTTGTGTCGTAACGGATGCCCTTGCATTCATCAACGGAACAGTTCGGGAAGTTTACATTCCAGATGCCGTCAGCAAGCGGCTTCTTCGTAAGCTCCTTCATCAGTAGAAGCAGGTACTTCTTCGTCAGGGAAAGGTCTGCTCCTTTGTCACAGGACCAGGCGATGGCCGGAATTTCGTGCATCAGGGCTTCTTCTGCGGCCCCGACCGTTCCCGAATAAGCTACGTCGTAGCCGGCGTTGTAGCCATTATTAATTCCTGAAAAGACGAAGTCAGGCTCGTCATCTATGAGAAGGGCAGAAAGGCCGATCTTTACGCAGTCCGCCGGCTTTCCGTCGCAGGAATAGGCTGTTACGCCGTCTACCGGATATTCTACTCTCTTTACGGTCAGCGGCCGCCCCAGCGTCATGCCCTGGGACATGCCGCTCATCTGCGTTTCGGGTGCCACGATTGTGACCCGGCCAAGATTCTTAGCGGTTTCCGCCAGCAGAGCCAGATTCGGCGACCCGACTCCGTCGTCATTTGCAAGAAGGATGTGCATTTCAATTCTCCTGCTTTATATTAGTCATGAATAATAGTAATGCCTTGATTCCTCATTTTCAAGGAAAACAGGGAAGGTGGCGGCGGGAGAAAATTCATGATTCAAAAAAGTCGGAATATTGCCGATACAATAGGTGACGGGCAGACAGGGAGTGTCTGCGCGCTGCCTTTTTCTTTCGGCAAAACAGAAACGGATTTCAATAAGCAAACATAATGCAATAAAGGACATGAACTATGCTGCTGAATGAAATCCGGGTCAATCAGATCAAAAACGACGCTGCGGCGACAGCTCCGAAGGCGGCCGGTCAGGAGACCGGAAACGCAGGGGCTGCCGCGGGGGCGTCTTCTTTATTTTCCGCTTATGTGGATTCCTCCAATACGATTTTCACGAAAAACGGCCTGGCGGCCCGGGACACGGTCTACGGGAAGAAGGACCTGGCCGAGGACGCCCTGCAGAACGCCCTGAATACGAATACGGCCGCCATGTCCGATACCGCCATGAAGAATCAGATGGTGGCGAAGGCCACGGCCGATCTGTCCGCCGGGGACGTGCAGGCAGCCGACGAAGAGGGCTTCGACTACAGGAATATGAACCCGGAGGAGCTCGTGACGGTCGGAGACAAGATCCGCCTGAACCTGGCCAAGGCCGGGGCCGACGTGTCGAAGTTCGGCGGCGTGTCCGATGCGGCGATTGAGGAGAGTGCGGGTAATGCTGCTCAGGCGGCGGCCCTGAAGAAGGAGCTGGAAAGCACTGCTTCCGGCACAGCAGCAGATATTAAGGCCGCAGGCGCAGGACAGGCAGGTACAGCGGCTGTTTCGGATGCGGCTTCCATTGATACCGCCCTTTCCAAGGCCCGCGAAATACCCGGGATTTCGGACAAGGCCGCTTTATACCTTGTCAAGAATAATATGGCTCCCACCATAGACAATGTCTACCGGGCCGTGTACGGGGCCGGGGAAGAGGGGCAGGGACAGGCTGTCTCCCAGGCGGCCATCGATCAGGTGTCCGTTATGGACAGACAGATCGGCAGCCTCTTTGAGCGGGCCGGTCTCACCTACGACGACAGTACAAGACAGACAGCGGCAGAATTTCTGCAGAACGAAATCCCTCTGACATTTGACAAAATAAATAAATTCGCGGCCATGACCACAGGAGACCTGCTGACGGGGCAGGAGCTTACGGACGCCGTCATGGATACCGTGGCGAGCGGCAGCGAGCCGGGGGAGACCCTTATCATCGCCGGTCTTTCTACGGCGGACATGGCGGAAAACGCAGCAGCAGTTATCAGCAATGCAACCCCGGAGGACGTCACCTCTCTTGTCGATTCCGGTAAGGACTTAAATGTCATAAACCTGGCGAAGACGGCGGCTGAAAATGCCGAGAGTGCAAAGCAGCAGAGAGAGGCTGCCGGCCAGTCCGCGGCTGCCCTGGCGGCAAAGAAGGCCCAGGCAGCAAGGACTGTCGCGGCCGCAGCGGCCGGGGGTCTCGCAGGCGGGAAGGGGGCAGAGGCAGAAGGCGCAGGCCTTTCGGGAGACAAAGCAGCCGCTGCGGTCGGCGCAGAGGCAGCAGGAGGCGGAACAAAGAGCCCTGCCAGGCTGGCCAGCGAGATCGAGGGCTATGCCCGCATGAACGGGGGTCTTCCGACCGCGTCAAGAGGCGGCCTGACGGAGTCCCGGGCCCAGCAGGCCCTGACGGAGGCCCGCCTTATCATGACGTCTTCCGTCAATTTCACCCTCCTTCAGCGGGGCATCAATATCAGTACAACGGATATTACTGACATCCTGACAACATTGCAGGAGCAGGAGGAAGCCTTCTACAGCGCTATTCTCGGGTCAGACGAAGGATATGCCGCGGACTCTTCCGCGGCTGCGGGCCTCGCCCGGGGCTCGGCCCCCGACTCTCTCATGGCCGAGTTCACGGGTGACGTCTTCTCCGACCAGGCCCTGGCCACCCTCCCGGGCCGAATCGACGTCTACAATACGACGAATGCCTATGTTTCCGACTTTGCGTCCATGCCCCTCGCGGCCTTCGGACGCATGGCCTTCGACACGATTTCTTCCGGTCAGGCCGCAGCAGGCGGTATCACCCTCTCTGCCTCCGCCCGGACGGAAGCGGCCATGCAGACGGGCTCCATGAGCTCCTCGAACGGGGGCGCATTCGAAATCGTCCACTCCCGGGCCATGGAGAAGACCCTGTCCGAGGTCCACGAAATCGGTTCTTCCATGCAGAAGGCCTACGATAAGGCCGGGGAGGCCTATGAGACTATGGGGACAGAAGTCCGGCCGGATCTCGGGGACTCCATGAAAAAGGCTTTTTCCAACGTGCCGGATATCCTCGAGGACTTCGGGCTCGAAGATACGGCTTCGAACGAGAAGGCCGTGCGGATTCTTGGTTACAGCGGCGTTGATATCACGAAGGAAAATATCCTTACGGCAAGGACAGCGGCCGAGGAAGTTGAAGAGACCCTGAAGGCCTTAAAGCCTGCCGTTGTCGCTCAGATGATCAAAGACGGGAAGAACCCCCTCAATATGACGCTTGCCGACCTTTCGAACGAGGCGGACAGCCAGTCGAAAGAAGGGCAGGACTCCGCGGAAGAGAAGTTCTCGAAGTTCATCTGGAAGGCGGAGCGGTCCGGCAGACTCACGGAAGACGAACGGGAAAGCATGATGGGCATCGCCCGCCTCATCTACCAGGTGGAGAAGTCGGACGGTGCCTGCATAGGGCGCCTTCTGGCCGAGGGCCGGGACATTACATTGTCCAACATGCTCAGCGAAATCCGTTCAACGAAAAGACGGGGCATGGACTACACCGTGGACGACGACTTCGGCGGGCTCTCTGCAGCGGATACGGGAAAGCTCTCGATTACGCAGCAGGCGGAAAAGGCCTTCCAGACCTCCCGCATGAAGGTCGCCGGAAGGGCTCTGACCCCAGGGAAGCTCTCGGCCATCGGAGAAGAATCTTATCTTTCCATGTCCCCGGACACGTTCGCGGCGGCCCTGGAAAATACGCCTGCAGCGGACGACGCCGCTTCCGAAGAGGCCTATGCGGCCGAAGTGGCTCAGGAAGTGCAGAATATCGCGGCTGTTTCCACGGAGCAGGCCTACTCCATCCTGCAGCAGCTGGACGTGCCCCGGACACCGGCCTACCTCGACGCCATCAATACCATGATGAAAAACACGGGCGACCTCTACCGCCGCCTCTTCGGTTTTGCAAAAGAGGACAGAAATATCTTCTCCGAGACCAATGAAAAGGCTGAGGGGAAGACAATAGACGACGTGATGGCCGACCTGATCCGCGACTACGGGGAAGCCGTCAAGGCCCCGAAGGAGATGGCTGAAGCCCAGGAGAAACTGGCTGACCTGGCCGAGCATGCCATGGACGGAATGATTGTGGAAAGCGGGACGAAGTCCGTGGATGTCCGCTCCATGCAGCTCCTTCAGAAGGAGATCAAAATCATGGGCCAGCTGGGAGCAAAAGGCCGGTCCTACGAAATTCCCGTCCTTGTGGCCGACCAGTACGGAACCATGCAGCTTCGCATCATGAAGGGAGAGGACCGGAAGGGCCTCGTCGAAATCTCCTTCCTGTCCGAAAAGCTCGGCAACATGCGGGCGGCCTTTCAGTACGAGCAGGGCTACGTCGACGGAACCCTGACGACGGACAGGACCGATACAAGGGAGCGGCTTTCCGCCCTCTCCGACACCCTGATTGACAGCCTGCAGAATGAGGCCGGGGTGCCCGTGGGCCTGCAGGTACTTCATGAGAATAATGTAAGGCCCGTGGACATCTTCGAAAATATTCGTGGTACGGAAAATGATGCTGAGGAAAAAGAGGAGCTTTCCCGGGCGGAGCAGGCCCAGGAGAATATTGCCACCTCCCGCCTCTACAGCCTGGCCAGGGCTTTCATAAAGACAATTTCGGAAGCGGATTTCGGGGTTTAGAAAAAAGGCGCTGAAACCGATATAAAAAGTAGCCGGCAGGGAAGCCGGTTCTTATCAGGCGTGCAGAGACCGGCAGCAGATGCGGTGTTCTGCATTAGTCATAAAGCATTTCAATCAGCGGCGCACGGATGCGGACGGGATTTGAGGTTTGCGAGGTGCGTTCATGAAGATCAACAACAATATTTCCGCAGTCATTACAAATAAACACCTGCTCCGGAACGAGAACAATATGGCCGCTTCCATGGAGCGCCTGTCCTCGGGCTACA
>CAZOYS010000053.1:0-9404 GCA_964584155.1 uncultured Lachnospiraceae bacterium
TTGAGCCTGTTTTTCTCAGGCTCCGGGTTTTCATAAATCAGTTGACACTATCTTCATAACAAAAGTCCGCCAATACCCCGGCCGGTCTTGGGCATAAAGCTTGTTCCAGAGCAAAAGTCCGCCAACAAGCCTGTACCGCTTGGGCATATGGCTTGCTTCAGAACAAATGTCCGCCTCAAAATCACTTCATCAGCCGCCGGCACAATTCTATACGCTCTTCCCCTGCTGCCCCCTGCAGGGAATTCTCAAAAATGACGTGGCTGTCCAACCAGGTGTCAGTGATGATCGATTCACCGGCGGCAGTTGCGTACGCATTGCGTGTCGTTGTTTCCCGTGCCGTCCTTGCTTCGTCTGCTCCATGGAAAGTCGTTTTCTCCGCCGTCCCCGCTTCGTCTGCACCATAGAAAGCGCTGCCTGCCGCATCATTTAAGGCCGCCCTCTCATAGGCATCGTCATCTCTCAGGAGCCCCGTCTCCCCGAGGAGGAAACGGATATGCTTCGCGGTTCCGTAGCCCCCGTCATAGACGGCATCGTCAGAAAGCTTCAGGGCCCGGGCAATCGGACCCCTGAGAAACGGATAATGGGTGCAGCCCAGGACGACCGCATCGACCTTTCCCACATATTCCCCGATCATATCCGCCACGAAGGCATCGGTCTCAGGTCCGTCCAATTGCCCGCTCTCCGCATATTCCATCAGGCCGGGGCAGCCCAGGGGGATGACCTCCCGCCCGTCCGAAAAGCGCTGCAGGAGGGCACGAAACTTCTCTTCTTTGATCGTGAGCGGGGTGGCCAGGACCAGGATGTGCCTGCGGCCAGCATCAGCCGCCGGTTTCAGGGCAGGCTCTATGCCGACAATGGCCCGGCCCGGATAGAGGCCCCGCATGACTTTCACCGCCGCAGTCGTCGCCGTATTGCAGGCAATGACAAAGGCCTTGGGATGGTACCGCTTCTCCGCATCCGCTACGGCTTCAAGCGTCAGCTCCCGCACCTCTTCCGTCGTCTTCGTCCCGTAAGGGGCATGGACGCTGTCTCCGAAGAAGACGAACTGCTCATCCGGCATGAGACGGGCCGCCTCCCTCAGGACGGAAATGCCGCCCACACCGGAATCCATGACCCAGATGGGGGCCGTTTTCATATTATTCTCATAACATGTCTGCAAATCTCTGTCTCGCTTTCACAGATATATGTTAAAATAGGATGCAGTCGCGAAGAATGATTGCCGCCTTTAAGTCATTCACCCACCGGCAAATGAATTTTCCGTGTGCGATGACTTTTGGCGCTGTAACAATAATACGACAAAGGGCAATACAAAAGAAAGGGGAAGATTACTATGTTTATACTTATTGCAATCCTCATCATCGGAATCGCTCTCGGAATTGCCGCAGGATGGGCAGCCAGACAGCAGGAAACTCCCGAAAGGAATCCTTTCCACGGTCCGAAGAACCCGCTCAGCCTCCACGATGATGACGAGGACTGAAAATCTTCATCTGCAGCACAAAACTCCGCCGATCGGCGGAGTTTTTTGTTAGGCAACACTCCCATGCGGCTCCGTACATGCTTGCGTGTGAGGGGGCTCTTCGGATTCTGATTGTTCCTTACATTCTTATCTCCCGCACAGGAGTACCTGGTCGTTCAGGCGGATAATCATGTTGGGACGCGGCTCCCGGGCCCGGCCCTTGCGGACAATAGCCGAGAGCAGGACATTTTCCGGAAGAGCGATATCCCCGACCTTCTGCCCCAGCCACCGGTGCTCGGGCCCTATGGTGACGGCCCGTACCCGGATGCCGATATCCATCTGGGGCTCCAGGGAGGTTACGAGCAGCATGTCCTCCTCCTGCAGGACGGTTTCCGCAAGGGGGACGTTCACACTGTCCTCCCTCAGAATCGCGATGATGCGGAATTCACCCGACAGGGGAACTTCCGCTGTCTTCAGGCCGATCCAGGGATGGCCATGCTCGAGGGTAATCTCAAGATACATCATCGGAGACTCCGCAGCCGCAACGGTCATGGCCTTCGCCTTCTGGTACTGCTCGACGAAGCCGGCGGAAATAATACCGGTAGGGATGGCAACGAGCCCGACGCCCAGGAAGGAAATGACGATGGCCAGGGCCTGGCCCAGCAGGGTGACAGGATATATGTCCCCGTAGCCCACCGTGAAGATGGCCGACACGGCCCACCACATGCCGGAAAAGGCGTTCTTGAAGACTCCCGGCTGGGCATTATGTTCTATGGAATACATGAGCAGGGACGAGGCCAGCATCATGATGAAGATCAGGACGACGGAAGAAACAATCTGGTCCCGCTTGGCTTTGAGGACATCGACCATGACCGAAAAGGCGTCGCTGGTCGCGCTGACCTGAAAGAGGCGAAGCACCCTGAAAATCCGAAGAACCCTGAGGGCCACAATCCCCGTCGGCAGGAAAAGGGGCAGGAAATACGGGAGTATGGACCAGAGGTCAATCTGCCCGTAGAAAGAAAAGAAAAATCTGAGAGCCGCCTTGCGGAAGGGCTGACCCGGGTACTGATATTCCGCCGAATAGATCCGAAGGATATACTCGATGATGAAAATCACGAGAGTAATATATTCCACCGCATGAAGGGGCGGCAGAAGGGAGGGCGGCAGCTGAAATGTCTCCAGAATCAGGATGGCGAGGTTCGTGAAGATTGCTGCGACGATGACGATATTGCAGGCCTGGCTGGCCGCATCTTCCTTATTCCCGATATTTATAAGCGCGTATATCTTTTTCTTGGCCGCCGCGTGTCTGACCGGCTCCTGTCGGATTGTCTCTTTCATCTTCCGAATGTCCTGCCCCTTCACCCGGCTCACACCGTAAGTTCTATCTGATTGCCCTCAAGAGCAACAACGCAGCTTTCGTAATAGCCGTCTCCCGTCGTCCGCGGACCGCTGACCACTTCATAGCCATCGCCCCGCAGGCGTTCTGTCAGGGCATCCACCGCATCTTTGCTGCCCAGGCTGAAAGCGAGATGGGCGTAGCCGGTCCGGTTCAGCTCTTTCGGCAGGTCTTCCATCCCGGGCTTATTCATGATTTCAAGTCTTGCCCCGTCATCGAATGTCAGGAAGTAGGACCGAAAGTCCGTCTTCGTATTGTGATAGCCGTCATTGGCCCTGGCCCCCAGGTATTTCACGAAAAAGTCCCTCGTCCCGGTCAAATCGTTTACATACATGGCCACGTGTTCAATCTTCATTTCTGTTCCCCCTTCATGTCCTGTACCGATTCCCCGGCGTCAGAAGAAAAAACCTCCGGCCCTGCGGTCGGAGGTTTCTGTATCACAAGAATCAAAAGCAAGCTATCACTTCTTGTTGACGGCATCCTTGAGAGCCTTGCCGGGACGGAACTTGGGTGCTGTGGAAGCAGCGATCTTGATTTCCTTGCCGGTCTGAGGGTTGCGGCCTGTGCGGGCTGCGCGCTTCGTGGTCTCGAATGTGCCGAAGCCGATGAGGGTAACCTTGTCCTTCTTCTTCAGAGCCTTCGTAACTACTGATGTGTAAGCATCAACAGCTGCTGCAGCGTCTTTCTTGGAAAGACCTGTTTCCTTTGCGATAGCTTCTACGAATTCTGCTTTGTTCATAGTGCTTGTTCTCCTTTTGTTTTTCTGCCCCCGGACTTCCGGGAACTGGATTTTTGCCTCCGGCCTCCCGGAAACACATGTATTCTATACCACTGTCCGTGGTACTGCAAGCAAAAGCCTTGAAAATACTCGATTTTTGTGCAATCCGTCCAAGTGTAAGGCTTGATTCTTGGCGGTTTTAACGGGAAATACACGCACCCGGCTCCATTTTTGCCGCTCCCCGCGCCTTTTTTCGGTGGAAAGTTTCCACCTCAGCCCTTTTCTTCTGCCTTGGCCTTTCTGATTTCTTCCTCGTTCTTCCTCATCTGCTCCATGAAGATATCGATGAGGTTCTGGGCGAAGGTCAGACGGTAGAGCTGGATCATGGTCGAATCAATGAGGTCGCCGACCCTGAAGCGGAAGGTGACCTTGACCATATCCTTGTCCGGCGTGGCGAAGATGTTCTCGAAGATCTTGATGGACTCGACATCGACCGTATCCGTCTCGGGCGGCGTGATGTCGACGGCCCGGTTCAGCATGACGGATAGGGAGGTCGCCGCGCTGCCCATCATCTGGTTCATGGCCTCTGAAATGGCCGAAAGCTGCAGGTCCGAGACCTCGCCCTGATTGTTCGTCCCGTCGCCGCCCATCATGAGGTCGGTCATGGTCATGACATCCGTGGGTTTCAGGAGGAGGATGTCCCCGCCCTCAAGGCCCTTGGAATAATTGATGTGGACCAGGATGCACTGGCGCTCGTAGTCGTCGAGGGCCTGGCTGCGGTTGATGACCTCAATCCGGGGCATCTCGATCGTGACCTTCTTGTTCTGAAGGAGGGCCGAAAGGGCCGTCGTGGACGAGCCCATGCTGATATTGGACAGCTCGCCGAGGGCGTCCATTTCCTCTTCTGTAAGTACTTCTTCCGCCATATACCGCACTCCTTTCCCCCTCATGCCTTATGACTAATATAAAGCCCCGGGGCGGTCTTTCCCTTTTCGTATCTGAATTTCCGGGCTTTTTCCTGCCCGGAAGAAAGTTTCCTTACCCGCCATTTTACAAGGCAGACCCTCAGAATTCAAGCCGAAGTGCAAAAGTTCCATGTTCATGTCATCTGAAATCTGTCCAAAGATTTACACGAACTCAAACGTTCCAAAACCGCCTTCCCGCCGGGCCGGCACCTGGTTCGGGCCGCGCAAGGTTTTTGTTTTACATTATTCTCATCGCAGCAGGGTCAGATAGTCGACATTAAAAACGCCCGTGCCATAGAAAATGAGGGCAATGATGAAGAGGTGAACCGGGTAGAAGGCGTAGAAGAAGTACTTGAGCTGCCGGCCCCGCGTCCCGTTATAAAACCAGATGAAGATGATGTCGACAGCCGCCAGGAACTCGATAGTCCCGCAGGTCAGGCCCAGCATGACGACGCCGCAGGCAAAGCCCAGGGTATTGGCAATGCGGACCTGAAAGAGGTCTCCTACCGGCTTCTTTCGCTCGGAAAGCACATACATCACGATGATGGTGCAGACACCGCCGGCCCCGTAGTCCGTGTCGAGAAGCTCCGCTCCGACAGCACAGCCCAGGATGACTGCCAGAATCAGAAGGAAACGCAGAACGGGATTCCCCGGTTTCGGGCCGGCTGCTTCCTTCCCCCGTCCCCAGTCCCCTTCCATGAGCTGCAGGAGGGTAATGGCCAGGCCCCCGAAAAAGAGGGTGAAGAAGACATTCTGGTAGGTCGGATCCAGAAGGGTTCCGGAAAAGGCCATATCAAAGGGTATCTCCGAGACCGCCGCGAATAAGAAAAGGCGCCCCAGGTACTTCCACCGGTTTCTCGTATAGTAGAAGCCTTCCGCCAGAAGGAAGCAGAAAATCGGGAAGGCGATGCGACCGATACCCCGGCCCACCTCATAGCCCGTTCCCAGGGGGACCATAGACGTGGAGCCATAGACCGCCGTGATGTGGTCTATGAGCATGGTCACAATGGCAAGAATTTTCAGGAAGGCCCCGTCTACAAAAGGACGGCCGCCCTTGGCGTCCGTCCTTCTTTCCACCTTGTTTTCCGGTGTGTTCATATCAATCATTTACGAAAATGACCTCCCTCGGCTTCGCCCGGTGCAGGGCCTGCAGAATTTCCCTGTCCGGCTGGAAGAGGATGGCGTATTCATTGTTGCTGTCCTTAGAGTCCTTGGCAATCATCGTGTAGACAGGCTGCTCCGGGTCGGAGCCCGTCGCATTTACCGTATGAAGGCGCTTGTTTTCATAGCCCCGCAGGGAATCGTGCCCGTTCGGAGCGACAAGAACCAGCTCTTCCTTCAGATCCACGCTGCAGAGCTCCTTTCGTTTCTCCTTGTTCGTGACCTTGGCCACGTCGAAGACCCCGTTCGTCACGCTGTAGTCGAAGTCGACCTCAAGGGAGCGGTTGTAGAGATAGAATACCACGAAGAAGGCGATGCCGATCATCCAGCCGATCATCATGAAGGGCGGGAAAACAAAGCCGGCAAGAAAAGCCAGCACGGCCAGGGCTATGAACACATAAGCCACCATGCGCTGCCCCGTCGAGGGATGCTTTGCCACGGAGCCTTCTACGAAAATATCTTCCATCATAATTCAAAACGCCTTTCAAACCCCGCGAAGGGTGAATTTATTGACAAGCTGTTTCTTATTATGTATCAAATAAGGCTCGTGTGTCAAGGAGCCCCACGTGTCATCTCCGCCGACACCGGCCTCCATGCCCAGCTTTACATAGGTGTTGACAAAGGCCGGCAGCTCATTCGTGTGATGGGCAGCTTCCAGGTCGCCGGGTTTCACGGGAAGGGCCGAGAAACCGAGGATTTCCGCAGGGGCTGTCTTTCCGGAGAAGTCGGGCTCTACCGCATCAAAGCGGATGCCTCTGCCCCGGGCGTCCGTAATCTCCGCCCAGCGCAGACATGTCCTAAAGCCGCACTCCGAAGGAACGAGGTAGGCCGGAAGATTGTCCGTCACATCCATGGCGTATACATCGGCCTTGGCCAGACGCCGGTCGGCATAGGTCTCCTCAGGGCCTTCCCCGTACCAGCGGACCCGGTTGAAGCGGCCGTCCAGGGTAAAGATCATGCCGAATTCAGGCAGCTCACCCACTTCCGCGGAAGGAGGCAGGGTCTCGGTCACCTGCACAACGCCGTCCCCGGTCACGACATATTCAATCGTGCAGTCAAGAGCCGGCTTGACAGGCAGGTGATAGGTGAACGTGACTTTGACGAAGTCCTCCCCCTTCTCCACCCGGCAGGGAGTCATCTGCCGCCCGTGCTCGAATTTCGGCGATGCATAAAGGGACGCTGCCATCCACTGGCCGCCCCGGAAGGCGATCTGATTTGCCATGTCGTTTTCGGTGGGGGCCCGCCAGAATGTGGGCCGGGGCTGCTCTTTGATGAGCTCCATGCCGCCGTAGGTATAGGAGGTAAGTCCGCCTGTCAGCTTGCTGAAGTAGACGGAGAAGTCATCATTTCTGACCCCGACCTCGTGGCAGGACTCAGCCACAATCAGGGGCTTCTTCACATTCATGTCCGACCCTATCGAAAGGCCGGAAGGGGAATAGAGGCAGTCAGAGACGGACTGGCGGCCGTCATACTGTCCGAATGCCTGCTGGGCCCAGGCAATCTCATGGCCCGCATCGGCCCAGGGGGTGTCCCTGTCGAGGCGGAAGGAAAGGGTGGCCTGGTACTCGCCGCTTCCGTCCTTCTCGCCGCGGTTTACATTATCCTCATGAATCTTCTCTTCTATGTCGAAGGGCAGGGGGCAGGTCTTCGTCGAAAGAGGCGGTACGGCTGCCCGGAAAGTCTCTTCACACACGACCCGGTCCTCGCGGGACAAGGTCAGGACGGCCCGGAATTTTTCCGTATTCGTGAAAAGGAAGCGGTTTTCGATTTCGGCCGCATTGGCGGAGAGCTTTGCCCAGACGGACTGGTAGCAGGCTTTCACTTCCTGCATCTTCGGGCTGGGCTCCCGGTCCTTTGCGAAGCAGATTCCGTTTCCGGAGAAAGAGCCGTCGTGGGGCCTGTCGCCGAAGTCGCCGCCGTAGCCCTGGAACTCTGTCCCATTCTTGTCCGTAAGCGTCATAGACTGGTCGATATAGTCCCAGATGAAGCCGCCCTGGTAGCGGGGCTCCTCGTTGGCAAAATCCGTGTACTCCTTCAGATTGCCCGTGGAATTACCCATGGAATGGGCGTACTCGCAGTTGATATAGGGCTTGTCCGGAACTTCGGCCAGGCGTTTTCTGATCTCGGGCACAGGATAGTACATGGTCGAGATCATGTCCGTCGTCTCCGGATAGCGGGGGTCATGGTCAACGCCCTCATAGTGGACGAGGCGGTGGGGGTCCAGAGACCGGAAGAGGTCGGCCTCATCCCGGATGACCGTACCGCCGTAGGACTCGTTGCCGCAGGACCAGATCAATATCGAAGGATGGTTCTTGTCCCTCTCGTACATGGACCGGGCCCGGTCATGAATCATGGCCTTCCAGTTTTCCCGGTCGCCGGGCACGGCATAGGAATTCCCCCTGTTTTCCTGCCAGATGGCGTCCCAGATGCCATGGGATTCCATATTTGTCTCATCAATAATGTAGAGCCCCAGGATATCGGCCAGCCGGTAGAGGGCGGTCTTGTTGGGGTAGTGGGACGTGCGGACGGCGTTGATATTGTTCCGCTTCATCGTGATGAGGTCCGCTGCGATGACACTGTCCGCCATAACCCGGCCGCTCTCGGCCGTGAACTCGTGGCGGTTCGTCCCGTTGAAGACAATCCGCTTCCCGTTCAGGCACATGATGTGGTCTATGAGCTCAAAGCGGCGGAAGCCCACGTTCTCGCTGATGATTTCATCCGGGGCAGCTCCGTCCGGATTTTCATTGGGGCCGAACTTGAAGAGATCGGAATGCTCCTTCCCGAAGACTTCTATCGTCAGGGTGTAGAGATTCGGCTCCTCAGCGGACCAGAGAGCCGGCTTTTCCACGGGGATGCGGATTTCGGTCCGCCCGTCGCCGGAAAGCTCTCCCTTGCCGCCCAGAAGCTCCCCGGCATCGTTTGCCAGGGAAAGGCGGTACTGGCCGGCCCCGGTAGACTGCATGGAGACTACGAGGTCTGCGTTTTTATAGCTGTCATCGAGAAGCGTCTCTATCTTCAGGTCTTCGATGTGGCAGGAAGGCACGGTATAGAGATAGACATCCCGGAAAAGGCCGGAAAAACGGAAGAAGTCCTGGTCCTCTGTCCAGGAGCCGGCCGAAAAACGGAAGACCATACAGGAGAGCTTGTTCTCGCCCTTGCGGTCGATATATTCCGTCAGGTCGAATTCCGAAGGCGTGAAAGAGTCTTCGCTGTAGCCGACGTAGTGGCCGTTCAGCCAGAGGGCCACGGCAGACTCCGCCCCCTGGAAGGAGATACGGACCGGTCCCTTCTTCCACCTGTCACCTTCTGGCAGTGTGAAGTACTTGGTGTACATGGCCACGGGATTAAAGACGGACGGGATATCTCCCGGTTCCAGTTCCTCCATCCCCTCCCAGGGGTACTGGGTGTTCACATACTGGGGAGCCCCAAAGCCTTCCGCCTGGATGTGGGCCGGAACCCGGATGCTGTCCCACTTGTGGCAGTCGTAGTCTGTCCGGTAGAAGTCCTTTACGGCCGCGTCATAGTTCCTTGCCCAGGCGAACTTCCAGATTCCGTTTAACAAATATTTAAAGTCCGAGCGGCCGCTTTCTGCGGCTCCGATCGAGCTGTACCACTCATGGTCCGAGTGGGCAGGCAGACGATTCTGCTCGAATATTTCCGGATTCTTCACGATTCCGTAGTCGAATTCGGACATGATTTTCCTCCTCA
>CAZOYS010000054.1:0-8765 GCA_964584155.1 uncultured Lachnospiraceae bacterium
CCGGACCGGATCATCGTCGGCGAGTGCCGCGGGGAGGAGACGCTGGAGATGCTGCAGGCCTGCAATACCGGACACGACGGGTCCTTAACCACCGCACATGCAAATTCTCCCGAGGATATGCTGGCCCGTCTCGAGACCATGGTCCTCATGGGCATGGACCTGCCCGTGGACGCCATCCGCAGGCAGATCGCGGGCGGCATCGACTTCTTCGTCCAGGTCTCGAGAATGCGGGACCGGTCGAGAAAGCTCGTGGCCATCAATGAGGTCGACGGAATGGAAAACGGGCACGTGAAGCTCGTGCCCATCTATACATACACATTGGAAGGAGGCCGGGGGACATGGAGAAAAGTAAACGACATCATCCATACGGACAAGCTGGTCATGGCCGGGCTCAAATAGGCAGCAGGCGAAGGAGGCTGGCAGCGCCGGTCAGGGAGGCCGGGCTTTCCGGAAAGAGCCTGCTTCTGGTCCTTCTCATGGATTTCGGCCTTTCCGCCTGGATTTCCTATGTCCTCTTCAATTCCGTCTGGGGCATGGTCTCCTTCTTTCCTGTTTTTGTATTACACATATTCGTTCAGGCGAAGAAGGACAGGGAGAAGGCGGCCAGCCGTTTTGACGAGAAGTACCGGGAGTTTCTGACGGGCCTTTCCAGCGGCCTCCGGGCCGGCCATTCCCTGGAGAACTCCTTCGTGGATGCCCAGAAGGCGCTGACGGTTCTCTATGGTCCCGCCGACCCCTTTGTGACAGAGCTTGCCCAGATGAACCGGCAGATCGGGATGAATATGCCCGTGGAGGAGGTCTTCGGGACCTTTGCGGAACGGCATCCCATAGAAGAGGTCGAAAACATGGCGGAGATTCTCTCCATAGGAAAGCGCCTGGGCGGCAACTACGTGAAGAATATTTCCGAGGCGGCCGAGAAAATCCGTCAGTCCCTGGAGCTCAAGGCAAAGATCGAGACCCTGACGTCCGAAAAGCGGCTGGAGCTGAAACTGATGCTGATCCTGCCGCCGGGGATGCTGACCTATATCCGCTTCGCCTCTCCCGACTTCATCTCGCCTATATACGGGACGGCCCTGGGGGTGGGTCTGGTCTGCGCCTGTCTGGCCGCTTATGTAGCCGCCTACGCCTGGGGATCAAAGATTGTGAAAATCGAGGTCTAGAAGAAGAGCCTGAAAGCGGATGCCCCAGGCACCCGGGTTTCAAAATTGACGGTACGGCTGCCGTTTTGAATGAAAGAGGAAATAGTTGAACGAAAATATTCGCAGAACAAAAAATAAAGCCGGAGGCAGGATACGAAGTCCCGCCCTGAAGAAGTACGGGAAGGTCATCATTGCCATAGAGCTGATTGCGGCCGCCATGCTGGGAAAGGACATCTATACGAGCATGCACCCGCCGGAAACCCTGGCCCGCCCGGCCAACGGGGAAGGCAGCGATGACGTGGAGATGAACTTCGAGAGCGGGGAATTCAAAGGAAAGACCGCTTTCACGGTTTCCGAGACCGGCCTGTCCCCGAAGGAAGAGAAGACCTATATCGAACAGGCTAAGACCGAAATCAACGAGACCCTCTTCGGAGACAATAAGTCGGCCGGCTCCGTCTGGCGGCCCCTCTCCATGGAAAAGACCTATGCTGACGGTATGGTGGAGTGCCGCTATACATTTGACCCGGCCCCCCTTATTGACACGGACGGCACCGTGCTTTCCATGGACATTACAGAACCCACCATGGTCAAAGCCGAGGCTACCCTGGTCTGCGGGGATACGAGCGAGGTCTATATTATTCCTTTCCGGGTCGTACGGCCGAATCCGGCCACTCTGGACGGCCTCACCCTCTACATACAGGAGGCTCTCGCAAAGGCCGATGAAGCCGGCGGCGAGGAGATCGTTCTGCCGAAGGAGGCCGGGGGCAGGGACGTGACCCTGTCCGTTCCCCTGGACTTTCGGGGCATAGAGTTTGCGGCCCTGGGCCTCCTCCTCATCCCCCTCTTCCTGATCGCGGAAAAGAAGCAGGAAGTGACTAATGTAAAGAAGCGGAATGAGGAACTGACCCGGGACTATGCGGCCATTACTTCGAAGCTGGCCCTCTTTACGGGAGCCGGAATCCGGCCCCGGGAGGCATTCCGCCGCATAGCCGCCTCCTACGAGAGGAACAGGAAGCGGGGGGCTCCGGCCTCCGCCGGCTACGAGGAAGTGAAAAAGACCGTAGTTGAAATGGAGGAAGGGGTCGGGGAGTACGACGCCTACCTCCGTCTGGGGGACAGGACGGACCACAGGGATTTCCGCCGCCTGACCCTCATGCTGACCCAGAACCTGCAGAAGGGGGACCGCTTTCTGGCGGACGAATTGAACCGGGAGGAAAGTGATGCTTTCGTGGTCCGGAAAAATAACGCCCTCCGGAAGGGGGAAGAGGCCTCTACGAAGCTGGTCTTTCCCATGATCCTCCTCCTCGGGTCCGTAATATTGATTCTCATGCTGCCCGCCTTCATGGGAATGGGCGTGTGAGAATTCATCCCGGGCCCGGCCGTCCGGTCGGGCCACCCTTGAAAATAATGTAAAACATAAGCAATCAACTGATTTTTTAAAAGGAGAAAATGCCATGAATACACTGAAAATCAGAGAGTTCCTTACTAATGAAGACGGTGTCGGAGTCGTCGAGATGATTCTCATTATTGTGGTTCTGATCGGCCTCGTGATCCTTTTCCGGGACAACCTGACGAAGCTCGTGAAGAACATCTTCGAGAAGATCAACAAGCAGTCCGATACGGTCTGAATCATGAAGCTGAGGGGTTCCATCACTGTCCTCCTTTCCTTTGTCCTCGTCTTCGTGACCGGCCTCTTCTTCACCATGAGCGAGGTGGTGCGCTACTACTGCCTCCGGGACCAGACGGTCCGGGCAGCGGCCCTTTCATGCGAGAGCACTCTGGCCGATTACTGCCGGCCCCTGTGGTCGGAGTTCGGCATCCTGGGCCTGGACGGGGGCTACGGGGCAGTGAACTTCCGGAGAAAGATCTACGAAGACCGTCTCTCCGAATACATGGAGAAGAACGGGCGCTCGGACGGGGTTCATTTCTTCCAGGCCTATACAGCGGACTCGGACCTTGTGGCCTACAGCCTCCTGACGGATAACGGGGGTGCCGGCCTCGTCCGGGAAGCCGCCCTGCATATGAAGGAGAACCTGCCGGCCGCGGCACTTTCCGCCGTCCGGGACAACAGCCGTTCTTCCCTGTCCGAGGCGGACGGCCTTCCCAGTATGGACGAGCTCCTGGGCAGCGGGAAAAAGGCCATGGATGCGGCCGAAGAGAACAGGCACAGGGGAAAGGACGAGGAGGAACAGATCCCGGAGGGCCTCAAAACCCTGGAGACAGTGGACGGGGCGGAACCCGATTCAGCTACCCGAAAGAAACTCGAGGCAGCGGAAAATCCGGTGGACACGGTCGGAAACATCCGTGCCGACGGGATCCTGGACCTGGTCCTGCCCGAAGGGACGCAGATTTCCGGCGCCTCGTTTGTAAACAGTGACATTCCGTCCAAAAGGGCCCGGCACACGGGAAACGGTCGGGGCCAGGGGCCAGGGGTCGATGACCTCGTCTGGTACCGCCTCTGGCAGATGGATAAGCTGCAGAGCTACCGGCACAATCTGGGCCGGTCGGGCATCCAGTATGAAGTCGAGTATGTCATCTGCGGTCATGATTCCGACCGGGAGAACCTGAAGGGAACCGTGCACCGGATTCTGGCCCTCAGAGAGGCCGCCAATATCGGCACCATAACGTCCGACTATGTGAAGATGGGGCAGGTGGAGGCCCTGGCCTGGTCCATTGCCGGAGCCACGGCCAATCCGGCCATTGTAGAAGCCATTAAGGCTGCAATCATTGCCTCCTGGGCCTATACGGAAAGCATCGTGGACATGCGCCGGCTTTTGGCCGGCGGCCATGTCTCCATACGGAAGAATACGGCCGAGTGGACGACCCAGCTCTATCTCCTGTCCTCCTATATTTCAAACAGAGGACGGATGGCGACGGAATGCAGCGGGGGCCAGTCCTATAACGACTACCTGCTGACCCTTCTTATGACGGTTCCGACGGCGTCAAACGCCCTTCGTACATGCGACATCCTAGAGTGTTTCGTGCGGCAGGACGCAGACTGCAACAGCTTCCGCATGGACAACTGCATGTATTATGTGGAGACCCGCGAAAACTATCAGGCCTCTCCCCTGTTTCTGTCCTATGTCCTGATCCTGCAGGGAGATGTGAGTGTCTACCGGTTCGAGTGTCCGCAGAAGCAGTCCTACGTTACGTAAGCGGGCACCTTTTGAGTGGCTGCAGCAGAAAAGCAACCGACATAAGAAACAAATACAAAGCACGATAAATACGTCAAACAAAAACAGTTGTTTCCATTTGCGGAAAGGAGGTGGTGAAATGGTGTCTCTTGCCAGAGAGTTCAGGTGGAGTACCGCAAAAAAGGTCAGGTCATCGATGTCCCGGAAAAACAGATCAGGGAGTAATTCCGACCCGGAAGCAGAGTCCGGCCCTGCAGAGCCCGTATCTCAGGGAAGGCTTCGGAAGACAGACCCGGGGGCAAACGAGCCGGAGCGACGGCATATCGCCCCGGTCAGCAGAAATTGCGCCGCAGCAAAAGGAGGGAAGGGATGCCCTTTCATCACCTCCCGTCTTCTGAAGGGCTCTTACACTGTGGAAGCGGCCCTGGTCCTTCCTCTCTTCCTCTTCGCGGCCATCACGGTCCTGTCCTTCTGCCGGATTCTGCAGGTGGAATGGGGCATACAGACGGCCATGCACGAGGTGGTCCGGGGAGCGGCCATAGCCGGCTACGCCCTGAATCCCTCTGAGGTGGTCCTGGCCGGAACGGCCCGGGCGAAAATTCTGAAGGACGGGGTGCCCGTGAAATATATTTGGGGCGACATGGCCGGTATCAGCTTTGCTTCGTCTTCTGTGACGGAGGACGATATTACGCTCGTGGCGAAGTACCGGATCATTCCCCTCGTTCCCCTGCCCGGCTACAAGGGCTTCCGGATTGAAAACAGGGCCTACGCCCGGCGTTTCACTGGCTTCCGGCCCGGAAGTGCCGGCAGTGAGGAGACATGGGTCTATGTGACCCCGTTCGGGAAGGCCTACCACAAGGATCTGCGCTGTCCCTATCTCGAGCCGGATATCCGCTGCGTCATGAAGGATGTGGTGGCCGGGGAAAGAAATTTCAGCGGCCACCGCTACCTTCCCTGTCCCAAGTGCCGGAGATACGGCTTCGGAAAGCTCCTTTATGTGACGACCTACGGGACGGTATACCACAGCCGCCTTGACTGTCCGGCCCTGAAGAGGACGGTGAAGCGGGTGAAGCTGAAGGATGCGGAAAAGGCTCATCATGTCTGTCCCAAGTGCGGCAGCGGGGAGGCGGAGGTGACCGGAGATGAGGATATTTCGGATCTTCTGGAAGAGGCGGAAGAAATGGCCAGGGCGGCCGAAGGAGGGTGAAAATTCATGATTGCGGAAGTAGGCGGCCTGGTGGCCGGGCTGGGACTCCTGTCCTGGTGGGATATCAAAAAGAGGATGATCCCCCTGCCGGTCCTCATTGCCACGGGGATTTACATTATTATCATGCATATCGTATTCCAAAGGCTGTCCCTTCTTGAAATGGGGGCCGGGGCGGCCATTGGCCTCTTCCTTCTTTTTTTGTCCTTTCTTGCAAAAGGGAAAATAGGGGCCGGCGACGGGCTTCTGTTTGCCCTGATTATAGGGCCGGCCCTGGGCTTCCGGGGAGCGGTGACGGTGCTCTGGATTTCCCTCTTCTTTGTGACGGGGGCCGGGGCGGTCATGAGCGTCCGGCGGAAGGCAGCCGGGATTGAAGGGGCGGTGGAGGTCCCTTTCGTGCCCTTTGTGCTGGCGGCATTGATAGTAACCCTGGTTTTGCGGGGAGGCATGTTGTGAAGATTATAGATACGAAAAATAAACGTGATACAGAAATAATCCGCGCAGGAACGGAAGCAGAGCGAAAAGGACGGCTTTTGAACTGGCTGTATGAGAAGGAAGAAAATGTTCTGGCTGACAGCAATGATGTCTACTTCGTCAAGGCCAGTTTTACGGTGGAGGGCTCCTTTGTCATCGGGATCTGCCTCCTTGTCATCTGCAGCCTGATCCTTCTGGGCTACGATGTCTTCAACCAGGCTCTGGGCTTTGTGGACACGGTGAAGTGCAGAGACTACGACGGGATCCGGACCTTCCGCCTGATTGCAGCCGGGAGAAACTTCACCGATGCTTTGAAGGGAGGCGGCTGATATGCAGGTAAGCTATGAGAGAAATGTAAAAGGGAGCTTCATGGTCGTGGAGGGCAGCGGGGAGCCGTCCGCCTATGAGGAGCAGATGCTGAGGGAGAACCAGGTCATGGTCCTTTTGTCCTTCTTCACGCTCTGCATGGACAAAAAAATCCAGTACTGGTACGACATCACGGGAAAGACTTCTTTCCGGGACTATGTGGAGCAGGAGGGCTTGTCGGCGGACCTGATTCGCAAGTTTTTCACCCGCCTGAAGACGGCCTTCGACCGCATGAGCCGCTACCTCATCGATCCGGACCACATTCTGCTGAATCCGGATACTATCTTTCTGGAGCGGGTGCCGGCGGATTTCCGGGTCTTCCTGGCCTACAACCCTCTGGACAAGGGGGATGTGCCCTCCGGAATCGTTACGGTGACGGAATTCCTGACGGAGCAGATAGAAAAAGGGGATTCGGCTATCACGGACCTCTGCTTCAGCCTCTACGACGCCTCATTGAAGGAGACAGATGCCTTCGAGGCGGTGCTGGCCGTGCTGAAAACCTTCGCTCCGGAGGAGAAAGTCGAAAAGCCCAAGACCCAGGCCCTCCCGGCCGGGGAAGCCGACTTCATTCCGCCCATAGTCAGAGAGGAGCCGGTCAGAAAGAGCGGCGGCTGGTTCCGGGGGCGGCGGGAAGAGGAATATACAGATGAAGAGGACATTGAAGAAGAAAGCGGGCCTGACCGGGGAAGCAGCCGGCAGGCGGATGAGTCCGCATGGGAGGAGGCCCGCAGGCCCTCTGAGATAGAGGAGGACCCCTGGGGCGTAGAGGATGAGGAAGAGGAGGAGACAGGCGGTTCGTTCCTGGACCGGCTCGGGGCAGCCTTCGCCGGCCTTTTCTCCTCCCTGGGGGCACAGACAAAGAAAAAGGCCCTGAATCTCTTCCCGGTGAAAAGGGAAGATCCGGAAAGCCTGGACTTCGAATACGACGCGGACGACACGCTTGACCAGCCCACGGTACTTCTGTCCCAGGCCACGGAGGAGTGCGGAGGAAAGCTCCTCTACGAAGGAAACGGCAGCGAACAGGATTACGTGCTTTCGAAGGAGGTCTTCCGTATCGGCTCCCAGGACGAGAGCAATGACGCCGTATTGCATTCGGCCGTCGTCTCCCGCCACCATGCCCGCATTACGAAGACGAACGGGGATTACTTCATTGAGGACCTGAACTCCAGGAACGGAACCTATGTCAACGGAAAGATGCTCTCCTACCGGGAAAACGTGAAGCTGAAGCGCATGGACGTCATCACGTTCGCGGACGTCGTCTACCGCTTTGTGTGAGAGGCTCTGCAGTTGCTTTGAGGCTACAGTTTACGGGTACCGCGAGGTTTCCATTTCCGGCCGGATGCGCTACACTTGGGGGCATGAGCGAAGAATACGGAAAAAATGAAAACATGCCGGAAACAGCCAACGGGCAGCAGGCGCAAATGCGGCAGCCTGCCGGCGGTTCCGGAGGGAGCCTGTGGGAAGAACTGGCAGTCAGTCCGGTTACGGATATCCTCGTATTGACAAATGTCGTGATCTGGGTGGTGCTGGAAATAATCGGAGACACGACGAGTGCCCGCTTCATATTGCAGTGCGGGGGCATGTGGCCGGACTCCATTACATACGACCGCGAGTACTGGCGCTTCCTGACCTGCTTTTTCCTCCACTTCGGCCCGACCCATCTCATGAATAATATGGTGCTCCTTTTCTTCCTGGGCCGGGAGGCGGAACGGGCTGTCGGTCCTATCCGCTATCTTTTTGTCTATCTGCTTGCCGGCCTGACCGGAAGTACGGCTTCCTATTTCACGATGATTCATTCGGGAAACGAGGCCGTGGCAGCAGGCGCCAGCGGGGCCATCTTCGGCATCATGGGCCTCCTGGCCATAGTCCTCCTTGTCCACAAGGGACATTATGAGCGCTTCACAATGAAGCGCCTTATTCTGATGGTCGCCCTCTCTCTCTACTTCGGCTTTACGAGCGGGGGCATCGACAATGCCGGCCACGTGGGCGGCCTCTGCGGGGGCCTTGTCTTCGGCTTCCTGATCTACGGCCTGCCATTTATTATTTCATCCGTGCGAAGGCAAAGAGATTGACGGATGACATCTTGAAATAAGTGCCCGCAACTTTTATACTACACAATATATGGTATTTTTTCGATGTGCTATTCGCAATATTTGCGGTTGAGCCGGATGCAGAAATATTTAAGCGAAGTATACGTTTTATATTATTCATAGACGAAATCCATGAAGATCAACATCTACTACGGCGGGCGGGGCGTCCTCGATGACCCGACTTTGTACGTACTCGACAAGATGGCGGCCGTGCTGACGGAGCTCAATGTCGAGACGGCCCGCTACAATATTTACGAGAACAGGTACCGGATTTCCACCCTGCCGGAGACCCTGAACGACGCTGACGGCATTATTCTGGCCACGACCGTGGAATGGCTGGGCATCGGGGGCTTCATGA
>CAZOYS010000055.1:0-8684 GCA_964584155.1 uncultured Lachnospiraceae bacterium
ACATGGAAGGCGTGAGAAAAATTCCCTTCTCTTCAACCCTGGCCCGGTTCAGGAGACTGGTCACATGTCGGTGGTCCCGGAGATTGTCTGCACTGCGGCCGAAAAGGGGAATGGAAGGTGTCAGGCGGATTTTGACCGGACCGGCACTTTCATTCGTAATCATAACCCTGTGAATTTCCTCATTTGTATCGTAAGGAATGAATGAGAGAATCTTCGATGAAACCGGGGCATAGGGATAGGTCCTCGTCACTTCCATGCAGCCGAAAAGCAGCTTTGCCTCTGCGGAAAGCTCTTCGGGCGTCCCTCTGCGGACCCGGTCAAAGGGGGAATTTCCGGTCAGGGAAAAAAGCAGTCTCTCTCCCCCATCCCTGTTGACCTCCAGAAAGAAGTTCCGCATCGTATTCTTCTCAGCAAGGTCTTCCGCCGAGGCGGGCTCTATGAGAAAGTGATTCTGGTCCGTCTTTAAGTCCCCGTGCAGGTCAGGTGTCAGCGCCCCCTTAAGTCCCGTTTCCGAGGCCAGGGGAAAATAGAGTCCTCCGACTTTCTGCACGTCCTTGATGCATACCTCTTCACCCTTTTCGTACATGCTGCCCTCCTTAGTAAGCAGACTCTTCATCTGAAGCAATCCTAAAACTCCGCCCCGGCAAAAAGAAGGACGGAAATATTTATTTGGTGTTATTTTTTATTATACAAAAGAAACCGCCCGGGGCGAGCCCCGAACGGTCTGTTTCGTTTCGTTTCGATAAAGTTTTCGGAGGTTTCGGATATCCCCGTTGATGCTCCAACGGCAATGTACCACGGAAAAACAGGCCCTGTCCTTTCATTGCTTCAGGAATACTTTTGTCTTTTCCATGACATCTTTCAGAATGCCGATATTTTTGATCACGTCCTCCGTTTCAAGAGAATGGTTGCAGCCCCCAATTGACTATGCCTGCCTCTCTAGAATCGTCAGGAACATTTCATAGGCGTCGTCCTCGCAGTTCAGAAGAGGTGAATTCTCCCCACCCCCGTTCGTGCTTCGCCGCATGGCTGCGTAGTCGGATTCCCCGTATTCGATCAAATCCATCTCATAAAGGGGAAGGCCTGCTTCCTTGCTGATTCGGCAGAAGTCGTAAAGCGGATGATCAGACTTCCGCGTCGCCAGCAGCTTTTCCCGCAGTTCCCTGTCTGCCAATGCTTTCTTTTTCAGTGTCTCCTGCGTTTCATAAATTTCCATAAGCATACCTGACTTTCACAACTATCCGCCACACATTGTACTGCAGGCAGAGCGATGAAAAAAGAGCTGCGAGCAGGACGATACTTACCCGCTCACAGCCCCATTGCTGTTTCATCACTTTGATAAATCTCTGAACAGTCCTTACTGCAGGGCTGTCACTCAATTCGGGGCCTTCTTCGCCTGCCGATTCCGGATGAACTGAAGGAGAAGGACAAGGGCCACACCGAGGATGGCGCCAAGCCAGTTGAATGTCCCGAAGGTCATGGCCGGCTGAGCCGTTTCCAGCGTGGTCGGTCCCATCACTATGGAATAGAAGGAGCCGATCATCATGCCGAGAATCAGGTAAACGGTCTGGGGACGGAACTTTTCAAGGGCGGTACGAATAAGCTTCACGACAAGCACGGCTCCAAGAATTATACCGCAGATAAAGATCAAAATGTCGGGGATATATTTCGCTTCCCCTCCCATGATCTTCCGCAGGGAGGACATGACCGGCATGTAGGCCCCGAAGATCAGCAGCATGGTGGAACCGGAGATACCGGGCAGGAACATGGCGGAAATGGCCACCATGCCGACAAGAATGAGACGGATGGCAAGAACTGGTGTCAGGGCGGAAAGATCCATGGAGGAAGCACCGCCTGCCGTATTGGCAAGAGTCACAGCAACGACAATGGCCACACCGATGACAAAGAAAAGGATACCTTTTGCCCAGTGCTTATAACTCTCCTTCTCCTCCATGATGATGAGGGGGATAGCGTCGGCAATGAAACCGATGAAAACGGAGCTGATCACATAGATATGGCTTTCAAACATGGCGTTGAGTGCCACAACCGCCAGCCCCATGCCGATGACCCAGCCAAGACCGAGTTTTAAAAGGAAAATAATTGCTTTTTTCTTTTCCGCAGCCTTCCCGTAGAAAAGCCGCTCAATGGAGCCGATGAAGTCGTCGTAGAAGCCCATAATGAAGGCGACGGTACCGCCGGATACACCGGGAACCGAGTCCGCCAGGGCCATGAAGAAGCCGCCGAGAGCTGTCATGAACATAAGATTTTTCCTTTCCTGATAGCAAGTTTATGCTTTCAGTATACCTGATGCATCAATTGCTGTCACGGCTTCTTTGATCCGCTCCGCCGGCTGGTTTAAGGCAAAACGGACATAGCCTTCGCCAAGAGGTCCGAAGCTGATTCCCGGTGTGCAGATGACCCCGCTTTGCTCCATCAGATCCAGGCAGAATTTCGAAGAATCCGTATAATTCGGCGGAAGCGGTACCCAGACAAACATGGAGCCGTGGCTGTCGAATGCATCCCAGCCGATGGACCGGAGGCCTCCGCAGAGGGCGTCCCGCCTCTCCTGATATGTTTTGCATTGTGCCTTTACAGAATCGAGCGGCCCGGTCAGGGCTGCTATTGCCGCCTTCTGAACCGGCAGGAACATGCCGAAATCCGTCTGCTGATGCAGCTTCCTGAAGGCAGCGACGACATCCGGCCGGCCGACGAGAAAGCTGATCCGGGCGCCGGTTACATTGAAACTCTTGGACAGGGAGAAAAACTCCACGCCGACTTCCTTCGCTCCGGGATAGGAGAGAAAGCTCTTTCCCTCGACTCCGTCAAAAATGATGTCGCTGTAGGCATTGTCGTGGACGATCAGGATATCGTGGGCCTTTGCGAAGTCAATGATTTCGGCATAGAGCTCCGGCGTACCGACAGAGCCCATGGGGTTCGAGGGCAATGAAACGACCATGAATTTCGCCCGGTCCGCCACATCGTCAGGAATTGCGGAAACGTCGGGAAGAAAATTATTCTCCTTCACCATGGGATAATACCAGGCTTCTGCCCCGCACATGGTGACCGCTGTAATGAAGGCAGGATAGCAGGGGGACGGCAGCAGTACAGTATCCCCCTCATTGCAGAGCACGAGGCCGATATGGCCCATGCCGTCCTGGGTTCCGTTGCAGGACTGGATTTCATCTGCCTCAAGCGTCACCCCGTATCTCTTTTTATAATAATGTATAACGGCATCCACGAGCTCATCGGAGTCCCGCAAGGAATATTTCCAGTTTTCCTGATCTCCTGCAGCATCGGCCAGGGCTTTTTTGATATGGGCCGGTGCTTCAAAGTCCGGTGTTCCCACGGACATATTGTAGATTTTCTTTCCCTGCCGTTCGAGTTCGATTTTTCTTTCATTCAGGGCAGCGAAGATCTCATTGCCGAATCGGTTGACCGTTCTGGAAAACTGCATAGAAAACAACCTTTCTATAACCCTTAGCCTGTCTCAAGTGTGAAACGCATTTCTCTAATTCATATTTCAACTGTTTTACCACATCAGCATAATATTTGCTACCTGCGGTGGATCAGGTAAAAACGAGTTAGAATTATATGAATCAGAACCGTACGCGGCGGGCTCCGAAGGGAGCCCGCCGCATTCATCATTCAACATGTTCAGTCGTATTCAAATATTCCCTGCAGGGCGTCTGATATTTCCATAATATCTCTGTAATGCAGCCGGTCGACCCGGGTACAGGCCCGCTTTCCCGGGTCAATCAGTTTGATCTGCTCGCAGGGGACCACTCCGCCTTCTCCCTTTTCACCAGTCACTCCAATATGGAGGGGGCCCTCCTGCAAACTATCAAGCATGGGGCAGACATGAAAGGTATGTGTCGCCCGGATATAAGCATTTTTGCTGACAACAAGAAACCGGAAGCGATAGCCCTCAATTTTCAATATGTCACCCTGGGAAAAGACTTTCATAGGAGTTCCTTTCCGACCGGCTCACCCCAGTCAAAGTCACAGACGGAAATTTTTCCGCCATAGGCGGCGAGACGTTCTTCGAAGGATTTGTGCTGAAATGCCTTCTTCAGTACAATGCTGTTTCCGACGACTGACATTTCCAGTTCATCGGAAATATGCATATCCAGCTGGTTCAAAACAGTCTTCGGAATGCGGATTCCCTGACTGTTTCCCCATTTTTTTACGGCGACTGTGTCCATGCAAAGCACTCCTTTCATAGGATATACAAAGTATACACCTTTGACGAATAAGTACAAGATGTGCTTCAGAATTTTCACACAAACAGATATGAGAACTTCCGCATCCTGCTGTATATTATTTTCTCTACCCGGTCTTTGACATCATCGGGGTAATAAGGCTCTTGCCGGAGCAGTTCATGCACATACTTCCTGTCGAAATGAAAGATCAAATGGTACCCATATTCCTTGTCTGCCGCATCCAACTGCTCGTCAAAATCCTGTGAAATCGTCTTGGCTTTTACTGTGTGAATCAGTTCGTAAACATCTTCTTCCATCGGATAGTCCATAGTCATATCGGAAAGAAGCGCAGCGCCCTGATCAAAAAAAGGACAGAAGCGGTACCTGCCATCCGGACACGAAATGACAGCGATATTGTGCGTATGCCTGTCCTCATTCAGGAAAAAGGCATCGATGGTAAACATTTTTTCCAGATAGATGCCAAAGTCCGTAAGACCTGTAAGCTGTTCCGCCTGATCTACAAGAAAATTCAGCCGGTCGTCAACGTCGGTGATTTGAAATATTGACGTATACAGACTCCTGCCATACTGCTGACGAAACAGACGCTCCAACGTAAAAATCTGCTCTCCGGATGCCCGGAAATCCCGGCTCCTGCAGCCATTATATTGTGCTCTCCTGTAAACAATTTTTTCCGTCTCATAATGTACGAATTCATCTGTCTGCAGGGAAGACTTTGCGAGAAGAGCTGAAGCAACGTATTCAGCCAATCCCTCATAGCCATTGCCGTCAGCCTTGTACCAGAGATGATTTTCCGTCTGCCACTTGAGCTGATTTCCCTTGGAAGACGGCCGGGCATCTTCAAAAAGAGTATTCTCAAAAAGTTCGACCATCAATGCCTCCGCTCCACCAACAGGCGAAAATCGTCTTCTGCCATTCGCCCCTCTGTTTTTTCCACAATCATGAGCGGATCGTAGAAAGGGAGACCGAGGCGTTTCAGCTCCAGCTTGACTTTGTCCCGGGAACGGGGAAAACAGCGGGATTCCAGAAAGGTCTGGTAATCCTCGTATGTCGGCTCCATATTGACCCCAAAAGCCCTGTACTGCACATTTCTTGTATAGTTTTTGATCTGTACCCTCATAGTACCGTCATCTACATCAATCAGTGTGCAAAGAATATTTTTATAATAATAATAAAGCCGCAAAGGAAGTTTCTGCTCCGGAATGGAAAGCTCAGCAGTCAGATCCGGATTTTCGCGAAGCATCTTCAGGGCCAGAATCACCGGCCCGGAAATTTCTTTCTCCGTATTCTCCCAATGCACGACCGTCGCCTTGGAAACCCGCATGAGTTCCGCAAATTCTTTCTGCGTCATGCCAAGCTGCCGCCGAAGTAACTTGATATCCTCGCCATAAATCTTTTCCGGCAATGCAAATTTTTCGCCCATGAAATGTCCTTAGTGCTTATAATATTTATAACTTAATACGCATAAACTATTATAAATATTATAATCACCGGAATTGATTTGTAAAGACTTCTTTGCTAGAATCAATTTATATGATACCGAATGTCTTGTTCTGAAATCGATTTTCAGAATAATGAAAACTGCCCGGGAAGGAACAGAAACCATGAAAAATGCAGAGAGCAGAAAAATGGACCGGAGGCAGCAGAAGACCCGGGAGGCCATCTTTCAGGCTCTGGCCCGGCTCCTTCAGAAAAAGAGCTTTGCCAATATCACCGTGCAGGAGATTATCGACGAAGCAAACATAGGCCGGACGACCTTCTATGCCCACTTTGAAACGAAGGACCACCTGCTCAAGGCCATGTGCGAGACCATCTTTGACCACGTGCTGGCAGAACACCTGGAGAAGGAGGACACGCACGATTTTTCCGGGAAGACGAAAGGCCTGCCGGAGATGCTCGAACACACCCTCTATCACCTGCAGGATGAGAAAGAGGAAATACTGGAAATTCTGCTGACAGAGAGCGGGGACCTGTTTTTACATTATTTCTCCGACGGAATCAGGGATATGCTGGAAAAGAACAAGCAGACGCTGCCGAAGGTATCGAAGGGCCTGCCTAAGGACTATCAGATTGAAATGCTGACCAAAGGCATCGTCGAGACCGTCCGCTGGTGGGTCGGCCACCGGATGAAGTACACGCCGGAGCAGGTGGCGGGATACTTTGAAGAAATCTACCTGAAATAAAAAAGCACGGCGGGCACCCATTTGGTGCCCGCCGCTTCTGCGATATCTATTACTGCTGCTCGCCGTTCTCCTCTTCCCTCTCCATGATCCGGTGCATGAGCTGGCGGGGGGAATACTTTTTGACCTTCGCAAGATAGCGCTCACCTGTCTCCTTCAGGTCACCCGTGAAAGAAGTTCTTCGCACCCTGAGAAGGGCCAGACGCTGGGCCGGGGAGCTCTCTGCAAGAGCCCTCCCGAGGGCACTGTCCAGGAGCCGTTCCCTGAGCTCAGCCGCTCCTGCTGCCCCGGTCTCCCCGATGCCGGCGCCGACCACGCTGGCCTTTTCCACAGCCCGCTTCATCTGCTCGTTGAGGCTTTGCGCCAGCTGCTGTACCTTCGCTGCAACGGACTGAATGGAGGCGACGGAAAGCCCGAGGTCAGCGCCGAAGGCGCACATTAGTAATAAGGAAAGACCTTCCGTAACGAGCGGATCATGGCTGCCCGTCCGCGACGCGGCAAAAGGGATTACGTACTTCACAATAAAGACACCTGCGACGCCGAAGGCCAGGGAGGCCGGCAGACAGATGCGGCCGTGGATATTCAGCGGCATATCGCTGTAATCCCACCAGACGGCGTGAAAAAGTTTCTCCATGACATAGCTCGTCAGGTATTCGAGAATGGCGCTGCCGACGACGGAAATGAGAAAGACCTTCCAAAGGGACACGTCATCTGCCGAAAGCGAAGGCAGAAGCCGCACGATGATCATCATGCCGACGGTTCCGACCCCGTAAATCGGTATGACCGGGCCGAAGAGGAAACCACGGTTCTCCCAACGATGCTGCTTCACTGCGTTATAGGTACACTCCCACACCCAGCCCGCGAAGGAAGCCTCTATGAAATAGACGAAATACAGACTGAAAAGCATTTGTTTTCCCCTATGAATAATGTAAAGCCCCCGGTTTCCCGAAGGCCATATCATTTCCGATCCAATATCACGCAGCGACGGTCTTTTCCCACATAGTGGCCACCTTGTCCGCTATCGTCACGGCCCAGGCCTCCCGGCAGGCCGGCGGAATGACAGTCAGCGGCCACATGTGCTTTTTGATGATATCCCGTTCCCGGTCGTTCAGGAAGAAATCCCGGTCGGCATTTTTCAGGGCAGTTCCCGGATGAAAGAAGCCGTGCAGTTTCGGATGCACGTCCCCCTCACCACCTGTGTGCCAGTCGTAGAGGAAATAGTCGTGGAGCAGGGCCCCCTGCACCAGAGTTTCCATGTCGCAGTTGAGACCCAGCTTCCTGTTCACAGCCAGGGCAAAGTGGGCCACGTGCAGTTCGTGGCTGTATACGCTGAATCTCCCGTGCTGCACGAAGGATTTCTGGCTGAGAAAAGTCCGGTCGGTGAGAATATGCGCTGCATAAGGCATGAGTTCCTGCTCTATGCTCCTGTCGGAAAGTTCAGATGACATAGCCGTTTCCTATCAGATACTTACAACATTGCAATACTGTAAGCCTTATTATAGGAACTTCACCGGAAAAAGAAAAGGTCCTTCATTTTGCAAAGCTATTTCCCAAAATATCCCACGACTTTGTTATATTTTTAAAAAATACGTGTTCCAAGCAGAAACGGAGGCCCCATGGGACGACCCGAACCGATCAGAAACCGCTTCACCGAATCCATCAGCGACATCCATGTGAAAAATCTCTGGCTCATCACAGTGGCCGGTATCATCAATGCCTTCGGCATTACTGTATTCCTGTATCCGGTGAAGCTCTATGACTCAGGCATTTCCGGAACCTCCATGCTGCTGGCCCAGATTACGCCGGCTCATTTGTCCCTGTCCTTCTTCCTCATTATCCTGAATCTCCCCCTCTTCGCCTACGGGGCCAGGAAGGAAGGGCCCCTGTTCACCATCTATTCAATCTATGCCGTCCTGATCTATTCATTATTCTCATATCTCATCACGGACGTCTTCCCGGTCGACGTCTCCTTTGCCTCCCCCCTGGCCGGTCAGGACCTCCTGCTCTGTGCCCTGTTCGGGGGTGTCATTTCCGGCGTCGGCAGCGGCCTCGTGCTCAGGTCCGGGGGCGCCATCGACGGAATTGAAGTCCTGGCCGTCATCTTCGCAAGGCGCCTCGGCATTTCCGTCGGCACATTTGTCATGATCTATAATGTCTGCCTCTACATAGTGGCCGGCATCCTCGGAGACAGCTGGATTCTGCCCCTCTACTCCATCGTCACCTATGCTGCCGGAGTATAATGGTTTAGAAATTTAAGACAGTAACTCGGACATTTTTTAATGAATCT
>CAZOYS010000056.1:0-8634 GCA_964584155.1 uncultured Lachnospiraceae bacterium
AAGCAATGAGGGAAAGCAGGGCCCCGATCAGAACCAAAATATAGGAATAATCCCAAAAACCATAGCCGTAATACATACGCTGTCCTCTCTCCTGCGGAGCCGTCCTCCGCCTGCCGGCCGCTGACACGCAGCCATCTCTCTGCCGACCGTTCGGTTACATTGTATACAATCCTGCCGGCCTGCCTATTATATGTGCAGAAAGCCTGTCCGGTCAACCGATGCCTTGCATTTTCCTGAATTCACGCCATTCCCAAAGGAAATCTCTCAATACGCCCGCACGTACATGGGGCGGTCGAAGTCGGCCCCGGGTTCGCTGCCGGCCTCCCGCAGGAACTCCGTCCATTCGGTAAAGGAGTGGCTGCGGAGATAGTTGGCAAGGAAGGACAGGGGAAGGGTTTCCGCATTCATGGGGTCTATATTAGTAATGTAATTCGCGAAGGCCTTCTGCAGAGCCTCATCGTCCGGCACGAGGTCAGGGCCTGTCGGGTCAAAGACCTCGCCCTCGCCGAAATCCAGAAAGTCCGGCGCATCGCCTGCTGCCTCCCCGGATTCCAGCGTCAGATAGGCTTCCGCCAGGGCCCCGTCCTCAACCTTCACGTGCAAAGCCAGGGCACATGCCCCGTCCCCAAGGAGGCCGTCGTAGAGGTCAAAGTCGCCGGGCACTCCGTCCGTGTCCGCCAGATTTGCCAGGCTCTCATAGAGGTCGGCAAGCTCCTCGGAAAGCTCAGCAGCGCGGCTGCTGTCGCCCATATCGTCAATGAGGCGGAAGTGGACGATGTCCGGATAGTACTCATCCGCCACGGAATTCTCGTAGGTCGCCTCCCGCCTGTCTTTCAGCTCGTTCAGATAGTTTTGGTTCAGGACGATGCCGGACGAAGGAACATTGTCCTTGTTTGAAAGGGCATTTCCCGGGTCCGTCACGTCCAGAAGGGGCTGGCCGTCGTTTCCGGCCGCAGCCCCCTTGTAGGGAAGGTCCGTCTCATCGGCCTCTTCGGGCTTTTCGAGATTGATCTTCCCGTCGATGTCCAACATGACGGCCTCCTTCGAAGCCGCCAGATTCTCGTCCTGATGCTCTTCCCAGTTCTCGTAATCGATTCTATTTTTTGCCATTATTTTCCTTCCGAAAATTTTGCTTGTCAGTCGTCCCTGAAAGTAATATTATTGCATTTGTCCCGTCAAAAGAAAAGTGACGCGGCATGAAAAATGTCCTGCCGGAGCAGGACATTTCAAAAAACAAGTTCCATTCATTCGGGGTTTTAGCTCAGCTGGGAGAGCGCCAGGTTCGCAATCTGGAGGTCAGGGGTTCGATCCCCCTAAGCTCCATAGCGGGAAGCCTTATGTAGCAAGGCTTCCCGTTTTTTCGTGGTGTGGTGACCTTGTGGCGACCTCATCTGAAACGCCCTGTTTTCGCGGTCTTTCAATTTTACCTTTTTTCGTCTCAGCCGAACTGTCGGTCAAATGCCCGGCGTTTCGCCGTCTTCTCCCTGGCCATTCTCTGATAATGCATCGCCGTCGACGGATCCTTCCAGCGGCCGCAGCGCATCAGTGTTGCCATATCCATATCCTCGTCCCCGCCGAGAGCGGAAGCCGTATAGAAACGGATTTTGTGAGACGACCGATAGCGGATGCCCACCTGCTCGCAGACGGCCTTTAAGTGCCTGTTAAAGGTCTTCGTGTAGAGGAAACCGCCGGATGCGTTCTTGAAGATGTACCCCTCTGCTTTTCCCCCGTAGAGCTCCGCACACCGATTTACAATCTCCATCGCCGTTGCTGTCAGCGGCAGCCGGTCCACAGCGGAATCATCTCCGGTCTTCGTATGGTCCACCTCTTTGAAATACCCGCTGTTCCCATCGATACCCGTGACATAGACGATCTCGCTGTGGATCAGGATTTCCTGCGTTTCCTGATTGATGTCCTCGAAGTGCATGGCCTCGATCTCACCCACACGGCAACAGAGGCATAACATCATGCATATAGCAAGGTCGTATGGATCTGTGCTGTCCTTCAACGCCAGCAGGATCTTCGCCCGGTCGCTCTGGATATAGACATTGTAGGGATCGTTCTGCTCCGCCTTCGTCCGGATGGTGCGTGTATTGCAGTTCCGCGCCACGTTGACCGGCACGATCTCCCGGATCACCGCATAATCGTAGATTCCGTTCAGAATGGTCTTGATTTCCGTCAGCTGGTGCCGCGTCGCCTTCTCGGAAAATGAAGAGAGAAAACAGTCGACGTCATAGGCGGTCAGGTCCTTGAGTGGCCGGGCGGCAAAGTCCGCTTCTGCAAAATTCTTCCGGAAACAATCGTCGTGCTTGCGGATTGTCCCGGGATTCAAGTGCCTGCGCTCCCGGATCCATTCCCGCCAGAAGGGATAGATCTGGGCAATCGAAAAGGTCTGCTCCCCGAAGTACCGTTCGTAAAGCTTCTCATAGAGGCTGTCCATATCCCTTGCGGAGATCTTCCGCCGCTTATTGTCCGGATCCTGGGTGTAATAAAGATTTTTCTTTTCGGAGAAGAAAATTTTGTTGCTGTGTACCTCCCGAATGAGTTTTTCTATCTGCTTTTTTCTCATGATGCTAATATCAGCAGCATCTTCGTCTGCCATTATAGCATGATTCCGGAGCATCCGCCCCATGGAATTGATGGCTTCCGTCCTGTCCCTGTAGGCAAAAGGAGAAGGACGGTCATATTTGGTTTTCAAGGTCCCCCTCCTTTCTGCTGAGACATCATCCTTTTGTGCCTTCACATTGTATGTGGGGCGTCTTTCACCTAAATCCGAAATCGAAGAGAAATTTTTTCAAGAAAAAATTGAAAATGCTGAAATGATTGTTGAAGGGATCGACTGCATTTGACTTGGAAATTTGGCCACTTTTTGTTGTTGTTCAAAACCCGCATGAATAAAGGCTCCCCATTTTTTGGGGAGCCGGAAGCCTTGGCAGAACTGAATCTTCCAAAATTTGGAAAACTTGATTTTTCGGAATTGGAAAAATCAAAACGTAAAAATTGCCACTTCCAAATTTTGGACGGCCAAAACCCTTGAGTGCACTGCGTCTTCCAAATTTTGGAACGGTTTTCGGCAGGGCATTTTTTCGATTTATTGGCTTTGCGAACCACTTCCAAATTTTGGGGAGCCGAAAGCCGTGAATTCATTGGTCTCCCAAAAACTGGTTAAATTTCAGAGCCTTCGAAGCAGAAAACTGAAACAGATAACAGGATACGCAAAAAGTTGCAGTTCACTTTTGGCGGAAACAGCTTCCCCACGGAAATCTGGCCAGGACTCGCGCCCTGAAACCTGCCGGAATTGCTACACCGTTCAGAAAATTTTCCGTAAAGAAAAAGTGACGTCATTCTGACGCCACTTTTCTTCGGGAGTGACGTCAAAATGACGCCACTATGTGTTTCATGTGTAAATATTATCCTCTGCTAAGTTTATTAACTTCCTCTACCGAAAGTTCTAAAACCGCTGCAATTTGCTCTACAGAGCTCCCCTGTTTGATAGCCTGCTGAATCAAAAGTGACTGTCCTTCTGAAATGCCCTCTTTCCGTCCAACGATTCTTGATTCCTCTTTCATTTCTTTAATTGCGGTGCACACATTGACCATCTCCTCTCCGTGTGGAATCTCAATATCTGCATCAGTAAGTGCGTTAATCAATTCTACAGATCTTCGGTCCAGATTTTGAAATCCGGGGTTTGCATTGATTGCCCGGATCAGTTCATCCTTATCCTTTGAGCACTTAATAAACTCAAAAACTTCCGCCAATCCGGTTTTGAATTTTTCAAAGTCATCAATACTGTCCGGCGTCAGCAGGTTCATCCGATAATCCGGAATCAACTTTAGGATTTCCGGGTTTTCTGTATCCAGCATATCGTGAAGACTGCCGGCCCCGTCCCACTTGTCGGGTGCCCAGTAAATAACGAGAGTGATCACCGGCCGCAGCTTGTCGCCTTTGTGAAGACCGCTCAGAAACTCATCGCCGCTGCCGTACACCTTGTTCTTCCGATGCTGCTTTGCAAAAGCTTCCACCTGATTCGCATAGGAGATTGCATCATAGAGCATGTTCCTCACCGGCATCGCATAGTGGATGTGGGACTGGTTCTCAATGCCCATCAGCAGATACGTTGCGGATTCGTCCGATTTTATGGCAACAGTTTTCAGCACGTCACGGAATTTCTGAACCTCCTCTGAAGCCTCACCATCACTGCCAAATGGCATCGTCAGCGCTGTTCGGTCCATTTCCTGCAGATTTTCCGGACAGATAACCTGCCGACCGCCATAGATGAAGTAGTTGAAGACATCTGCAAAATGGGCATTGTCGCTCATGTAGGCATTCGTCTTGGCATCTGCAGAGCTCATATGATCCCCCTTTTCCCATGCGCCCCTCGAAATGTTTGCTGTAATTAAAACATCATCTCCAAGTCAATGCACTCCTATAAGCAAAGTTTATAATCAATGAAACGGAGGTGTGAAACTGAACTGCTCGTTTCACACCCCCAATAAATATTTATTCTATTGCCAATTCGTTGACGTAGCCCCTGTCCCATCACTCGGAACAGTATAACTGTTATTTGAACATCCCTGCCATCTAACGGTGCCGTCTGATTTCTTTATCAAAGCCTTCCATTCTATTGTTTTCCCTACAGGCACATCTGCAAAAATTATCCACTCCGGATAGTCTGGGCACAAAGCTGGCCCTACAGCTTGCGAAACGGACCAATTCCCTATTTCAGAAACATTTCCCGTGATATAGACATTCTCCCCATACTCGGTAGTAGCATTCTTTATGGTAAATTTAACAGGAACCAATTCTGTTTCTCCTGCGTTATCCCAAACCAAGGATAATGCGCCACCCACAGAAGGCACCGTATATTCACGATTATTTCCACTTTCCCAAGTAGTTTGACTGCCATTACACTTTACTGCCTTAAACTGGATAGTGCTCCCTACAGGCAGGTTCACAGAAACATTCCATGTCGGATATGCAGGGCAATTGCAAACGCCAGATGAAACTGTCGGATTCCAATTTCCGAGAATGCTGCTGTTACCTGTGATAAACAGATTCTCTCCGGGATTCGTAGTCGCATTTTGGATGTAAAATGTCACAGGAACTGTTGTTTTCGTCTGATCCTCGCTCACTTTATAAATTTTGTTTGAGTTCCCCTCAAGATCGACTGCAATTTTCCGGCTCGTTGAAACCGTAATACGATCGGAAGCGTCAAAGACTATTCCCTCATGGCGCCGTGCTGTGCTTCGGGCGGAAGAAGCCGCTCATGTCAACGCCTTCATGCTCGAGCAGCCAGATCTTCTTGTCTATGCCGCCGGCGTAGCCCGTCAGGCTGCCGTTTGTTCCGACGACCCTGTGGCAGGGGATGATGAGGGAAATGGAATTGTGGCCGACAGCGCCGCCCACGGCCTGGGCAGACATCTGCTTTCTGCCCTCCCTTTTGGCTATCTCTGCCGCAATCTGTCCGTAGGTCATAGTCTTCCCGTAGGGGATTTTCAGCATGACCTCCCAGACTTCTTTTCGGAAGTCCATACAGAGCATGGAAAGAGCCGGTGTGAAATCCGGCGCCTTTCCGGAAAAATAGATATCCAGCCACTTCTTCGTTTCCTGAAAAACAGGCAGCTCCTTCTCTTCATGCGCTTCCGTGAGCGTGTCCGCAAAATACTTCTGCCCGTCGAACCAGAGCCCCGTCAAAGCTTTCCCGTCACTGGCCAGGGCAATCCCGCCGATGGGAGACGAATAATGGCTTGTGTAGTGCATATCGGGCTTGTCCTTTCTTCTGTCGAAATGTGAAAGCGCCATCTATTTATCATGGAAATCAAGCTCGGAAAAGGTCAGGCGGTCAGCTCTCTGCCGGTCCGAATGCTTGAATCGTACCGCCGGACGGTAGAAAGTTTTGTCCCGTGTCTTCTCTCCAAGGTGATTTCCTGTATAGTGTGTCACATTTCCATCCCGCATGAAGCCGGAAGAAACATGCTCTATCTTTTCTCTGTGCCGTTCATACACCGTTCCCTGATTGAGACCAAATATCTGAACCAGGCGCTCTCTTTGTCTCAGTTTTTTTCGGGTTCTGGCTCGCCTGTCTGCTCTGGACATATTCCACTTCCTTTGCGGAACTTCAGTTATTGTCATACTTATTTTCCAGGCTTTTAAAAAAGCATGTTTGCTTCAACACCTTCCTGACCGTTTATCGCCTTGCCATCTATTATTCCTGAAAAGGGTTCTTTATCTCAACACCCTCGATAATCTGCCCATCATTCAGATCCTCTGAATAAACAATTCTGCAACCGGCATCTATGGCAGCTGCCAAAATCAGAGAATCCCATATGGAGTATTGATAATTAATACTGAAATCAATAGCCTGTAAGACAGTCTCCCTGGTCGTAGAAATTGTTTCAACCGTATATAAGGTTTTCAGAATCTCAAGTGCCGCATTTTTTGACATCTGCAGTTTTTTAACTGCAACATTGAAAAATTCCTGCATAACCTGCGTAGAAATAACAGCACGCCCCGAATCAGTGAGTTCAGCTATCAATCCTCTCGCCGTATCTCTTTTGACAATGTCAGAGCCATCTGCTGCATACACCAGAATATTTGTATCAATGAAAGCCTTAGAATCGGTCATGTATGTCCTCCCGCGTCCATGTAACAGGCACATTTACCTCTGCTTCCCGGAATGCAGCCATAATAGCGTCTGAAGGTTTGGTTTTCTGATCTGGTTTCCCCGTATTCCACTTCTCATTCAGAAAAATCAAAAAATCCATAGCCTCTTGTTTGGCTTGATCAGGAAGTGCATCATATATTTCCGCTAATTGTGCACTCATAAACTACCTCCTGAAAAATGTAATCCAAATGAGATCTCTCTTCTGTTTTTGTATTATAGCATGCTGCTGCAACTGGTGTCACACAAAACTCCCGCCAATGAAAAAGCATAGAAAAAAGGCTCGAAACCCTTTAGTTTCAAGCCTTTCCGCAATCGATGCGACATCGCTATGAGCACTTGACGGGCGTATTTTGCCCGCCTACGTGCGATGCATGTCACACACTTGGCGTCGGTTTTTTCGACGCCTAGTCGTGTGACAGGATTCGAACCTGCGGTCTACGCTTCGCTCCGGTCGGCCCGAAAGCGTGTGTCCACTGGACACACCGGGCCCTCACCTTCGGCGCTGCGCGCCTACGGACGCTATTTCACTAAGCTCGCAAGCTCGCTAAGTGAAATATGTGTGCGTCCTGAATACCGTTCTACATTTTTCGCCAATTCTCATTTCTTCTTAAAGCCGCATAGATGCTGCGTTCTTTCAAGAGAAACATCGGAAAATAACACGGCATAATACGGAATAAATCCCCTTTTAACGATTTGAGTTAAAATAAAAGTTAGAACGAAAACGGCTCCGTGAATCAGATTCCTGTTGCCGCGGAAATCGCGTACTGGCTCCTGCAGATCACTGTCACCGGCGGTCTGGCCGCCGGCCTTGGCATTTTTCTCTTCCTTGCCGTTCGCTTCCTCTACGGAAAAATGAAGGAAAACTGTGTCTTTGACCAGATCACTGCCTTCGTCCTGATGGCCATATGCGGAGTCAACATTATTTTCGCTGATGACCTGGCTCCGCTGCTGTGGAACATCGTAACCGTTATCCTCCTGGAGTCCGTAGGATATCTCTTGGGACGGTTGCTGCTGACCGGAGACGAATCACAATAAGCTAAGCTTTACCGCAATTCCCTATACTTCGAGGAGAAGCGGACACCCTCCGGTGCCCGCTTCTCATACCCTCCGTTAACTGATAATAGATGTATTGGATTTAATCCATAGATATAATATTTCGTTTCTTAGAATTATCAAATGGTAGGTTCTGAAACGGTTCAGTTGATACGATGTATTCGGTTCCATCCTCATCTGGAGTGGTTGTCGCATTATCAATATTCTGTTGCTTGTAATCCTTGTAATAGCAAAAACATGCAACGAAAATTACAATAATAAAGCAAATACCTGAAAACCAAAATTTCCATTTTTTCATTAGACTGAACCCGCATGATACATTGGGTACCCTTGGTGGTGCTGCCATGAATGTTAGAAAAAGAGCCTCTCTCACTCAGAGAATTTACTAATTCCTCCGGAGACATTTTATTGTAAACATTTGCGTAAAAGGCATCATAATCTACAATAGAAAAAGTTGTCCCACAACTACTGTTATAATTATTTAATAGAGCTTGATAATCATTAAATTGTAGTTTTGGCCGCCCGATGTTTGAGCCAAAATATTTATATTAAAAGATGGCACATATAACTAACAAAGATGACACCATTCGGATTATTCTTTTCAATGCAACAGCGCTCCTTTTCAGACTGGCATTTCATCCGCTTGGTGGCTTTCCCGCCACTTTCCGTTTTCAAAACGCCATTATTCTTTCTTTGATTTTAACACGCACGGGCAAATAAGAACACAAAAAGGAGCCCGTCATAAATGTCCGGTTATCATCTCTTTAGATGGTGTCTTGCGCACACCAGGAGAAGCACTGCGCTGATCCCGAGATAGAGAAGCGGGACGAACTCCCAGGCTGTCAGGTAATTGCCCCCGAACCCGACCAGGCGGAACTCGTACAAAAACCGCGGACTGATAAAGGTCATCGGTGCCA
>CAZOYS010000057.1:0-8590 GCA_964584155.1 uncultured Lachnospiraceae bacterium
CGGGAAATCGAGCATGATTCCGACAATGCAGAGAAGATTCTTGTCTATTTCCGGGAGAATCTGTCGACAGATTGGGAGGATTTGACCTGAGGCTGGTGGCATGGCACGGGCAGATATTCCGGCAAATACCGCCCATGGAATAAGCTCCTGCGGATAAATTAAGTCGCAGAGACGCACGATTTCTGCAGATACCGCCCAAACACAGCGATTTTTTGTCAAACATGTTTTTGCAAAATGGGCGGTATTTGCACCAAACTTCCGCACCAGAGACTTGATTTCCTCTTTTGAGCATTGGGCATGGGCGGTATTTGCGCAAAACGGCAGCATATGTGCCTTAGGCAGTTGTTCGTGGGCCAAAAACTCGTGTCAGAACAAATGTCCGCCACCCTGCCGGCCGGCTCTGGGCAAATAGCTTGTTTTAGGACAAATGGCCGCCAATTAGCAGGGGCTGTGTACGCATTGCGTGCGCAGCCCCTGCCTTCAAATTTCCTTATTCAAAATTTTCTCGCTGCTTCCAGTCCCGCACCTCACCCGCGAGCCATTTGGCGAGCGGGGCTATGCCTTCCCCGGTCTTCGCTGAAACCGGGAAAATCGGGATGCCTGCATGGCGCTTGTGAATAGCGCTTTCCGCCGCGCCCATGTCAAAGTCAAAGACCGGGGCCGCATCAATCTTGTTTATGACGACGCAGTCGGACTTTTCAAACATAAGGGGGTACTTTAAAGGCTTGTCATCGCCCTCAGGAAGGGCCAGAATGCAGAGGTTCTTCGAGGCCCCGGCATCAAACTCCGCCGGGCAGACGAGATTCCCCACGTTTTCAAGAATCACAAGGTCATAGTCCCCAGGCAGCTCCCGCATGCCCTGCCTCGACATATCCGCATCGAGATGGCACATGCCGCCTGTATGCAGCTGGACGGAATCATAGCCTGCAGCTGCAATAGTCTTCGCATCCACGTCCGAATCGATGTCCGCCTCCATGACGGCCACGCGGATATCTTTCGGGAGTTTCTTCAGCAGAGCAAGTATTGTCGTGGTTTTCCCGGACCCGGGAGAAGACATGATATTGAGATAGAAGGTCCCCTTCTTCTTCAGTTCATCGCGGAGGACATTCGCATCCGCATCATTGTCCGCGAGAATGCTCTCTTTCAGATCTATAATCTTCACTGTATCTTCGTTCATTTTTTCATTTCCTCCATGAGCCAGTCCGCCCACTCGTCAATTCCTTCGCCTGTCTTTGAGCTGACAAAAAAGATTTTTGCAAAGGGGTTGCGCTCGTGGATCCGCTCGACAACAGCAGCATCGTCGAAGGGGAAATATTCCTTGGTGTCAATTTTATTAATAATGACAGCCTGGCAGACCTCAAACATCAGGGGGTACTTGAGCGGCTTGTCGTCTCCCTCCGGTACGGAAAGAATGCAGACATTCCGGTGGGCGCCCGTGTCGTCCTCAGCCGGGCAGACGAGGTTTCCGATATTCTCAAGGAAAATAATATTAAGCCCCTTTGTATCGAAAGCCTTCAGGGTATCGCTCGTCATCTTCGCATCCATGGCGCAGCGGCCGGCCGTGTGGACCTGAATCGTGGAAACTCCGGCCTTTTCCATGGTCTCGGCATCGACTTCGGCCTCAATATCGGCCTCCATAACCCCGATTTTTATATTATTCTTTTTCAGTGCATCTATGGTCTTCAGAAGCACCGAGGTCTTGCCGGCTCCCGGGGAAGCCATCATATTCACCATGAAGGTTCCCTGGTCAGCAAGCTCCCGCCGGGTGTCCTCGGCAATGCGGTCGTTTACCGTCCCGACCGCCTCATGTACTTCTATCGTTCGAAAGGTTCCCATGATTTCTCCTTTTTTGCAAAACAAGTTTTGCTGACGCGGCTGCGCAGAACCATCAGCATTATGTGCCATTGATGAATACTAATGCGCTGCCGGCGACATATTAATTCATATGTTAACACAAGCTAGTGCTTTTTGTCCCGAAAAATGGTAATGTAAACAGGAAATCAAAGCCTGCGGGAAGTTTGTGCTCCCGCAAAGTTTTCATCTGTAACGATTTTTTGTCCGGAGGTGGATGGAATGGCATCGAAAGAATTGAAATATGCTGCAGTTGCTGCTGTTGCCGCATTCACCGGCGCGAAGTTCTACAAGGACCACGTCGAGTACAAGTCCTACTCCCGCATAGGGGAAATCAAGCACGGACGGGCCAGGGGGCCTATCACGGAAGGCTGCCTTGTCCTTGAAGGCGGCGCTCTCCGCGGCCTCTACACATCCGGGGTGACGGATTGCCTCATGGAACACGGCATCAATCTGCAGACTGTTGTCGGCGTCTCCGCCGGAGCCCTGAACGGGGTCGGCTATATCACGCGCCAGATCGGCCGCTCGGCCCGCTTCAATCTTTCAAACCGCTACAACCGCCGCTACTTCGGCATAGAAGCTTATCTCCGGAACCGCAGCCCCTTCGGCTTTGACTATATGTTTTCCGACAAAGTAAATGTCGAGGCTTTGGACTGGAAGGCCTTCAATTCTTCCTCCCGCCGTTTCGTCGCCGTGGCTACCGATGTGGCAACCGGCAAGCCAGCCTACCTGGAAAAGAAGAATGTATCGGATATGGACAAGGCCATCCGGGCCTCAGCAACCATGCCGGTTCTTTCCGCTTCTGTCTACCTCGACGGCCACCGCTACTTAGACGGAGGCTGCTCCTGCAATATCCCCTACCAGTGGGCTCTCGACGAAGGCTATGAAAAGATTGTCGTCGTCCGCACCCGGTCCAGGGGCTTTCACAAGGACACCACCGGCGGCGGTATGGCGGATGCGGCATATGATGAAGTGGCTTCCCGCCGCTATGCAGTCTATCCGAACCTGCTTCGGGCCCTGCATCACAGCGACGAGCGCTACAACCGTGAATGTGACCGCCTTGAGCACCTGGAAGAAAGGGGCCGTGTCTTCTGTATCGCTCCTTCCGTCCCGCCCCGGGTCGGCCGCATGGAGCCCGATATTGAAAAACTCGGTGACCTCTACATGCTGGGCCACGCCGATGCGGAAGCCGCCATTCCGGCTCTGCGGAAGTACTTGGGGCTGGCACCTGAGGAAAAGAAATGAAAGTGAAGCGTACCCTTGCCACCCTGTCTGTCGTGGCTCTGGCTCTGAGTATCAGCGGCCTGATCTTTGATGCCATTGCAAAAAAGAACGGTGACAAAAACTGAATATGGATTGCGAAAAGCCTGCAGCACTTGTCCCCCGACAAACATGCTGCAGGCTTCTTTTACCCCTTATATAATCCCTCTTAAAAAGACCTCTCAGGCAATCTTTTCAATATTTCTTGTCGCAATGACGTCAACGCCGGTGCCGGCCGTATCTTTGACCAGCACGTCCCCGATCTTCACGGGGGCCTTTGCACGGACTTCATTAATTTCCTTCATGACAAGGTCAATCTTTCCCTTGGGAATCGGGGAAGCCGTCTTCACCGAAACCCTGGGCTTGTCCCCGTCTGCCACAATGCAGGTGGATGTCACGGTCCGCACGGGATTGATGACTTCCGTTCTTGCATAGGCATCGCCCCTGGGGCAGGTGTTTCCTGTAACGCTCTTCACAGCGCCGTCCTCGAGCTCGACCGAAAGCTGGCAGCCCATGGGGCAGTTGATGCAGGTCAGTTCTTTTTTTTCTATCATATCTCTCACTCCTGCTCAATCTTGATGGTAATGTCGGAAAGGTCCGGGTGCTTCTTCAGGTCGTCCTTCAGGAGAATGACCTGCTCCATCTCGCCGGGCGCAATGATGCGCTTCTGCACGTGGCGGACGCGCTCGTCGCCGTAATAGATGGAAACGTAGGCGTTCTTATATATAGCGCCGACCCGGAAGCGGACAGTCAGCTGGTCCGTCATGCGGTCCGTATCGATGGTCGAAGGCACCGTGTAACGGACCCCGTCTGTCGCATGGAGAGTAATCGGATGGGCAGGCTTTTCTTCCTTGCAGCCGTCCGCGACGAAAGCCGCCGCGTTGGCCCCGGCCCGGGTCGCCTCCTCGGAAACGTAGTCAACCAGGTCATGGACATGGAGGACATTGCCGCAGGCAAAAACGCCGGGAATATTGGTCTCCAGGGACTCGTTTACGACGGGTCCGTTCGTAATCCGGCTCATCTCGACACCGGCCTTCTGGGAAAGCTCGTTCTCCGGAATCAAGCCGACCGACAGAAGGAGGGTGTCGCAGGTGTAGCGCTCTTCCGTGCCGGGAATAGGCTTCCGGTCGGGGCCGACCTCGGCGATGGTGACGGCCTTGATGTGCTCCTTGCCCTCGATGTCGATAACCGTGTGGGAGAGCTTCAGGGGAATTCCGAAGTCGTCAAGGCACTGGACAATGTTCCGCTTGAGGCCGCCGGAATAGGGCATGACCTCGGCAACGACCTTGACCTTGGCCCCTTCCAGGGTCATCCGGCGGGCCATGATGAGGCCGATATCACCGGAGCCCAGAATGACGACTTCGCGGCCGGGCATGTAGCCTTCGATGTTCACGAGGCGCTGGGCCGTTCCTGCGGAGAAGATACCGGCGGGCCGGTAGCCGGGCGTGTTCAGGGCGCCTCTCGGCCGCTCCCGGCAGCCCATGGCAAGGATGACTGCCTTGGCAGGAATCTGAAACATACCGTCTTCCTTGTTCATCGCTGTGACAGTCCGGTCCGGAGCAATGTCCATGACCATGGTGTTGAGCTTATACTCGATGCCGAGATCGAGAACCTGCTGTATGAAGCGCCATGCGTATTCGGGGCCGGTCAACTCTTCTTTAAAAGTATGAAGGCCGAAACCGTTGTGGATGCACTGGTTCAGGATGCCGCCCAGTTCCTTGTCCCGCTCGAGGATAAGGATGGAATCATTCCCTGCTTTCTTTGCCGCAACAGCAGCCGCAAGACCTGCAGGACCGCCGCCGACGATTACGATATCATAATTTTTCATTTCACTTGTCCTCCAGTCCCTTTGTCCGCTCGAATACGATCTTTGACTCTCCGCCGGACTTCGTAATCTCGTCAAGGGGAAGTCCCAGCTCCCGGGAGAGAATTTCCATGACCTTGGGGCTGCAGAAGCCGGCCTGACAGCGGCCCATGCCGGCCCGGGTTCTTCTCTTCACGCCGTCTAAGGACCGGGCGCCGAGGGGACGCCGGATGGCATCGATGATCTCGCCCTCTGTCACGGACTCGCAGCGGCAGATGATCTGTCCGTAAGCGGGTTCCTTTTTGATGAGTTCGTTCCGCTCTTCTATGGAGAGCTTGGAAGGATTCAGGATGTCCTTACGGGTAGCAATCCAGTTCTCTTTGTTCTCGAGATGCATCATATCCCGCATCATATTGCCGATGTACTCGCCGATGGCCGGGGAGCTCGTAAGGCCGGGGCTCTCGATGCCGGCGCAGTCGATGAAGGTCCCGTCTTCTTCGACAGGACCGAGGACGAATTCGTGATTGTCCTCATGGGCACGGAGGCCGGCGAAGGCCGTAATTACCTGCCGCATGGGAAGGTTCGGAACGCAGCGGGTTGCCTTTGAGGTCAGCTCGTCAATGCCTTCCTGGGTCGTGTTCACGCCTTCTTTATTATCTATATCCGTAGCGGTCGGGCCTACAATGACGTTGCCGTGGATGGTCGGCGCAACGAGGACGCCCTTGCCGTACTTCGTGGGCTGCTGGAAGATGGTCCGCTCAACGATGCCGCCGGCGTTCCGGTCCAGGAGATTGTACTCGCCCTTCCGGGGGGTGATGTGGATTTTCTTCTTTGAAACCATATTGTGAAAGACATCGGCATAGACACCGGCTGCGTTTACGACATAGCGGGCCTTGTATTCGCCGTTGTTGGTGCGGATTTTCCAGACCCCGTCTTCCTTCTTCAGGTTCTCAACCCTCGTATTGAAGCGGAAGTCGACCCCGTTTACATTGGCGTTCTCCGCCATGGCGATATTGAGCTTGAAGGGGCAGATGATGCCGGCTGTCTTCGCGTAAAGGACGCAGACAGCGTCGGGTGTGAGATTGGGCTCCAGCTTTCTGGCCTCATCGCCGGAGAGGATTTCCATGTCCCTCACTCCGTTTTTAACGCCCCTGTCGTAGAGGGCCTGAATGCCGGCCTTCTCGCTTTCATCCAGGCAGACAACGAAGGAGCCGTTGCGGCGGAAGGGGATGTCCAGGTCCCGCGCGATCTCGTCCATCATCTCATTGCCGCGGACATTCATCTTCGCCATCATTGAACCCGGCTCCGCATCATATCCCGCATGAATAATAGCGGAATTCGCTTTGGATGTGCCCGAGCATACATCCTCTCCGGCCTCGAGAACACACACCTCAGCCTTGTAGCGGGACAGTTCCCGGGCAACGGCAGCCCCGGTGACGCCCGCACCGATGATCACCACATCATAAACCACAGCAGTTCTCCTTTCATAAACAAAAAGAGTCGGCAAAGAGACGCAATGCTTTTTGCGTTTCTTCAGCCGACTCCTTATCTCAGCTCACTGATTAACTTATGCCTGAATAATACACCCTCGCAGAGGCCAATGCAAGAGTTTTTAGTCATCATCCTTGGCCCAGCCCGACGCGTACTTCACGGCCTTGTGCCAGCCCTTCATGTGGCGGGCCCGGTCTTCGTCGGACATCTCGGGCTTGAAGACCGCGTCGATGTTCCAGTTGCTAATGACCTCGGCCTTGTTTTTCCAGTAGCCGACAGCGAGGCCGGCCAGGTAGGAAGCCCCCATGGCCGTGGTCTCGACGCAGGAAGGGCGGTTGACCGGAACCCCGATGATATCGGCCTGGAACTGCATGAGGAAGTTGTTCTTCGAGGCGCCGCCGTCCACCTTCAGGGCTTTCAGGTCTACCCCGGAAGCCTCTTCCATGGCGGAAAGGACATCGGCCACCTGATAGTCGACGCCTTCGAGGGTCGCCCGAATGAGGTGATACTTGTTGCAGCCCCGGGTCAATCCGACAATCGTGCCCCGGGCGTACTGGTCCCAGTAGGGAGCGCCAAGGCCGGTGAAGGCCGGAACGACATAGCAGCCGTTCGTATCCTTGACCCTGGTCGCCATATATTCGGAATCCGCGGAGGAATCGATGATGCGAAGCTCGTCGCGAAGCCACTGGACGGAAGCCCCGGCTACAAAGACGGAGCCCTCAAGGGCGTAGTTCACTTTCCCGTCGATACCCCAGGCAATGGTGGTCAGCAGGCCGTTCTTCGTGAAGACCGGCTTCTCGCCTGTATTCATGAGGAGGAAGCAGCCGGTGCCGTACGTGTTCTTGGCCTCGCCTTCCGTGAAGCAGGTCTGGCCGAAAAGGGCCGCCTGCTGGTCGCCAGCTGCCCCGCCTATGGGAATGGGGCCGCCGAAGAACTTAGGGTCCGCCTCCCCGTAGACAGCCGAAGACGGCATGGGGGTGGGCAGCATGGAGCGGGGAATATCGAGTTCCCTCAGGATGTCATCGTCCCAGTCCAGGGTGTTGATGTTGAAGAGCATTGTCCGGGCCGCATTGGAATAATCCGTCACATGGACCCGGCCTTCCGTCAGTTTCCAGATGAGCCAGGTCTCGACGGTGCCGAAGAGAAGCTTGCCGGCCTCGGCCTTTTCCCTGGCCCCGGGCACATTCTCGAGAATCCAGCGGATTTTCGTCGCCGAGAAGTAAGCATCGATGATGAGACCGGTCTTGTCCCGGATCATATCCGTAAGACCGCGCTCCTTCAGGCTGTCCGCATACTCGCTTGTTCTGCGGCACTGCCAGACGATGGCGTTGTAGACGGGTTCTCCGGTTTCCCGGTCCCAGACAATGGTGGTCTCACGCTGGTTCGTGATGCCGATAGCCGCGATATCCGAGGCCTGGGCCCCGACCTTCCCCATGGCTTCAACGGCAACCCCCAGCTGGGTGGACCAGATTTCCTTGGGGTCGTGCTCGACCCAGCCCGGCTGCGGATAGATCTGCCGGAATTCCTTCTGGGCCACGGAGCACATATTGCCCTGCCGGTCAAAAAGGATGCAGCGGTTGCTTGTCGTGCCGGCATCCAGCGCCATTACATACTTTGCACTCATTTCCCCTAAACCCCCTTTAATAATTACAATCAATGCATAATGCAGCAATTTAAATGCATAATGCACAATTCATAATGCATAATTGCAAGTTAAGCAGCTGAAAATTCAATTCATAATTAAGAATGCTGACGCAAGAAATAATTATGAATTATGCATTATGAATTATGAATTTTATTATGCTTTCCACAACCCCCGATTCGTAGTCGACACCGCTGTCGCTCCGGCCTTAAGCGCCCGCAGACACTCTTCCCGCGTCCGCACAAGGCCGCCCGCAAGGACAGGCACCCGGGACAGGCCGTCGATTTCCGTGATGATGTCCGGAGAGACAACCCCCGGCATGATTTCAATCACGTCCGGCTGGACATGCTCATTCGCAAGCCGCTTGATATTGTTCACGGCCTTGGAATCGATGACAAAGAAGCGGAGGACCGTATTCAGGCCGATTTCCCTGGCATGGGCCGAAATATTGGACCGGGTCGTGATAATGCCGTCCGCTTCCGTGAAGCGCTTCACATAGTCCACCGCTGCCTCGTCCTTGACAGAGAGGCCGGAGACCAGGT
>CAZOYS010000058.1:0-8348 GCA_964584155.1 uncultured Lachnospiraceae bacterium
GTTTGTCCTCCGGCAGGTCAAAGACCCGGTGCAGGGCCATGGTGAGCTCCACGGTTCCGAGGGAGGAAGCCAGGTGGCCCCCCTTCTTCGAGAGAGTCTCTATGAGAAAGGAGCGGATCTCTCCCGCCAGGGCCGGCAGGTCCGACTCGGGAATTTTCTTTATATCCCCTGTTTTTTCTATGCGTTCAAGTATCATTTATGAATAATAAATTCCCGTGTCTTTTTAAAACCTGTCACGGGACAGACTGTATTTTCCGTCTTCAGGCAAAGGGCAGCTCGTCGTCCCCGTAGAAGCCGTGGGGATCCACACCGCCTGCGCTGCCGCTGCCGTCGCCTTCCCCTGAACCGGAATCCCCGCTCCCGGAGGCAGCCGGGGCCCCGTCATAGTTCCCGAAAGGGGCCGTCGTCCCGTCCTCCTTCAGGACCCGGACCTTTGCCTCCACGGACTCCACCTTCCCGTTCACGTAGGAAAGCAGGGCCGTGCCTTTTTCATAGAGGGCGAAGGCTTCCTCGAGGGGGAGATTGGGATCCTGCATCTTTGCCGTGATCTCATCGAGCTCCTTCAGCCCGTCCTCAATAGAGAGGGCTGAAAAGTCAAACTTCTCTTCTTTTTTCGCTGCTTTTGCTGCCATGGATTTCCCCTTTGGTTCTCAGTTTTATGTCAAACACTTATTCCGCTGTTTTCAGGTCCCTGCATGGACTTCCTGTATCCGTGTCTTCACATTGCCGTCCGAAAGGCGGATGGAAAGGCTATCCCCTTCGGAAAGACCGGTGACGCTCTTTACATTGTGCCCTTCTTCATCCGTCACATAGGAGTAGCCGCTATAGAGCTTCTTCAGAGGCGAGAGCCCGTCGAGGACGGCGGCCGTACGACCGACGGCATTCTTCCGCTCCAGAAGGCGCTTTTCCATGAGTTCCCCGGGCTTCATTTCGATCAGCTTCACCCGGGCCTTCGTGTCGGAAAGCCTTGTACCGATAGCCGTATCGAAAGCCGCCTGCTTCGGCAACCGGCCCCTTGCCGCAGCAAGGGCTCTTTCCATGAAGCTTACGTAAACCGCCTGCCTGGGGAGCCGCTCCCGGGCCGCGGAAAGCTTAAGCTGCATGGCCCGGTCCAGGGCATCGGTTTTTTCGGAAATGCGCTGATATAGGGACCGGACCCGGGCCTCCGGAGAGAGGCGGGAGAGCATCCCCCGGTCCCTTTCAATCTCCCTCTTGACCCGCTCGACCTTGAGGTAAAAGGCATGGGCCATCTGCTGCTTCTTTTCGGCAAGACCGGCAGCGAACTCGTCGTAGGAGAAAACGGCCAGTTCCGCGGCCGCCGTCGGGGTCGAAGCCCGCCTGTCGGCGACGAAGTCCGCAATCGTCATGTCCGGTTCATGGCCGACCCCGGAAATAATGGGCGTCCGGGAGGCAAAGATCTGCCGGGCCACGACCTCCTCGTTGAAGGCCCAGAGGTCCTCTATGGAGCCCCCGCCCCGGCCGACGATGATTGTGTCAAAGCCCATGGTATCCATGCGGGCCAGGCCGGTCGCAATCTCTTCGGCCGCTCCCTCCCCCTGCACCTTGACAGGACAGAGGGTGATGGAAACGTAAGGATTCCTTCTTCTGGCATTCCTTATGATATCGTGGATGACAGCCCCGGTCGGCGCCGTGACGACACCGATATTCAGGCCATAGGGCGGAATGGGCTGCTTATAGGCCTCGTCGAACATGCCCTCTTCAGAGAGGGCCTTCTTCAGCTCCTCAAAGCGCCGGTAGAGGTCTCCGACCCCGGCCCGCTCGATGCGGCGGGCATAGAGCTGGTAGCGGCCTCCCTGCTCGTAGACGCCGATGGATCCGTAGATCACGACCTTGTCCCCGTCATTCATCTTGAACTTGAGACCGGTCGATGCCGCCGAGCGGAACATGACGGCCGGAAGAACGGATGAGGCGTCCTTGACGGAGAAATAGATGTGGCCGGACCGGTGGTAGACGACGTTTGAGACCTCCCCAGTCACGGCGAGGGAAGAGAAGAATTCCTCGTCCGAAAACATGGAGGAGATGATGTGGTTGACCGCCGATACGGTGTAGATTTTCTTCTCAGGCATAAACGCATGCTCCTGCGAAAAAAAGCAACTGCTTCCTTACCTGCTGAAAGGCAGTCAAATCAGGCGGGCCAGAACCCCGTTTACGAAGGAGCCGGAGTTTTCGTCCCCGTACTTCTTTGCAATGTCGACCGCCTCATTGATGGCGATGCCGGCGTCCAGGCCTTCCTCCCGGATCTCGTAGAGGGCCAGGCGGATGGTGGCAAGGTCCGTCTTCGGCATGCGGGCCGCCTTCCAGCCTTCCGTCTTCTCGTCGATCAGGGCATCCAAGTCCTTCTTCTTCTCGATGACCCCGTCGGCCCGGCCTTCGATTTCCTTTTTCTCATCGTCCGACATGCCGTCGATTCCGGCAAGGAAGGTGGACGCCTGCTCCTCTGCTTCTTTTCCGCTGTAAAAGTCCGACATGTAGACAATCTTGAATACTGCTTCGCGGATTTCCCGTCTCGTCATAAGTCTAGTCTCCGTAATTTTTGTAATACACTAATGTCCCTGCGCTTTACATTAGTCATGTGAAAAGATGCAGGAACATCTCGTGCTTTGTATAGGTCAGGTATGAAAACAGGGCACCGCAGTCAGGAAAACATGACACACGGCACCCCGCAGAATGAGCAAAAGCTGCTTCGTATTCAGTGATTTCCAGGTACTGCGACGGACGCAATCTTGATGTCCACATGGGTGACCTTGATGCCGGTCATGTTCTCGATTGAACTTCCCACCTTCTGCTGGACATTCGCCGTGACTTCGGGAATGCCGTATCCGTAGGCGATTTCGATAGCGAGACGAATGGTGATCGAGTCGTCCGGGTGGGAAATAATTTTGATTGCCCGGGACAGGCGGGCTGCCGAAAGCTTCTCGATATCGCCGTTTTCAATGCCGCCGGCCAGGCAGGAAACTCCATCGACCTCGGTCGCGGAAAGACCTGCAATCACGGCAACCACGTCCGCTGAAATGAAGACGCCTTCCTTGACCTCAAAGCTGCTTTTTTCGTTTGCCATGACAAACCCTCCATGAAATCTATACGAGCAATTATAGCAAAATCGCTTGAAAAGGAAAAGGAATATTTAAGCGGCCTTCTTGTGAGAAGAAGCAGGCGCCCGGAGCTTGAAAAGCCTTGTCAGCCACCGCATGACCGTGTCCTCGGCCAGGGCGAAGACGACGAAGAGCATGACGCAGCGGGTCGAGACCGCCTTCAGGGCGAAGAAATCCGGAAGCAAAAGGGCCGCCACAATCAGGCCGGCAATGCAGCCGATGATGACCGTCATTCGATAGCGGTTCAGGGGGTGGGAAATCTCCACGAGAATCATGAAGCCCACGATGGCCAGAAGGAAGGTGGAGGCCGTACTCATATCTTCATTGCTGATGCCGAAGGTCTGGCTGAAGATGACCAGGGCCGCAATGGCCAGGAAGGACGTGAGGGCGGCCGGCATAGACTTGAGCAGTACCGTCCGGATGAAGTGGTCCTTCTGCTTCTTTGTATTTTCCTCAAAGGCCAGGAAGAAGGCCGGAATCCCGATATTGAAGGCCGAAATCAGGGAAATCTGGGCCGGCGTCAGGGGATAGCTGATGAAATTGATGATGGAAAATATGGCCAGGAAGAGGGAAAAGAGGTTCTTGTACAAAAATAATGTGGCGGACCTCGTGAGGTTGTTGATATCCCGCCGGCCCTCGGAGACAATTTCCTTCATATGGAAAAAGTCCGAATCCATGAGAACCACCTGGGCCGCATTGGCCGCGGCTTCGCAGCCCGACCCCATGGCGATGGAGCAGTCCGCCTCCTTCATGGCCAGAATGTCGTTCACGCCGTCGCCGGTCATGGCGACCTTCTTTCCCCCGGCCCGGATGGCCTTCACCAGGGCCTTCTTCTGCTCAGGCGTGACGCGGCCGAAGACAGTGTACTTTTCCGCTGCCTCGTGGAGTTCGACGGAGCCGGGCTGTATTCCGCTCATGTCGATGAAGGACTCCGCGTGGGCAATCTTCGCCCTCTGGGCAATCTTCGACACGGTCTCGGGATTGTCGCCGGAAATGACCTTCACGGTCACCCCCTGGTTTTTGAAGAATTCAAATGTGCCCGGGGCATTTTCCCGGATGTGGTTTTCTATGGCGATGAAGAGGACGGCCTTTCCGTCTTTGGCGAAAGCCATGACCCGGGTGCCCTGATTCTTCAGGTTTTCCAGCCGTTCCTTCTCTGCCTCGAGCGAGGCGGGATCCGCCACGTATTCCGGGGCACCCAGGCGGTAGGTCCCGTCGGACGCCTGTATTTCCGAGTACTTGTTTTTCGAGTCGAAAGGGACGACCTTTATCGGATTGAAACGCGTCGAAAAAACTTTTTCGGAATAATAGGCCCGCAGGGCTTCTGCGGTGGCGTTGTTGTCCGGCACGGCTGCCATGTAGGCCTTGAGGGCCCCTTCATAGTCCGATGTACTGCCGCTTCCGACCCCGAACACCTCCGTCACCTTCATGGCCGCATCCGTGATGGTTCCGGTCTTGTCGACGCAGATGACATCCACCCGGGCCAGGGCTTCCATAGACCGCATGTCATGAAGCATGACGTGCTGGGCAGCCAGCTTCGCGGCGCTCATGGCCAGAGCTACGGTCAAAAGGAGATAGAGGCCCTCGGGAATCATCCCGATGACGGCCCCGACAGCCGATCGGATGCTTACGGAGAAGGTATTGCCGTTGGCCAGCATGGACTGGGCGAAAAGGATGGCACCGACGGGAATGATGAGAATGCCGGCCACCTTGATGATGGCGTCTATGGAGCGGACCATCTCCGACTGCTTCTCTCCCGCGGACCTGGCCTTGGCGGAAAGACGAGCCGCATAGGACTCCGCTCCGACTTTCGTCAGCCGGGCCAGGCATTTGCCGGACACGACGAAGGAACCGGAAAGAAGGGTGTCCCCCTTCTTCTTTTCGATTTCATCGGCTTCGCCGGTCAGCAGGGACTCGTTCACATGGGCATTTCCGGACAGCACGACGGCGTCGGCCGGGATCTGCTGACCGGAGGACAGGAATAACACATCGTCCTGCACGAGCCGGTCAGCCTTGACTTTTGATTTGGCCCCGTCCCGGACCGCCTCATAGTCGGACACCGTAAGCAGGGTCAGCTTGTCAATCGTCCTCTTCGACGATATCTGCTGGATAATGCCGATGGCCGTATTGATGACGATGACCGCAATGAAGGTCAGATCATTGTAGTTGCCTGAAATGATGAGAAGGACAGCCAGGACCGCAAAGATCGCGTTGAAATAGGTGCAGATATTGTCCCGGACAATCTGCCCCTCCGTCTTTCCGGTACTTGTCTCCGTCACATTGACTTTGCCGGCCGCCACCCGCTGCCGCACTTCTTCACTTGTCAGGCCGCTAATTACATCCATCCCAGACTCCAAGCTGAAACATTTCCTGCCTTCCAGGACATGAGCGACTGGTTCTTGTGCAGAATGATGGCCAGGGTCTCTTCAATCATATGCTGCTCGAGAGGGCGCATGATTACATTATCCGCTCCGGCGGAAATCAGGCCCATGAAGTTGTCAAAGGTATGGTCATTGGAAATCGCAATGATGGAAATCTGCGGATACTGCTTCCGGAGCTCGGCAATCCGTCCCCGGTCATTTCCGTCCGCATCGATCATGACGGCCGTTTCCTTGATGGCGTCGTCAGAGAGGCCGTCAAGGGCCGAAAGGTCCGTCACGTCGTGCACGTCAAAGAGGACGGAATCAGCTAGCATGGAGGAGACTGTCTCCTCATAGAAGTCATTCAGAACATAGACGATGCCGACCCGGTCATTTTCCTCCTGCCGGAGACGATAGTTTTTGTCCCGGTCTATGAGGTCCAGCATAGCCTGGGCGGCCGCCGGATCGAACTGGGTGCCGGCATTTCTTGCGATCTCATCCCGGACCACTTCCTGGGGCAGGACGTCCCGGTAGCCCCGGCGGGAAGTCATTGCGTCATAGGAATCCGCCACCCCGATGATGCGGGCAATCTCCGGAATATCTTCTCCGGAGAGGCCGTCGGGATAGCCCTTTCCGTCATAGCGCTCGTGGTGCCAGCGGGCCCCCTTCAGGATGTCCGGAATGGACGTGATGGACGTCAGCATGGCATAGCCAGTCGTCGGGTGGAGTTTTACGATCTGAAACTCCTCTTTCGTAAGTTTTCCCCTCTTGTTCAGGATTTCATCCGGCACATGAATTTTTCCAACGTCGTGCAGGAGGGCCGTCACATAGATGAGGTCCTGCTCGGCCTTCGTCTTTCCCATGCCCTTCGCAATCATCTTCGAATATCTGGCCACCCGGAAGGAATGACCGGACGTATAGCGGTCTTTGGAATCGACCATGGACATGAGAGAAGTCACAGTCTGGGTCAGGGTCTCCGCCAGGCGGTTCTCGGCCTGGGTCAGGGATTCGGTCTTTAAAGAGACCTCCTTCTCAAGGTCGGACCGGTACTGGGCCATGAACTTCTGATGCTTCTTCGCCTCCGTCACATCGAGAAGCCAGAGGGCCGCCATCTTCTGTCCCTTGTCGTCCACGTTCCAGATTCTCGGCTCATAGATACGCTCTCCGATCTCAACTTCGGTCTTTCCACCGGAAAAGAGGTCGGCAACTTCCCCGGAAGCTTCGGCCACAGGCATCCAGGGAACGGCATTTTTAAGTGCCGGAAACTGGGCAAATCCCTTTTCATTGGCCGCAAGAAAATACTTCCCGTCCGCGACGAGAATGACGGCCGAATCCTGGGCGTTCACGGCGATATCCCGGACAATCGTGTCCATGTCATAGACCCGGCCGAGGTAGACGATGAGATTCAGGAAGATCATGACGACAGCCGCAGCCAGGGGAACAAGCGAGGTGACCGGATTCACAAGAAGCTCCCGGATATAGACGACGGAGGGGACGACGATGCAGAAGATCAGCATGACCGTGACGGAAATCCGGACCCGGTAGTACTTCACGAGATACTGAAGGATCAATACGACGGCCAGAAACAGATAAAGAAATTCCGTGGCGAAGTAGACATAGGCTGTGAGCGTATAGCCTTCCCTCTCAAGGAAAGGCAGGCCGTTTCTCGTCACGAAGCTGTACTTCGTATAGAAGACTCCCGGAAGCGAGAGAAAATAGATCATGACGGATTCCAGGGAATTAAGAAGGGCCATGGCGACAACCGCCCCCCTGGGAAGATTCCTGTGGGTATAGGCGCTGATGAAAAGAAGAATGAGGAACCAGAGCCAGCAGCCCGTGAAATTGATGACCTTGTAGGCGGCAACCATGGAAGATTCCCCGTCGGCACAGGCCGTAAGGAAGCGGCCGAGGGAAAGAAGGACCACGAGAAAGGAGCCGCAGAGGAGGTAGCGCTGAATATTGCCCGGCCTCTGGAAAAAGGCCATGGCGCAGGGAATGAGGGAGGCGGTAATGCAGACCCCGTAGAAAATCTGAACAGCCAGCTGAGCGGACATGAAGCGATTCCTTCCTAATATAGACATATGACTAATGTAAAACAATAAGTCACCTGAAATCCGATAGATACGGCTATTCTACCATATAAATCCGCCGCCTGCAGACTTTTTGTACCTGCTCACGGCCTTCTTCTGCCAGTGTACAATCCGGTCCGCTTCCTGCTCTCCGCATTAACGGCGCCAAATTTCGCGGTGATTAGCAGCCAAGTTAAATGAGTGCTAAAAAAGTCTTGCAATTTTGATTTGATGCGTGTATACTGGCGGAAAACCTGAGAAACCCCTGCAAGACGAAAGGAGATTCCCGATTATGGATGAAAATATTAGTAATGAAAAGAAAGAAATCGTATCCCAGGAGGCAGTCGTCCTCCCTGTCGAAGACACCCTGATTCTGCCCGGCACGACGGCCTATGTATATCTGGCCCGGTCCGCCCGCGGCATGCTGGAGGAGATGCAGGAAAATCCGCTCGAACCCCATATCGCCCTGCCCCTGAAGGACGGGGCCGACCCGAGAAGCGCGGAAAACTTCCACCGGATCGGTGTCACGTTTACGTACAAGTCGGTAGAAGAATCAAATAACGGCTTCCTCGTCGAGATTCTCGCCGGCACAAGGGTCGAGGTCACGGACATTTCCTATACGAAGGACAATATCACGGCCTCCTATACCTTCTACCCGACAGTGAGCGACCTCGACGCCCGCCAGGAAGCGGAGATGCTCTCCTATTTGAAAGACATCGTGAAGAATATCTCGTCCCACTTCCAGGGGGCCGACGACTACCTCAAGTTCATGGACAATATCCACTCGGTCTCCCAGATGATCTCCT
>CAZOYS010000059.1:0-8000 GCA_964584155.1 uncultured Lachnospiraceae bacterium
CGGAAGAGACTGCACATGGCCTGTTTCCCGCTTTTCAGTACCCCTCCGGGCAGCTTCGGTCGGGAATGCGCTCCGGGCCGGCGTCGGAGACATAGCGGGCCCTGTATTCGGCGTTGATCTGGGCCAGTTCCTTCCGCCCCTCGATGTAGTCGTCGTACATATCCGCGGAGCCGCAGGCCCCGCAGCCGTCACAGCTGCCGCAGCCATTGCCCAGCGACCGGGCCACAATCTGTGCCCGTTCTTCCCTTGTTGTATCCTTGATCAGTAAGCTCATATCATGCCTCGCTTCAATATTCACTCCCGTACATTTCTTCCCACATCTTCTTTCCGGTCGCCGTGCGGAAGACTTTCTTGTAAGCGCTTACAGCGGCGTCGCGGGGAGAAGCATCTTCGAAGAGATTGACAAGAAAGTCCGCCTCCACCAGAATCTGCCAGTCGATGCCGTCAATGCCGGAATATGTGTGGTGGTGGCCCACCAGGAAGCAGACCCGTTCCGTCGTCTCAGCCGAAAATCCAAGGCCGATCAGCAGTTTCTTTGCTTCCGCCGGCCCCAGTTCTTCCTGATATTTGCCGGCCGTGGAATGGTAGAGTTCTTCCGCCTTGTGGATGCCTATATCATGGACAATGGCCGCACATTCTAATGTAAAAAGCGTCTTCTCGTCCAGTCCCTCACCCAGCCCGATCAGGCGGGCATAGGTCCAGACCTTCGTAAAATGCTGGATCCGCTTCGGGTCGCCGGCGTCGTACCGGGCAGCAGCATGGTATAACTCTTCTGTTTTCGCCTCAAGGTCAGACATGGCAGCACCTTCTTTCAGCGCTATTTTAGACGCTTTTTTAAACCCTGTAAACGAAAAATTGGCGGGTACGCATTGCGTACCCGCCATTGCTTCAGAGGGTCAGGTACCATTGTTGATAACTCATGACAACCGCGCCAGTACTGGCTGAGATGGGGTCAGACCCCCCTCTAGCCCCCGCCAGTACTGGACCAGAGGGCAGTCAAAGTAATGGTTCCTGACCCCTGTTATCTAAGAGGGCAGCGAAAGGAGGTCACTGCTTCTTCTTCCTGGAGATATAAACGGTAACCCCGCAGGCAGCGGCCGCGGCGATGACGATGCCGCCGATGATCCAACCGGCGTAGGACCTGTCGTCTTCCGTGGTGTCGATAGCGGCAGTCTCCGCCGTATCCGATGTATCGGCTGCTGTCTCGGTGGCTGCCGTTACCGAAGTGTCGGAAGAGGTAACAAATGCCGTAGAGGTTCCGTAGTGGGAATCGAAGTCTGTCCGGTCGATGTAGTCGGAGTCGATCTCGTTCGCGTTAGTGGTTGTAACGGTATCCGAGTAGCTTCCGGTAACAGTTAATGTAATGTCCGAGTCTCCTTCGACAACAGTACTGCCGCCTGCAACGATGGTCACGGTCTTGCCGTCGGCGTCAACAATCTTCGCCCCGTCTTCGGCGTTCAGATTTGATATGGTTGTGTCACCGGTTACGACCCACGTGGAGTCCGCGGAAACATTGACAGTAATCGGAGAGTCAACTGCCGTGCCGCCGTCCGCGTTTTCTTCTATGGACATGGCCCCGGTGTAGGTCGAACCGTTCAGAAGGTAGAAATCAAGGGTGCTGATCGTATCGACAGTGACGTCGCCTGTCAGGGTCTGATTGCCAGCCGTAAAGGTGACCGTGCCCCCGTTTGAGCCCGCCGTACCCCAGCTGTTTGCATTATTCCCTGCGATGTAAAGGAGCTTGGCCTTTTCGGAGTCGAAGTTCAGGGTACTGTTCGAGAATAATATATTTGCCTCGGTATTCGTCACATAAACAAAGGCGCCCGACTCGATAGAAGAAGAAAGCGTCGAGTCTACGGCCTGGAATTCCGCGGCCTCACCGGTCGAAGTTTCGGCGTCTCCTGACGTGGACTGATATATTATTATGCCGTCTGCTACGGGGTCGGAAGCTGTCTTGTCCGTGATAGTAGACGTCAGATTGCTGTTCAGGATCAGAATCTTGTTCAGGCCTTCCATGCCTGCAATCTGGCTGCCCGTGGCCGTTCCGGTCACACTATCGACCTCGATGTCGCCCGTCGAATAGAGAAGGGGCGAGCCGGAGCCGGCGGTGGAAAGCTCGGAATTGGTAACAGATATAGAGCCGCCGCCACGGTCGGTAGCAAGAGCCGCGCAGTGCTCGCCCTGGGTCGTGATTGTCATCTTGTCCGCGATGACGGTGCCGCCGTAGGTGGCGTCAAGGCCGCGGGAGTTGCCGGCAGAGGTGTTGATCGTGACGTTTTCCGCGTAGGCCGTGCCGGAATCCGTTGCAAATATTGCGTTCGATCCCTCGCTCGTCGCGGAAAGCGCTGTGTCGGAGAGATAGGTCTTCGAACCCTCGCCTACGGTCAGGGAAATGGAGTTCAGGCCGTAGAAGTTGCAGTTGTCCCCGTTCGTGTCATCGCCGGATTTCGTAACTGTTCCGTTCCTGACCTCAAGGGTGCCGCTGTTCTCGGAAAGGAGGGCGTTCTGGTCCGTGTCCGCAGCGTCAATGCTTTCGCTCTCGGAAGTGACCTCCTCGCCGTCAGCTGTTACCTTTCCCGAGTAGGAACCGGAGTAATCGAAGCTCTGGGTATCGGCTCCGCCGCCGGGGCCTCCCTGGGCATTGCCTCCGGAGGGCATTTCAGGGGGCTGACCGTTATTATTGGAAGAGTTGCTGTCTGAGCTTGAGTCTTCAGGTTTTGCCGGCAATCCCGGATGCGGCGGATCGTCTTTGCTTCCTCCGGCATCCCCATGCAGGCCCGGCGGGAATGCTTGCTCGACCTGCACTGCTTTCTTTTGATGATGGCATCATAAGGCAGATACCTTAAAGGAAGCTTAAGAGAAGAACATTATTTCATAGTATTGGCACGCAACGCGTATAATCTTCGAAATTTAGGAACAATCCGCCCTTCCTGAAGAAAAATATCCCCATGTGGCAGAAATATTTGTTATGCAAATTTGAAAAATGCGAAGCATTCCAGCCCGCATTGAAGAAAATGTCTCCATTCGACAGCCTTCAGATTACTGTATAACACAAAGCAATAGAAACAATTCCTCGAAAAAGTGGGAGATTGTTCCCATATTTTGGATTCTGCCGATTTTAGCTTCAAGCCGGATGGGGACAAACTTTCCGAAAAGCAGCGGATTGTTCCTGTTTTGGACGGTACATACGCATTGCGTGCCGCAGTTTTATTCAAAAAGATCGTCTCCTGCCAACAGCTCATATTCTTCAGAAGAAAAATTAAAACCGGCAGAGCAGACAAAGCCTGTCTTTCCCACAGGAATTCGCATGCCCAGTTTTTCCACCTGTACAGCTTCTACCCGGCACTCGGCTTCTGTCATCGGATTTCGAAAAAATTTGCATTCGTAAAAATCGTACGCATTCTTTTTCTTCCGTACGCAGTCGAATTCCCCTGAAGTTTTCGTTTCCGGGTCATCATACCAGAATGTGCCGATATCATATACTCCTTTCAGCTGACCGTTCTGAACCTGTCGCTCAAAGTACTGGCGGACAATCCCTTCAAACCGGCGGCTCACAAACTCTTCAATTGAGGGAGCAATTTCATTTTCCCAGAAGGCCTCTTCTCCAAGGCGCTGCAGCTGGCCGCTTCTGCCAAAGACGTATGTAAAGTAAAAGCGCAGGAGATTATCAGAGATGGTATAAAATTTTTTCTTATTATCATCTGGCTTGTTGATGGGGTAATCCGTCTCAATTGTCTCCATTTTCAGCAGATTTTTCAGCTGCTTGTCCAGAAGGCCTCCCCGGTCCCCGCCCAGCATGGAACTGATTTCCGAATACTTCTTCTTACCATTTCCAAGACACTCCAAAATGCGGACGTCATAGCTCTTCTGAATCTCGCGCAGCATAATATTTTCGATATAGCTGCGCAGGATTCCCGTATCCGGCAAAATAAGGCGAATTACATTATTCATGACAGAGTCATCATTGCGAATCTGGGAAAGAACGTATGGTGAGCCGCCGAACACAGCGAAATTCTCTATCTTCCGCCGGCTGTCGGCGTCTTCATAAAATTTTGAGGAAGTATAATAATCAAATTCCGACAAATGGAGAATCAACGAGAAACGGCCAAACAGGGGGTCTCCCTCTTCCAGCAGCTCTTTCATCACGGAAATATAGGAGCCACAGAGAATTATTTTGACGGAAGGGGCCAGCCTGTCGATAACCGCCTGCATATAAGAGTCGATTTCATATTTTTTCCCGGATTCCTTCAGATACTGGTATTCATCCAGCACCACCAGGACAGGTTTTCCCTGTTTCCCGAGGAAATCGAATGCATCCTGCAGTGAGGTGAACTTCAGACCCGCCGGAAGACCGAGCGCATCCGCGATGCAGCGGCTGAAAAGTTCCAGATTGCCTTCGAAAGTGCTTCGCACGCACAGGAAATTCACCACCGGACCGTCGAATGCTGCGGCGGCCTCGGCAATTAAAGTGGACTTTCCGATGCGCCGTTTGCCGTAAATCAGGGCTGCCGTGCGCTCGCTCCCTGCAAGACTGTCTTTCAGCTGCTTCAGTTCCTTTTCTCGTCCAATGAACATGGAACGCTCCTTATACTGAATAATGTTTCACTGAATGTAAATTCAGTATAACTTGCTTCGCGATAATTTGCAAGGCGCTATGGGGGTCAGGAACCACCACTTCAACAGTCCTCCAGGCCCGTACCAGTGGGCATTTGAGGGGGGTCAGACCCCATGAAAGCCAGCAGCCGTGCGGCCGGCAGGAGTTATCAACAGCGGTACCTGACCCCCATATGTTACTCCTCTTCATCCGTCCCGAGCCCGTAGTACAGGATGTCGTTGTAGGCCGCATTGGCCTCTTCGGCGGCCTTCTTTTGCCGCCAGGCCTCGATCTCGCTCTGAATGGCGAGCATCTCATCTACGACCAGTTCCGCGCTTTGCGGCTTTACATTATTCATATACGAAATCATGCGCTGAATCGCTCTGGGACTGCCCAGCTGACGCGCAACTGCATCGCCGAGCTCATCTGGAAAGCCAAGGCTCCGCATGACCATATTCAATTCGTCCTTTGCCCGCGCCCACTGGCGCTGATTGTCGGTCATATGTTTTCCCTCCTCTTATGGGGTCAGGTACCGCCACTTCAACAGCTCTCCAGGCCAGTAGCGACGGGCGTCTGAGAGGGACTGACCCTGCAAAAGCCAGCAACGGCGCGCCTGGCAGAAGTTATCAACAACGGTGCCTGACCCTCTTTTCTACATATGTTCGGGTGGCACGCATTGCGTATGTATCTTGAAATTTGGGAACAATACGTCCTTCCTGAAGAAAACTATCCCCATGCAGCAGGAATATTTGTTAGACAAGTTTGGAAAATGCGGAACATTCTGGCCCGTATTGAAGAAAATGTATCCATTCAACCGTCTTTGAATTTATGTATAACGCAAAGCAATGGTAACAGTCTCTCGGAAAAGTGGGAGATTGTTCCCATATTTGGAATTCCGCCGATTCTAGCCGCAAGCCGGATGGGGACAAACTTTCCGGTAAGCAGCGGATTGTTCCTGTTTTGGGCGGCATATACGCAACGCGTGCCACGGTCCTATTGAAGGAGGGTCAGGTACCACTGTTGATAACTCCCGCCGCCCGCACCAATGCTGGCTCTGAGGGGGTCAGACCCCATAAAAACAGCGCCGCTGCTGGCGGCGCTGGGTGTTGCTGATGTGGTTCCTGACCCCCCGCCCGTAGGCGAGCGAAGCGAGCCGGACCGCAGGTATGCGAGCGAGGCTTGTCCGAGCGAGCTGCTTACTTTACGTGCTCCTTCACGAACTTCTTAATCCCCTCCGCATCGAGCCCGTACTTGGCCAGGAGTTCTGCGGCCGGGCCGGACTCGCCGAAGACATCGTTGATGCCGTGGCGGTAGACGGGGACGGGGTTCTCGGCGATGGTCTCGAGAACCGCGCTGCCGAGGCCGCCGGCAATCCAGTGCTCTTCCACTGTCACAATGCGGTGGGTTTCCGCAGCTGCCTTCTTCACAAGGTCAGCGTCGATGGGCTTGATCGTGGGCATATTGATGACCCGGATATCAAGACCCTCGGAAGCAAGGGCGTTTGCCGCGTCAAGGGCGGCCCGGACGGGAAGACCCGTGGCGATTATGGTAAGGTCAGTCCCGTTGCGAAGGACTTCGCCTTTTCCGATCTGAAATTTAAAATTATTCTCATCATGCACGGGCTCGACGCCGAAGCGGGAGAAGCGCATGAATACAGGGCCCTCATGCTCGTAGGCTGCGAATACCATGGCCTTGGCCTCGATGTCGTCGGCCGGGCACATGACCGTCATGCCGGGGATTTCGCGCATGAGCGCCAGGTCCTCGAGGCACTGGTGGGTCGCCCCGTCCTCGCCGACCGAAATGCCGGCGTGGGTGGCGCCGATCTTCACATTGAGATGAGGATAACCTATAGAATTCCGCACCTGCTCATAGTTGCGGCCCGCCGCAAACATGGCAAAACTGCTCATGAAGGGCACCTTTCCGCAGGTGGCGAGACCTGCGGCAATTCCGGTCATATCGGCCTCCGCGATGCCGCAGTCGACGAAGCGGTCGGGGAAGGCATCCTTGAAATACTGGGTCTTCGTGGCGTTCGCGAGATCCGCGTCCAGCACCACCATATCTTCGTGGAGCTTTCCCAGCTCCACCAGGGCCTTTCCGTAGGCCTCACGAGTTGCTACGCCGCTCATAAACTCTCTCCAATCTTCTCCAGGTCAGCCATCCCGACCTTGTACTGCTCTTCATTCGGGGCCTTGCCGTGCCAGCCGACGGAGTTCTCCATGTAGGAAACTCCCTTGCCCTTGACGGTCTTTGCGATGATGGCCGTGGGAACGCCCTTGGTGGCGCGAGCCTCTGTGAGCGCCTTGCCGATGGCCTCCATATCGTTTCCGTCGATCTTGATGACGTGAAAGTTAAAGGCTTCGAACTTTTCAGCCAGCGGCATGGGGGAATTGACCTCGTCGAGGGTGCCGTCAATCTGCAGGCCGTTATTGTCCACGATGACGCAGAGGTTGTCGAGCTTGCGGTTGCCGGCGAACATGGCCGCTTCCCATACCTGGCCCTCTTCACTCTCCCCGTCGCCGAGAAGGGTATATACACGATATTTTTTTCCGTCCATCTTTCCGGCGAGCGCCATACCGACGGCCGCGGAAATGCCCTGGCCGAGCGACCCACTTGACATGTCAACGCCCGGGATGTGCTTCCGGTCGGGATGGCCCTGCAGGTAGGAACCCGTATGACGCAGGGTCTCAAGATCCTTCACCGGGAAGAAGCCCCTGTTTGCAAGAGCAGAATAATATCCGGGCGCGCAGTGCCCCTTCGACAGGACAAAGCGGTCCCGGTCCGGGTCATCGGGCTTCTTCGGATCGATATGCATCTCCTCGAAGAAAAGATACGTGAAAATGTCGCACGCGCCGAGGCTTCCGCCCGGGTGGCCGCTCTTTGCGTGATATACGGCAGTCAGAGTGCCCTTGCGGACCTCGTTTGCCATGCGGCGCAGTTCGGAAATTTCCATTATTCCTCCTTAATACTTTGCCGGTCGGTACACCGGGGACGCTCTTTCCATCCCTCTCAACCGCAGATTGCAAAATTTCTGTCACCGATTGGGACAGAAATAGCCATCCCCGTGCACCTCTTTTTTACTTACCGAATACGGCGGTGTAATCCTTCTGGAACTTGACGATGCCCTCATCAGTCAGGGGATGGTGAATCATCTGCATGATGACCTTGTAAGGAACCGTCGCGATGTCGGCCCCGGCCAGTGCGCAGTCCGTGACGTGGATGGGGTTCCGGATGGACGCAGCGATGATCTGGGTGTCGATGTCGGCGTAGTTGTCGAAAATCTGCACGATCTGATTGATGAGGTCGATGCCCGGAGTGGAGATGTCGTCCAGACGTCCGAGGAAGGGGGATACGTAGGTTGCCCCGGCGCGGGCTGCAAGAAGGGCCTGATTTGCACTGAATACGAGGG
>CAZOYS010000060.1:0-7943 GCA_964584155.1 uncultured Lachnospiraceae bacterium
TCCTGTCACTTATCAATCTTTCAAAGTTGTCTCATTGTTCAGTTGTCAAAGTACTAGATTCGCTGCACTTTTCGAGATCTGCCCAGAATCTTTACAAGAGCTTTTCTCTCTCGAGCGACAGCTTATTTATATTACCGAAATCGTCTCTCCTTGTCAAGAACTTTTTTCATCTTTTCAAAGATTTTTGATTCCGGAACCGGAGAAGGAGGGATTTGAACCCTCGCGCCGCTATTAACGACCTACTCCCTTTCCAGGGGAGCCCCTTCAGCCGCTTGGGTACTTCTCCATGTCCCACACGCTTATCGCAAAAAGTCTGTATTCAGTTGAATTTTCGCGAAGCGGAGAGGGTGGGGTTCGAACCCACGTGCCCTTGCGGGCAAACGGTTTTCAAGACCGCCTCGTTATGACCACTTCGATACCTCTCCGTAGTTCATAGCGCACCGCCCTTTTGGCGAGCGCATGTTGAATAGTACCACAGCCGGCCGGCCGTTGCAAGCAAAACTTTCGGAAATTTCCGGTTTTTTTGAATCTGCCCGTGCCTGGCGTTCTGCATCAGGCTCATTTTCCGGTTTCCGCCCGGCCCCATCCCTGCTTTTTCAGGATTTCTTCGCAGAGCATGATGTCTTCCGGGGTCGTCACCTTGATATTCGTATAGGAAGCTTCGATGAGCTTTACCTTATGATTTCCGTAGCGCTCCACGACCATGGAGTCGTCCGTGATGCGTTCCGGATGCCCGCCGTTCTTCTCTGCCGCCGCATACATTTTGTCAAAGGCCCCTGTAATCAGTTCCGTCTCAAAGGCCTGGGGCGTCTGTATGTTCCATACGATATTCCTGTCCGGCGTCGCCCCGACAAAGCCCTCCGGGTCCGCCACCTTCACGGTATCCTTGGAGGGAACCGCTGCAACGGCTGCCCCGTAGCGCTCTGCCCCTTCCATCAAGTCCCGGATAATGCCGCTTGTCACGCAGGCCCTGGCCCCGTCGTGGATCAGGACATAGTCGGACGGAATACCCTTCTCCCGGATGGCGCAGAGGGCATTATATACGGAGTCGCAGCGCTCTTCCCCGCCCGCTGTCACTGCCGCAATCTTCGAAAAGGCGAATCCGTACCGAAATTCGGCCGTATAGGCGTCTTCCGCCCCGGGAGGGGTGACGAGCACTACATTAGTCATGGGGCTTTTTTCAAACGCGTATAGAGAATAATAAAGAAGGGGCCTTCCCAGCACCTTCAGAAGCTGCTTGGGCGTGGCCGTCTTCATGCGGCTTCCGCTGCCGCCCGCGAGTACGATTGCCGTGTAATTCATTACCGCTCTCCCAGAGCCAGTCCCGGTACGGCGTTTAAGTCCCACCCGTCCCGGCGGCCGGAAAGATAGTCGTAGTAACCCGCAGCCCCAATCATGGCTGCATTGTCCGTGCAGAGAATCGGAGAGGGCCGGTAGAAGCCGATTCCTCTTTTTTGGCACTCCTCTTCCATGGCTCCCCGGAAGGCCCCGTTCGAAGCCACCCCGCCGGCAATGGCAATGCGGTCAACGCCGTACTCTTCCACGGCCGCCATGGCATGGCCCACGAGGGCTGAAACGACAGCCTTCTGGAAGGAAGCCGCAATGTCCGCCCGCCGGATACCGTAGATCTTCTCCCCGTCAAAGGCGTCTGCGGGTTCAAGCTTTGAGCCCGTTTTCATGCGCTCGGAGTTCAGGTAGTTTAAAACCGCGCTCTTGAGGCCGGAGAAGGAGAAGTCATATTCCGAGCCCCGCACCTTCGCCACGGGGAAATCGATGGTATCCGGATCCCCGGCTTTCGCCTCGGCCTCTATCTTGGGGCCTCCCGGGTAGCCGAGTCCTATGGCCCGGGCCACCTTGTCAAAGGCTTCACCGGCCGCATCGTCCACCGTCCGGCCCAGAATTTCGTACTTTCCGTAATCGACAACCCGGACGAGATGGGTATGGCCGCCGCTGACCACGAGGCATAGAAAGGGCGGCTCCAGGTCTTTGTTTTCTATATAATTCGCGCTGATATGGCCTTCGATGTGGTGAACGCCTATAAGCGGGAGGTCCTTGGCCCAGGCGATGGCCTTGGCCGCCGAAACGCCCACGAGCAGGGAGCCCACTAGGCCCGGCCCATAGGTCACGGCGATGGCGTCAATCGTATCCACGGTCTCCCTGGCGTCGGAGAGAGCCTTTTCTATGACCTGGTTCACCCGCTCAATATGGGCCCGGCTGGCAATTTCAGGCACAACGCCCCCGTAGAGGGTGTGGATGGGAATCTGGGTCGATATGATATTGCTGTGCACGTCCCGCCCGTCAACGACAACTGCAGCCGCCGTCTCGTCGCAGGAGCTTTCAATTCCAAGTATCTTCATGATAAGTTTTCAGAATAATGCATTCGGTCAATTTTTCCGGACATGCGAAAAAGCCACGCCGACCCCGGGGGATACATTAGTCACGGAGCCGCAGGCAAATTATTCGTCCCGGTCACATTCCCCTCGCTGTCGCAGAGGGCGAAGGCCAGGATCTTCCAGTGATTGTCCCCGTCCTTCCGGAGGCAGTACTTCTGATAGACCCTCGTGTAGCCCGACCCTTCCGTCTCGAAATAGGAGGCCACGACATAGGCATACTCGTCCCCGCTGTTCTTGAAGTAGACGACATCGGCCGAGTCGCAGACGCCGGTCTCGACAATCTTCCTCCCGGCATCCTCATATTCCTGCCGGTCGGACCGGACCTGGGCTATATAATTGTCCCGGGGATTGGCTTTCAGGAGCTCGGCGTCAAACATCTTCTGGGCCTGGTCGCAGAGATCCACGAGTTCCCGGTCCGTCGTCTTTTCGTTGTGGTAGAGGAAGACAATCTTGTTGTACCACTGGATGACAGACCGGGGAGTGCCGGGGTAGGCCGCCGTAAAGTCCTTGTCCAGAACCTGCTCCATGGTCGATGACTGCCTGGGGGCGGCTGTTTCCTCGCCGCCGTTCCCGCTCATCCGCTTTGACAGGTAAAGATAGAAGCTGACCACCAGGACGGCTATGATGATTCCGAATATTCCGGTTCTGACTGCACTCTTCATAAGCTACTCCTCGTCGATGAAGTTCAGTTCCACGGACATACCGTCTTTTCCCAGAAGGGTGTTGGGAAAAATCTTTTTGACTTCCTTCATATGCCGCTCGGCTCCGACAAGGGACGGAGAAAAATGGGTGAGCCAAAGCTCGCCGACTTCCGCCCGGGCCGCCAGTTCCGCGGCTTCAGTGAACATCATGTGCTTGTTCTTCTTCGCCTTCTTGAGCTTGTCCTTATCGCAGTACATGCCTTCGCAGATGAAGATATCGCTGCCCCGGGCCCCGTCGACAATGGAATCCGTCGGCCGGGTATCCGTCGTATAGGCGACTTTCAGGCCTCTCCGCTCCGGCCCCATGACCATGTCCGGCGTGTAGGTCTTTCCGTCTTCGCTGACCACGGTTTCCCCGTGCTGCAGGGCGTTCCAGAACTTCACGGGAATCTCCTGCCTTTTCGCGGCCTCGGCGTCGAACTTTCCGAGGCGGGGAATATAGAGGCTGTAGCCATAGCAGGGGACGTTGTGGTTGACCCGGAAGGCCGTGATCTGATAGCCCCCGAGCTCAAAGGCCTCGACAGAAGCGTTCAGTTCCTTATAGATGATCTCAAACGGCAGGTCCGGAGCAATTACGCGCAGGGAATTTACGACCCGGGCAAGGCCCTTGGGCCCGACCATCGTAAGAGGCGCTGTCCGGTCCCCGTTTGCCATGGCAAGCAGCATCCCGGGAAGGCCGGAAATGTGGTCGGCATGGTAGTGGGTGAACAGCATGGTATCAATGGAGTGGGGGCTCCACCCCTTCTCGGCCAGGGCAATCTGGGTCCCCTCCCCGCAGTCGATCAGGAGGTCGCTGCCGTTGTAGCGGCACATCAGGGAGGTCAGCCACCTGTAGAAAAGGGGCATCATCCCGGCTGTTCCGAGAAGACATACATCGAGCATATGACTAATAATTACCTCTCTAATAAATCGTTCGCGGGCCTTCCCAGCCCGAATTTTTCATATAGTAAATGCAGCACGCACTGCGTATCAGTCCGTCAGCGTCTTCACCATGACAATGGCGTCCTCTTCCGGAGCGTCGTAGAAGTGCTTCCGGACGCCTGCCGCCAGAAAGCCCTGTTTCTCATAGAAGGAAATGGCAGGGGCATTGTGTTCCCGGACCTCGAGGAAAATCTTCGTGACGCCTGCCGCCACGAGGTCCCGAACAGCAGCCTCCAGAAGGGCCGTCGCCGCCCCGCTTCTTCGAAAGGAAGAACCTACGGCAATGCTGTTTAGCTCCCCTTCGTCGGCGGCGCTGTAAAAGACGGCATAGCCGGCCAAAGCTCCGGAGGAGAGGACAGTTCCATCATTTCCGGAAGCACTGTATCCGTCGGAAACAACTGCTGCGTAAATTCTGGCATGTCCTCCGTCCAGCGCCTCCTGCAGGTCCTTCTCCTTCCAGGCCTCGCGCCCGAAGGCGGCAAGGGAAAGGGATGCGGCAGCCGGAATTTCACAGTCACGCATTGCGTGTATAGCAAACTCAGCCATTGTCTCCGGCCTCCGGACCGGAGGCAGCTGCCTTTTCGGCCTTTTCCTTCTCTGCCCTCTCCCGTTCGGCCTGGGACAGGCGCAGGTATTCGGGACGGAAGTCAGCGGCCGGGACGGCCGCGCCCCGCGCGAGGAGGAGCCCTCCGAGCGCGGCCACCGAGCCCGCCCGCTGGCGGGCGAGGGACAATGGCGCGAAGCGGAAGCTGACGCGCGTCAGTGTCTTCAGCCGGTCGGCGAAGACCGGGACCCCGTCGCCTAAGTAGAGGACCGGGCGGCCGAGTTCATTTACCTTCTCGATAATGTCTTCGACAGCCACGGCCTGCTGGGGCAGGACCTCTTCAGGAATGTCCGGGTGCCCGTCTTCCGAGCCGCTTTCGCTCATGGAGTAGGCAGCCGTATAGACCTGGCCCCGGCGGGCGTCCATGAGCGGAACGACGAGGCTCTCCGTCACGGCGCAGTTATAGGCCAGCCCCATGAGGGTGGGCACGGGAACAATCGGTATGGAAAGCGCCAGGCCGATTCCCTTGGCTGTCGCGCAGCCGATGCGGAGGCCCGTGAAGGACCCTGGGCCCGAAGCGCAGGCCACGGCAGTAATGTCCTTCTTTTCGACGCCGACTTCCTTCACAAGGGCGTCAATCATGGGAAGTAGAGTCTCCGAGTGGGTCTTCTTGTAGTCGACCGTGTACTCGCCCAGCAGAATATTTTCATCGGCAAGGGCCGCCGTGCAGGCCAGCCCGCTCGAATCTATTCCAAGTATCATGTATGTTCCAATCATTTCCGCAAACAGTCAGGTGACTGCCGCAAAGCTTTATATACGCGAGCGTCGGGAAATCCGCCCATGCAGGCGGCGTTCTTCAGCCGTTGCATTCTTCTATCTCAATTTTCCGGTAGTCAAGCCCCTTCGAAAGGTCCTTTTCAATCGTGACCCTTGTGAGCTCCCGGGGGAGGAGGTCCGAAATCCGCTCCGCCCACTCTATGAGGCAGGCGCCGTCGCCGCCTAAATACTCGTCCAGCCCCACGGCATACATCTCGTCCTCGTCCTCAATCCTGTAGACGTCGAAGTGGTAGAGGGGAATGCGGCCGGTTTTGTACTCGCAGAGAATCGTAAATGTGGGGCTTGTGACAGGCTCCGAAATACCGAGGCCTTCCGCAAAGCCCTTCACGAAGACGGTCTTCCCGACTCCCAAATCTCCCGTCAGAGTAATGATGGCGCCGGGGCGGGCGGCTTCAGCCAGCCGTTTCCCGACCGCAAACGTCTCCTCAGGAGAAGCGCTCTCTATTATTTCCATGCATTAAGCTCCTTCCGGACCTTCGCCACGTGGGCCGAAATCTGCTCCTTGGGAATGATGTAGGCCGTATTCTTTCCCGTATAGATATAGAAGGCCTTCCCGGTCTCCACGAGTTTCATGATATCCTTCCAGTCCAGGACGGCCTCATTGTCGAGCTCCACGGCATGGGAGATGATATCGAGCCCCGAGTCCAGAATCGTGTAGTGGAGGGGATTGGAAAGGATCACGCTGCGGTCTATTTCCGCCCGGGCCTGAAAGATCAGGAGCAGGGGATAATATATGACAAATATGACCGCGCACACCGCATAGATAACCGTATAGATAAGCCCGATCTGCCCGGCCGTGAAAATCGCCACCAAAGCCACCAGGGCCGCCCCGACCAGAGACAGGATTCCCGAAGAAGAATGGAAGGTATTGTAGAGGTCGAAGCGGTACATGTCCCGGTAGGTGAGCCTGATATCAAACTCTGTATCCGCAGGCTTCTGAGCGGCCTCCGCCAGCATGTCGCCGAGTTCCTTCCGCTTCTTCTCGTCCTCCGCTCTCTGAGCCTCTTCTTCGGCTCTCTTTTTCTCAGCGGCCCGTTCGGCCTCAACGGCTTTGATATGGTCCTGCTGCCACTGACGCTGTATTTCTTTGATGTCCGTCCCGGGCTTATCGCCGGCTGTTTCTGTCCCGTCCGTGCCCAGAGCCTTCTCTTCTTTCGACTGCTCCGGTCTTTGTTTCTTCTTTCTGCTCATGCCTTCTATACAATGAAAATTCCCGGGCCGATGCAAAAGCCCGGGAAAAGTGTTTGCTTTTGTCTGTTTTTGAATTCAGCTTCCCGGAGATTCTCAGGCTCCGGCATTCACGGTATTGCCCGTATTCATGATGGAATTCAGGGCATTCTCATTCTGTTTGTAGGGGTTCTGCTTCTGCGGCTGCTCCACAGGTGTCGCAATCCGGGTTCTCGTCTCGCCCCCGCTCACATAGACCCTGCCGCACTCGGGACAGACAGCCGTGTGGATGGAAACAGAAGCCTGCAGGACCTTGCCGCCGGTTTCCTTGGCCTTGTTGTAAGCGTTTGCGACATGCATGCCCTCGTGGGCCCGCACGGCCGCCCCGGCTGCTTCCGGAGACACATGGGCTGCAGCCTTGAAGGAAACATTCGCCTCATCGGAGCCGTCCTGGTACTTCCTGTTCTTGCAGGTCTCGCACTCAGCCGGAGATGAGCGGCGGCCGGGCTTCTTCGTGGTCTCTTCGCTCCTGCCGTCTTCCTTGGGATTGACAGTTCCGTCAGGATTCGTACCGGAAGCCTTCCCGCTTCCTGCTGCAGCTGTCTGCCCGGGCGTCTGCCCGTTTCCCGTGACTTTGCCGCCCTGACCATCAGTTCCCGCACCGGGCGCTGCAGTCACATTTCCGGCAGCAAAAGAAGCGGAGCCGTAGCCCGCGTATAGTCCGTACCCTGTGTAGTTCCCGTATCCGCTGATACCCAGTGCCATAGCCAAATTCCCCGGATAGTTTCCGTAAAAAGGCCTGATTACATCTGTATTATACAACAGGACCGGCGAAAAAAAAAGGGCCCGGCCGCATACGCGGCCGGGCCCTTGTCGGTCCGAACTTATATCGGTTTTACATTATTCTCATGTAAGACAATTACTGCTTGCCGAACTGAGGATCGTTGTTGCCGGAATCGGAACGGAACATCTCAAGCATGTTGATAGGATCATCGTAATCAGCGAGCCAGCCCTCACGAGCGAAGGTGAACTTGCCGTCCTTACGATCCTGAAGGAATACGTTCCAGTCTTCCTTGGAGATGTCCATGTTGATGCCGAGTACGGAAAGGTCGGACTGGATGCACTCTGCGATCTTTACATGTCCGCCTGCATCGTTTGTGATGTAAGGAAGAGTGATGTCCTTGTCGGGAGTGTAGGTGCCGTCGCCGTTGTCTGTGAAGGTGTAGCCGATTTCCTCAAGGAGGGACTTGGCTTCTTCAACGTTGGTGGTAGTAGCGTCATAGTAGGACTTGTTCTTGAACTCGCCGCCGTTGCCGTCGCTCATGCCTGCAGGGATGTAGGAATCAGCTGCTACCTGACCGGTCTGGGCAACCGTGTCGA
>CAZOYS010000061.1:0-7254 GCA_964584155.1 uncultured Lachnospiraceae bacterium
TACCCCGGACTCGAACAGGTGCATGTCCTGATCGCCGTAGATATTCATGGCGACGCGGTCTCCGATTCGCTCGGCGTGGCACATCTTGCCGAAGATGCGGCCGTCCGGCGACGTGATGCCCTCGATGGCTGCGTAGGAGCCGTTCACATTCCACTCCTCGTCCATCGTGACATTGCCCTCGGGATCAGAGTAGCGGGTCGCAATCTGGCCGTTTGCCTCAAGCTTTTTGATCCACTCGGGAGTAGCCGCGAAACGGCCCTCTCCGTGGGAAGCCGGAATTACATAGGTCTTTCCCACCTCGGCCTTTAAAAGCCAGGGGGACTTATTGGAAACAACCTTCGTGTAGACCATGTGGCTGATGTGGCGGCCCAGGGTGTTGTAGGTCAGGGTCGGCGAATCGGGCTGCTGGGTGCCGATTTCCCCGTAGGGCACGAGGCCGAGTTTTATAAGGGCCTGGAAGCCGTTGCATATGCCGAGAATCAGACCGTCCCGCTCGTTTACAAGCTTCATGACCGCTTCCTTCAGGCGCTCATTCCGGAAGGCGTTCGCATAGAACTTGGCGCTGCCCTCGGGCTCGTCGCCGGCCGAAAAGCCGCCGGGGAACATAATCATCTGACAGTCGTCTATAGCCCGGGCATATTCTTCGACGGACTCCGTGATATCGGAAGCCGTGAGGTTGCGGAAAACCTTGACAACAGGCTCGGCTCCGGCCTTTTCAAAGGCCCTGGCGCTGTCATACTCACAGTTCGTGCCGGGGAAGACAGGAATGAAGACCTTCGGCCGGGCATTCTTCTTATCTGCCACAAGGAAATTCTTGTTTTCAAATACCGGAGTCTCCACAGGCGTCCGGTCGTCGTTCGTCCTCGTATGGAAGACATCTTCAAGAGGCGCCTGCCAGGTCTTAATCGCTTCCTCAACGGAAACCTGGGTATCGCCGTAGGTGAAGAAGCCGTCGTCCGTGACCTCGCCGATATCCCGGATGAAGTCGCTGATCTCGCAGTCTCTGGCCGCGTTCATGACGACAGGCAGGTCCTCAGGCGCGATCTCGCAGACGAAGGAACCGGGCTGGGGAGCAAACATGTGCTGAGCGGAGAAATCCGTAGTGATCTTCGCTCCGAACTTATTTCCGATAGCCATGAGGACGACAGATTTTGCAATGCCGTAGATGTCCTGTACATAGGCTGCCTTGATGACCTTCTTCTGAATCAGCTCATAGACCATTCCGTAGAGCTTCATGACCTGGTCGTACTCGGGCAGGTCGTAGGAATCTCTCGCAATCCGGAAGCGGACGATATGGTCGCCGGCCGCCTTGAACTCGGGCGAGATGATGTCCGTGTCCTCTGCCGTATCGACAGCGAAGGAGACCAGGGTCGGAGGCACGTCCATATCGTTGAAGGAACCGGAAGAGGAGTCCTTGCCGCCGATAGAGGGAAGACCGTAGCGCAGCTGGGCCTCGTAGGCACCCAGCAGGGCGGAAAGCGGAGCCCCCCACTTCTTCGGGTGGTCCTTGTCCATCTTGCCGAAATATTCCTGGAAGGTGAAGCGGATCTTCTCCGGGTCTCCGCCGGCTGCCACAATCTTGGCAATAGAAGTCGTAACCGCATAGACGGCCCCATGATAAGGCGAAGCACTCGAAAGGTAGGGATCAAAACCGTAGGCCATCAGGGAAGCCGCATGGCTCTCTCCGGTCTGTACGGGAATCTTCGCCGCCATGGCCTGGGTCTCGGTCAGCTGGTACTTGCCGCCGTAAGGCATGAGGATGGTCCCGGCCCCGATGGAGGAGTCAAACATCTCGACAAGGCCCTTCTGACTGCCGGAATTGAGGTCAGAAAGCGTATCGAGAAGGGCTGCCCGCCAGTCGCTCCTGTTGATATCGTCCTGTACCTTAGGAAGCGCCGGGTGATCAAAGAAATGACCGTCATCGGTCGGTGCCGTTGAAACGACTGCCTCTGTCTCGAGATGGGCCCCGTTTGTATTCATGAAAGCCCGGGAAAGGTTTACGATCTCCTTCCCCCGCCACTTCAGTATGAGTCTGGGCTCTTCCGTGACAACGGCCACATCCGTGGCTTCGAGATTCTCCTCGGATGCGTACTTCATGAAGAGCTCTTCGTCTTCAGGCGCAACGACAACCGCCATCCGCTCCTGGGACTCGGAAATGGCAAGTTCCGTCCCGTCGAGGCCGGCGTACTTCTTCGGCACCTTGTCAAGGTCGACGACAAGTCCGTCCGCCAGCTCGCCGATGGCAACGGAAACACCGCCTGCCCCGAAGTCGTTGCACTTCTTGATGATGTGGGCCACTTCCTCCCGGCGGAACAGACGCTGCAGCTTCCTCTCCGTCGGGGCATTGCCCTTCTGGACCTCAGCCCCGCACTCGGCCGTGGACTCTGTATTGTGGGCCTTGGAGGAGCCTGTAGCTCCTCCGATGCCGTCCCGGCCCGTCCGGCCGCCGAGAAGAATGATGCGGTCCCCGGGATCCGAGGTCAGCCGCTGAACGGCTCTTCTGGGAGCAGCTCCGAGCACAGCTCCGATTTCCATCCGCTTCGCCGCATAATTCGGGTGGTAGAGTTCCTTGACATAGCCTGTCGCCAGGCCGATCTGATTTCCGTATGACGAATATCCATGGGCTGCTTCCCGGCAGAGCTTCTTCTGAGGGAGCTTGCCTTCCATGGTTTCACTGTTCGGTACCGTGGGGTCCGCGGCCCCGGTCACCCGCATGGCCTGGTAGACATAGGTCCGGCCGGAAAGGGGGTCCCGGATAGCCCCGCCGAGGCAGGTAGCCGCCCCGCCGAAGGGCTCGATTTCCGTCGGGTGGTTGTGGGTCTCGTTCTTGAAGTTTAAGAGCCACTCCTCTTCCACCCCGTCAACTTCTACGGGGATGACGATGGAGCAGGCATTGATTTCGTCGGACTCCTCCTGGTCATCGAGCTTCCCCTCGGCTTTGAGCTGCTTTGCCGCAAGAAGGGCAATGTCCATGAGGCAGACATACTTATCATTCCGGTCCTTATAGAGGATCTTGAAATTGTCCTGATATTTTTTGAAGGAATCTTCGATGGGTTTTCTGTAGAGGCCGTCCTCGAAGGTGACGTGTTTGAGTTCGGTAAGGAATGTGGTGTGGCGGCAGTGATCGGACCAGTAGGTATCGAGGACCCGGATCTCCGTAACGGTGGGGTCCCGGTGCTCCTCGTCCCTGAAGTAATTGCGAATGAAAAGGAAGTCCTCAAATGTCATCGCGAGGGACAGCGAATCATAGAGGTCTTTTAAAGATGTATCGGATTCGGAAATGAAATTTTCAAATGTTTTTACATCGGCGGGCTCAGCATAGTTTTCCGCCAGGCTTTCGGGCTTTTCCTCGGACGTCTCTCTGGAATCGACGGGATTGATGCAGTGGGCCTTGATGGCGGCAAACTCGGAATCGGAAATATCGCCCTCAATCACATAGGTCGTGGCCGTCCAGATAACGGGCTCCTCATCTTCCTTCAGGAGCTTCACGCACTGAACGGCGGAATCGGCCCTCTGGTCGAACTGGCCGGGCAGGTACTCGACGGAAAAGACGCGGCCCGTGGCCTCGAACGTCTCCTCATAGACGTCGTCAACAGGAGGCTCGGAAAAGACAGTCTTCACAGCCTTCTCAAACGTATCGTCCGAGATATTCTCGACGTCGTAGCGGATGAGCACCCGGACGTCCGTCACGCCGGAAATTCCGAGATAATGCCGGATTTCGTGACGCAGCTCACGTGCCGGTACGGCAAACTGCTTCTTCTTTTCAGCATAGACACGTCTCACTTTTCCCATTGATATTTCCCTCTCCTGTCTCTTGCGTTAAGCGTTCCATATGAAATTACAGCGCCCGGCCTTTGCCAAAAAGGACGTCACCGCTGGGCAGACTTATGCCTACCCCGCAGTTCACACAACAGTATAGCATAAAAGCTCCCCTGTTACCGTGAAAATTTCTTCCAAAATTCGCCGATCTCTTCCGTGATTTTTTTCTCATCGCCGGCAGCCGCATTCCGCCAGGCTTCCGGGAAGACGGCCCTGTAGGAGCTCTGGGCAAAGCGGCTGTCGAGAAGGGCCACAATCCCGTAATCCTCTTCCGTCCGGATGACCCGGCCGGCGGCCTGCAGAACCTTGTTCATGCCGGGATAGAGATAGGCGTAGGAAAAGCCGTCCAGGCCCCGCTCTGCAAAATAATTCTTCAGGATTACCTGCCTGTGGCTGTATTTCGGCAGGGCCGCGCCGACGATTATGGCCCCGATCAGGGCCTCGCCCCGGAGGTCGATTCCTTCCCCGAAGGCCCCTCCCATGACGCAGAAGCCCAGTACTGTCTCATGACTAATGTAATTCTCCTCAGCGGATACGGAGCCTTCTTCTTCCGTCTCAAATCCGGCGGAAGGCTCCTCATCAGTGTCCCCTTTCCGGAAGCGGGAAAGAAAAGCGGCCTTCTCCCCTTCCTTCATGTCCGGCGTCTGCAGGAGAAGTTCCGTCTCCCCGGAAGGAAAGAGGCCCGTACACCGGTCGTATACATTATTCATGAAAAAATAGGAAGGGAAAAATACAAGGTATCTGCCGGGGTGCTGCTTCACAATATGGGCTATATAGAGGCTGTAGCGCCGGTACATGTCGTCGGACCGCCTCTTATAGAGGCTTGTGACGTCCGTGCCCGTGAAGACACCGAGCCTGGCCGGGTCGAAGACGGAAGAGGCATAGGCCGCGTAGGGGCGTTCCTCCCTGCACAGGAGGTGTTTATAATAATCCATGGGAAGCAGGGTGGCCGAGAAAAACACCGTGGCCCGGCCATAGTCCAGGCGCCGCTGCAGCTGGGCCGAAGGGTCCGCGCAGAAGAGGTGGACGAGAAAATCCCTGCCCTCCCCGAAATCACAGTAGAAGACAAAGCCCTCGTCTAAGTCCTCGAGAAGGCTTAAAAAGAAACGGACATTGAAATAGAACTCCCGGATGGCGTCATTGTGCTCATTTTCGATTCGTTTGTCGAAATACTTCTCCAGCGCAGCGGACAATGTCATCAGGGCAAAGGCCAGGCGGTCCGTCTGTCCGCCCTCCATATCCTCCGGGAAAAGGACGTCCTCACAGGCCTTCTTCCACTCATTCAGGATATTGTTCACCCGGGTCAGGGCCTTTTTGATGCCGAAGATATCCTTCGGGAAAAAGCGGCGGACGGCCAGTACGTCGTCTTTTCCGATCACGGCCGAATACATGTCCCGGCCCCGTTCCACGAGGTTGTGGGCTTCGTCCACGAGGAAGACATAGTCTTCTTTCTTTCCCTCGCCGAAGAAACGGGAAATGGCCACCACCGGGTCGAAGACGTAGTTGTAGTCACAGATCAGGGCGTCGGACCAGTCGGCCAGAGCCAGGGAAAAGTGATAGGGGCAGAGTTTTCTTGTTCCACAGAATTTCTCGATACTGTCCCGGCCGAAGGCGTCATTTAAAGTCAGGAAATCATAGAGGCTGTCCAGAAGGCGGTCGTAGTAGCCTCTTGCGTATTCGCAATTCTCCGGGTTGCAGGCTGGCGTTTCGAGGAAGCAGGCCTTGTCCCTGGCCGTAATCGTAAGGGTCTTGGCCGCAAGCCCCTCCTTCCTCAGAAGGGAAAAGGCCTCCTCCGCCACGCCCCGGGTCACGTTCTTGGCCGTGAGGTAGAAAATCCGCTCTGCCTTCCCCTCCCCCATGGCTTTGACAGCCGGATAGACCGTGGCCAGGGTCTTCCCCGTCCCGGTAGGAGCCTGCAGGAAGAGGACGGAGCTTTTGTCTATACAGTAATAGATCTGGGAAATGAGCTTCTTCTGCCCCTCCCTGTAAGGAAAGGGGAAAGAAAGATTTTCTATGGAAGCATTCCGCTCCTTCTTCCAATGGAAGGAAAAGTCCGCCCAGCGCCGGTAGCTTTCAATCAGGCCCAGGAACCAGTCCTCCAGCTCCTCAAAAGAATAGGAGCTTTCCAGATATTGGATCTCATCTTCCTTATCGAGATTCACATAGGTGAGGCGGACTGAAATCAAATCAAGCTGATTTTCGAGGGCAAATATATAGGCGTAGCACTTTGCCTGAGCCAGGTGGACGGGAACCGGCTCCGTCATCTCCCGGACATCCCGGTAGATGCCCTTGATTTCGTCAATCGTCACCGGGATATTTTTTGCCTGTCTTTCTTCGGAAAGAAAGGATTCTGCCGCATCTTCCCCGCCCTCTTCAGAATAAATAAGCCCTTCGTCGTCATAAATAATGCCGTCCGCCCGGCCGCGAACGAGAAGGGAATACTCCCCGAAGTCTGCCGTATAGGACAGGGGAACCTCGGCGTGGTAGTCCGGCCCGCCCTTCTTCTGTATGGCTTTATGAATCCGGCTGCCCTCATTCATGGCACTCACCGGATTGATGGAACCGACCCGGTCGTCAATGTCCCCCTCCACAAGCAGGAACTCGACAAGGGAGCGGACACTGATTTCCACCACAGGTCTCGTATTAAATTCATCCCTAGCTTTCTCTTCAGCCGAAGAACTTTTCTTTTTCATTGAGACCTATGATAACAGGCGGTGAAGGCAATATCAAATCATGCTCAAAAAATGGCCGCCCGGTAAATCCCGGACGGCCGTGTCTTTTGAAATAACCCGGAGGCTAAATCATTGCAAAGTAATTTGGAAGGGACTGCCTGTCACTTACGCAGCAACGAACTTCTGCAGGCGGCGGGCCAGAACCTTGTCATCCCCATGGCAGACGAGATTCATCTGGCGGCGGGTAGCCGCAGCCATAACGCCGAGAAGAGACTTTGCATCGATATAGAGAACGCCGTCCTGAAGATCGATGTCGTAGTTGCACTCGGAAGTAATCCGGACGAACTCCTTCACATCATTGGGATTGAGCATCTTGAGTCTGAGTTTCATAATAAACCAACCTTTCCTGAGCCGTAAACAATGGAAATTCGCAAATTTTCGAAAATCCGAAAACGTTTGCATAATCAAAACTATTTCAATTTTCCCTGGCTCAATTGACGCTAATAATACGCGGAAACTAATGCCTTGTCAAGCGTTTCCTTACTAAATGTTGGGATTGTATCCCGCTTTAAACAATAGATGTTGTGAAAATCGGTAGAGTTTTCGTTTTTTTTCGTATAAAAATAGACACAAAAAAAGCAGGGGCAGAGAGGACGTAACTCCCGTTTGAAAGGCTTTCCCCCACTAAAGTCAAAAAGATAAAAAAATAGCAGGGGCAGAGAGGACGTAACTCCCGTTTGAAAGGCTTTCCCCCACTAAAGTC
>CAZOYS010000062.1:0-7147 GCA_964584155.1 uncultured Lachnospiraceae bacterium
AAGTGGCAGGGATATTTTAACCCTTGGATTCCTACGATATCTTGACACAATCTGTTGCGGGATGGGAATAGAAATGCACTAGTTCAGATGCTATAATCGAAAGGAGAAAACGCTTGGAAAAGAAGCCATTTGATTGGCATGCAATGATAACCGGACAAAAGGTAAGGGAGGATTTGCCATGCCAATGACTTTTACTGAGGCGGAAAAAGAACGCTTCCACGAGCAGGACCTGAAGCGAATCAAAAATTTTCGTCCGATTGACGACACTTTTATGAGAGCCATCTTTCGGGATAATCTTCCCCTGGCTCAGCATATACTCCGAGTTGTTACCAGGCTTTCCGACCTGGTCCTGACTGAGGAAAAAACGCAGGCGGATATGAACCGCGTTACCGGTGCCCGCTCCATCTGTCTGGATGTATATGGGAAAGACGCTTCCGGAAAGAGATTTGACCTTGAGGTGCAGAAGGCCAGTTCCGGCGCCCATCCCAAGCGGGCACGCTATCACTCAAGTGTCCTCGATATTGAAAATCTGAATGTGAAGCAGAATTTCGACGAACTGCCGGAGACCTATATTATTTTCATTACGGAAAATGACGTATACCAGGACGGCTATCCTTTCTATCTGTTTGAAAGGACAAACGCGAGAGACGGAAGCCTTTTCGGGGACGAGGAACATATCCTCTATATTAACGGCGCCTATCGCGGCGATGATGAGATCGGGCACCTGATGCATGACTTCTGCTGCAGCAATCCCGACGAAATGTACAACGAAGACATGGCGGAACAATCCCGCTATTTCAAGGAATCCAAGAAAGGGGTAAGGAAAATGTGTACAATCATGGAAGACCTCAGACAAGAAAGCATAGAGATTGGAACGCAAAAGGGTATAGAAATTGGCAGGGAAAAGGAACGGACAGAAATGATTCAAAAAGCAGTAGCTGCAGGAAAGTCGGTGGAGCAGATTGCAGACTTCTTGGGGATTTCTGTAAAAGAAGTTCTGCAGCTCAGCCAGCTCTGATTTGATGCAAATTCAATCGCCGTCCCCTTCCGACCGCGTCTTCAGCAGCCTGCACGAGCTGCCGCACTGCCTTTCTGAAAGCAAGGCAGCGAAGCGTCACTGGAAGGGCCGCCATTCTTGCTTTTTCAGCAAATGCCGCCCATCTTCAGGACTTGCAATACCTCATTGGTAAGAATCAAGTCGCAGAGACGGGAGTTTGGGGCGGATGCCGCCTATCCGTGGCGTTTTTTTGTTTAACATTTCTTTCTTAGATGGGCGGCATTTGTCCAAAACCGCTGCGGCTGAGACTTGATTTTCATTTGGGATCTTCTGCAAGTCACTGCCATGGGCGGTATTTGCATGAATCCGCCGCGTGAGCGACTTGCTTTTCATTTTAGAGCTTCCGCCATTTCCTGGCATGGGCGGTATTTGCGCCAACTGCAGTAATAAGCGACGGCGGCCCGTTTTTTTCCCGGGCCGTCGTTCTGCGCCGTAGGCCTATGGCTTGTTTCAGTACAAAAGTCCGCCAGTCACCCAACAAGCCTTGGGCCTATAGGTCAAAGCAAGACAAAACAGCATCCCCGCGGAATGCGCTGCATTCCGCGGGGATGCTGTTTTACATATTTTTGAAAAGGGGAGCCGTTTGCAAGAAAAAGCTTGTTTTTCATCCCTGATCAAATCCCGAAGATATCGGCATAGGCCTTCAGGGCGCCGTCCGTCTCGTGGGCGAGGACCTTCTTGGCAAGGGTCTTGCCGAGCTGAACGCCCTCCTGGTCGAAGGAGTTGACGTTCCAGCTGAAGCCCTGGAACATGACCTTGTTCTCGTAGTGGGCAAGGAGAGCGCCAAGGGTCTCGGGCGTCAGCTGGTCTCCGATGATGATGGACGAAGGCCGGCCGCCGGCGAAGAACTTATTTCTGTTCTCGTCATCCTTGCCTGTGGCAAAGGCCTGAATCTGGGCGCTGACATTGGCATCCAGCTTCTTCTGGCTTGTGGAGCCCTGAATCGTGACATCGTTTTCCAGCTGGCTCTTCCTGAAGCCGATGAACTGGAGAGGAATGATGTCCGTCCCCTGGTGCAGGAGCTGGTAGAAGGAGTGCTGGCCGTTGGTGCCGGGCTCGCCAAAGATGATGGGGCCGGTCTTGTAGTTTACAGGCTCGCCGAAGCGGTTGACGCTCTTGCCGTTAGACTCCATATCGAGCTGCTGCAGGTGGGCAGGGAAGCGGGACATGGCCTGGGAATAGGGCAGAACGGCCGTTGCGGGATATCCTAAGAAATTCCGCTCATAGACGCCGATCAGGGCATCGAGCATATCCGGATTCTTCAGAGGGTCGGTTTCTGTGGCCAGCTTGTCCTCAGCGGCAGCGCCGTCAAGGAAGCGGGCGAATACATCGGGACCGAAAGCCAGGGAGAGAACGGCGCCGCCGACCGTGGAAGTCGAAGAATAACGGCCGCCGATGTAGTCATCCATATAGAAGGCGTCAAGATAGTCGTCGCTGTGGGCGAGGGGAGAAGTCTCGGAAGTAACCGCAATCATGTGCTTTGCGGGATCGAGACCGGCCTTCTTTAAGGCATCCATGACGAAGGACTGGTTCGTCAGGGTCTCGAGCGTCGTGCCGGACTTGGAAACCAGAATGAAGATGGCGTGTGCAACGTCCGTACCCGCGAGCACCTGGGAGGCATCATCGGGGTCTACATTACTAATGAATTTCGCGTCCATGAGGAAGGTATTGTTCTTCTTCGCCCAGTTCTCAAGGGCGAGATACATGGCCCTCGGACCCAGGTCGGAGCCGCCGATGCCGATCTGGACAGCGGTCGTGAACTTCTCGCCTTTTTCATTAGTAATTTTTCCTGCATGAACGTCGTTGGCGAAATCCGCGATGCGCTTCTGCTGCTCGATGTAGAAATCGCGCTTGTTCACGCCGTCAGCCATTACGTCATCGCCCAGCTGGCCCCGGGTCAGGTGGTGGAGAACCATCCGTTTTTCGCCGGTATTGATGACTTCGCCGTTATAAAGAGCCTGGAACTTCTCTGAAAGCTGGGCTTCCTTCGCGAGGTCTGCGAGGGCGCTGAGCACGTCATCGTCCACTTCCTTGGGGGCGTAGCTGTAGCAGAGGCCTTCTGCCATGGGAACCGCGTACTTCTTCACCCGCTCTGCGCCGGACTCGCCGGCCATGACCTTCTGCAGCTTGACGGAACCCGCAAGACTCTGCAGTTTCTTCACTGAAGAAAGTTCATCGAAATTTTTCCATTCAATCATCTTGTATCGTATCCTTTCTGCCGGCCGCACGGCCGGAACTTTTGGAAACGTGTCCAACCGCCCGCCTGCTCCATTGGAGAGCCGCAGGCACTCCACTTCGAATCATAGCAGACCTGCTTTTTTCCTACAAGAATAATGTGGCCGAATGTGCCGCGCGAATTTCCCGCCTTTTGGGCAAAAATGATTGCGAAATCCCTGAAATATCAGTATGATGGCTCCTGTTGGATGATATGACACGAATAATGTAGAACATATATTGTTGGCGGATTTCTCTGTATCCTGCTCTGTGTGTTGATGGAGGCAATACTTTGAAGAAAATTGTTCTGACCGGCGGCGGAACGGCCGGCCATGTGACCCCGAACCTGGCCCTGGTGCCCGCCCTGAAAGAGGCCGGCTACGAGGTCTCCTATATCGGCTCCTATACGGGAATTGAAAAAGAGCTTGTGGAAAAGGAAAATATTCCCTACTATGGGATTTCCTCCGGCAAGCTCCGGCGCTACTTCGATGTTAAGAATTTTTCCGACCCCTTCAAGGTCATCAAGGGCTACTTCGAAGCGAAGAAGCTTCTGAAAAAACTCTCCCCGGACATTGTCTTTTCGAAAGGCGGCTACGTCAGTGTTCCCGTGGTCCTGGCTGCCCACGACCTGAAGATCCCCGCAGTCATTCACGAGTCGGACATGACGCCCGGCCTGGCCAACAAGCTGGCCGGTCGAGGAGCCACGGCTTTCTGCTGCAACTTCCCCGAGACTATGCAGTACCTGCCCAAGGACAAGGCCGTTCTCACCGGCACCCCCATCCGCCAGCAGCTTTTCGACGGCTCGCGAGAGAAAGGGCTCGCCTTTGCCGGCCTCTCCGGAGAAAAGCCTATTCTCCTCATCATCTGCGGCAGTCTGGGCTCTGTCTCTGTCAACACCATGGTGCGGGAAATCCTGCCGAAGCTCATGGAAAAGTTCGACATCATCCACCTGACCGGAAAGGGAAATCTCGACGAGTCCCTGGTCGGAAAGTACAATGGCTACAAACAGTTTGAATATATCAATGAAGAACTGCCGGACCTCTTTGCTGCAGCGGACGTCGTGATTTCGAGAGCAGGAGCGAACGCTATATGTGAGCTCCTGGCCCTGGCAAAACCGAATGTATTGGTCCCTCTTCCGGCTTCGGCCTCCCGGGGCGATCAGCTCCTCAATGCCGCTTCGTTCGAAAAGCAGGGCTTTTCATTAGTCATAGACCAGGATGAAAAGACGGCGGAGGACCTGTACGCGGCCCTGATGGAAGTCTATGACCACCGGGACAAGTACGTGAAGGCTATGAAGGACTTCGGCGAGGGCAACGGGGCTATTCAGAAGATTGTGGACCTGCTGGAGAGATATCGGAAGAAGTGATTTCGTAGAACGGATATTCCGGCGCAGGAAGGGTGTGAAACCTGTTCCGGCGCATTGGACGAGAATTTTCAGAGGAAGCTATGTCAAAACTTTTCAGCTATGACGGGCCTGTGGTGGCAGTAATTGAGGGCTTCGCCCACCTTGTGGTCCTGAATCTCATCACGATGGCCCTTTGTATTCCGATTGTTACGGGTGGGGCTGCCCTGACGGCTTTACATTATTCTGTCCTCCACCTCGTGCGGGGGGAGGAAGGCCATATCTACCGGGACTATTTCCGGGAGTTCAAGGCGAACTTCAAATGGGCGACGCTGCTGTGGCTGCCCATGCTGCTGATGGGAGCCTTCATCTTCTTTGACGTCTGGCTCATCCGGACGAATCCGGACGCCTTCCCTGCGGCCCTCCGGGTCGTCTTCGGGGCGGGCTTCATCATCATAAGCATGGCACTTGTCTGGATTTTTCCATTGCTTTGCCACTTCGCGTACGACAGCGTGGGGACTTATGTCCACAACGCCATCCTGATTTCCCTGGGCAATCTCCCCCGGACAATAGCCATGCTGATCATCAGCATCCTGCCCCTTCTGGCGGTCTACCGGGCTCCCTACAAATCTCTCGCCTGGCTCTTCATTCTCGGCATCTCCGGCCCGGCCTGGCTCAAGGCCTGGCTGTATAGTAGTGCCTTCAAAAAGTACGAGCCGAAGGAAGATTCTTCTGAGGAGGCGGACGACGCGGAAGCCGGCGAAGCTTCCGGGCCGCGGGGGAAGTGAAAACGGCGGACTATTGTCTTGCTTTGACCCATAGGCCCAAGGCTTGCCGGCCCGTCTCAGTTCAGCGTCAGCCCGTCTATCTTTTCAAGCTTCTCAGTTCAACGACAGCCCGTCGATCTTTTCAAGCTCTTCCTCTGACAATTCAGCATTTTCAAGGAAGCGGACATTCTCCCTGATCTGCTCCGGTTTTGAAGCCCCGATGAGGACAGAGCAGACGGTCGGGTCCCGGACGACCCAGGCCAGAGCCATGTCGGCCAGGGACTGGCCCCTTTCCTTTGCCAGCTCGTTTAAGGTCCGGATTCTTTCCAGTTTCTCTTCCGTCAGGTCTTCCGCATGCAAGTAGCGGTGATCCCGCGCAATGCGGCTGTCTTCCGGAATCCCGTGCAGATAGCGGTCCGTCAGCAGGCCCTGGGCCAGGGGGGAGAAGGCTATGATGCCGAGTCCGTCTTTTTTGCACTCGGTAAGGGCTCCGTCCCGCTCAAGCTTGCGGTCGAAGATAGAGTAGCGCCGCTGGTTCACGATCAAAGGAAGATTCATCTTTTTTGCAATCTTCACCGCTGCCGCGGTCTGTTCTCCATTATAATTTGAAATGCCCGCATACAAGGCCTTTCCGCTGTCCACAATTCTCTTCAGGGCCCCCAGGGTTTCTTCGAGCGGGGTATCGGGGTCCGGCCTGTGGTGATAGAAGATGTCGACATAGTCCAGGCCCAGCCGTTTCAGAGACTGGTCGCAGGAAGCAATGAGATACTTACGGCTGCCGAAGTCGCCGTAGGGACCCGGCCACATGTCATAGCCGGCCTTACTTGTGATGACGAGCTCATTCCGGTAGGGGCGGAAATCCTCCGCCAGAATCCGCCCGCAGTTCGTCTCCGCGCAGCCGTACTCCGGCCCGTAATTGTTCGCCAGATCAAACTGGGTGATGCCGCAGTCGAAGGCCGTCCGCATCATGGCGCGCATATTATCATAGTTCCCGTTGGAGCCGAAGTTGTGCCAGAAGCCCAGCGTCACCGCCGGAAACTGCAGGCCGCTCCAGCCCACGTGATTATATTTCATTTTTTCATAGCGGTTTTCCGCCGCCACATACAGGTCTGCCATGCTTTCTCCCTTATCATTACTAATGTAAATCCACCGCTTTCCTGTAAACGAAAGCGTACTACACCATTCTATAGATACTGTCTCTTGCTGTCCATGCACGAATTTGCCTTTTTCCGAATCTCCCATGTCGTCCCTGCAGAAAGGCAATTGAGCCATATAAAAAGGGGTCGGCCGAAGCCGACTCCCTGCAAAAGTCCCGGCTCCTGTCATAGAGACGGTATACAACGGTTGTTGTAGAAACATAAGGTACGTAGCCGCTGCCGGTATTGGCAGAATTGTTGGAATTGCTGTTGCTGTCTTCACGATGAGGAAAATTTATGCAGGATAAACCAGTTGCAAAAACGAAGAGGAAACAAGATAATCAGATAAGTAAGTTTATTTCAGGCATCGTTAAAGGAACAGGTAGTATGGGATATACAAGCATTGAAATCTGCGCCGGTGCCGGCGGGCAGGCACTAGGCCTTTCAATGGCCGGGTTTGAGCATCTTGCACTGGTTGAATATGAAAAAGAATACTGCGATACCCTCAAGCGGAATCGACCGGATTGGAATGTCATATGTGATGATGTAAAAAACTTTTCGGGCATTCCATATCGTGGAAAGGTTGATCTGCTGGCAGGAGGCGTCCCGTGTCCGCCGTTTTCCGTGGCAG
>CAZOYS010000063.1:0-6611 GCA_964584155.1 uncultured Lachnospiraceae bacterium
ACGCCCTTCGCTGTCTGGATGGTCGTGATCACAAAAGTCACGACGATGGTGATGATCACTGTAATCAGGATTGTCTTCAGCACTTTTTTCATCGTCCCTTCTCCTGCTGCCTCCGCAGCCCCCGCTTTCCCCGGCTGTAAGCCTGAGAAAAATTTTCCTGTATCTTTATCTACAGGAAAAAGCAGTTGCCAAACAGAAAGTCCACTTGGCAATCTGTAAACGCCCGGTTGCATTTCCGGTAAACCGGGCTGTCATGATCGTCTGCGGGATTGCAGATATCCCGTTTCTCAATACTTCATCTTCACTTCCACCCTCACCGGCTCGCGCACGGCGGCGGCAAAGACGTCTGCATCTTCCTTCTTTCCGACGATGCTGCCGTAATGGGTGGGGATGGCGATGTGGGGTTTTATATTATTTATGAGTTCTGCTGCCTTCCGGGCGTCCATCGTGTAGGTGCCGCCGATGGGTACGCAGGCAATGTCGCACCGGACGTCGCGGGCCTCCTTCGTCGCGTCGGTATCGCCGGAAACGTAGACGCGGGCGCCGTCGCAGTGGAGGACGTAGCCGCACCAGCCGGAAGCCTTGGGGTGAAAGGGCTTGAGGACGTTGTAGGCGGGCACAGTGTCAAACTCGAGACCGTCGATGTCATGATAGGTCCCGGGCGTCACCGTCACAATCTTTGAGGCGCTGCCGGCGGCCTGCTGCGCTGTCTCCGCCATTTTCTCAGGAATGATCAGAACGGACTTTCCACTCGCCACCTTCGCGATGTCATCCGGCGAGAAGTGGTCGTAATGGTCGTGCGTGATCAATATGAAATCCGCGTCGTGCGGCTCTTCCCGCATCTGGAAAGGATCGATGTAGATCCGCCGTCCGCGGTCGGTGATGCGGATGCTTGACTGAGTGAACACTTCGATTTCGTCGCTGGTAAACATTTCATGCCTTCTTTACAGTTACATACCTTTGATTAATGCTTTTCGGTTTATCCGGTATGGTCATAACCAGTTTTCCTGCTTCAATAAGCGGTTGAAGCACATCCGTCCTCAGGTATCCCCTGTTCTTTATTCCCAGATATTCCTGAATCTCTTTCCGAGATCGCGGACTTGCGCAAAATTGTAATGTCTTTATTTGCAAATCGTTTTTAGTTCCACGAGGTTCTTCAACATGGTTGGTAACATGGTTGGCAACATGGTCGGTACCATCCAAGTTGCTCTTTCATTTTTCCCGCAGGTTTCGGTGGAAGATGACGACAGAATGATTTTTTCGGATCACAATAATAATGCATACTGCCGCAATTCCAGCGGCCGCCCCTGCCGCGTCAATCCCGACATCCCGGATCTGTCCTGCTCTCCCGGCCACTAGCAGCTGATGCGCCTCATCTGTGGCCGCATACCCAACTGAAATCAGAAATGAGAATAATGCAGACCTCCGCAGGCGGATTCTGTACGCGCGCAAAGCCTGAAGCCATAGGATTCCAAGAATGGCATACTCCGTCATATGCGCTGCCTTACGGACGAAAAAAGAAATAGATTCCCGAAATGCTGCCTGGCGGGCAGTGTCCCAGGAGTCATATCCTTTCACGAATACGTGTCCCAGCAACGCACAGAACTGATCCGATAAGCCCGAAGATTCCGACCCGTTCTGAGCCGACATGCTGAAAATCAGCGTCATCCAGGCGATGGCAGCTGCGGTAAAAATAATACGTCTGGCCTTCATCAGTTATTGCTCGGATGCGGCATGTATTCGTACAGCTTCATCGCTGTCGAAGAGATTGGCATGCTCTGCAGGATGATCTTTCCGGGGCCGTAAACTACCGTATTGAAGACGCCTTCGCCGCCAAAGAAAATATTAGTAAGGCCAGGCACTGTCCGCACTTCCAGCCTGCAGGTGTCGGACATGGCCGCAAGATAACCGGTATCCACAATCTTGCAGTCTCCGGCTGCGAGCTCATATTCATGAGCGGAGCCATCTATTTCCAGGAAGACCATTCCGTCGCCATGATACCGACGCATCAGGAAGCCCTCTCCTCCAAAGAAACCGGAAAAGATCCTCTTCTGGAAGAAGACCTCATTATCAATATCCCCGCAGCAGGCCAGAAAAGAACCCTTCTGCACGACGATGCCTTCCCCGCCAGACAGACGGATGGCACTGATGGATCCGGGGAACTTCGAGGAGAAGGCAATCTCCCCCGGCCGCCTAGCGATATAGGTATTCATGAAAGCGTTCTCGCCGGTAAAGATCCGGCCAAACATCTTCCCGATCCCGCCGCCGGTATTGGTCTGCATCTCAATCTCGTCATCCATCCAGGACATGGCACCGGCCTCGCAATTGACCACTTCTCCTGCATCCAGCCTCAGCTTCAGCACCGGCAGATTGTCACCTTGAATTGCGTATTGCATGTTTCGTTCCTCCTATATCTCATCTTGTTTTTCTGACGACTTAATCAATCTTTGCGCAGTATTTGTCGTTGATCTCTTTGACCTTGTTTGCAATTATCCATCGCATCATCGAGCATCTCCAAGGCATCGTACAGAGCTTCCGTTTCCTCTGTCTCCTGCTCCTCGTCAAACTCGCCGCGGACGATCTCTGCCAGGTCATTTTTCAGTTCCTACAGCCTGTCATAGATATCGGAAAACTATTCGTCCCGGTCGCCGCTTACTTTCCCCATTTTGCCCGCCTTTCAAAAAACAGCTTTCAGTAGGGTAATCATAACACGAAAAGCACCATACGTGGAAAAAATATGGAGAAGGCAAACAGCCTCCTCCATAAATGCAATCTCCAGTTATGCATTTCAAGGACAAGAAATTCCCGCCCTGACCTCCATCAGAATGAAGCCCAGGTAATTCTTTCCTCTCCACCGGTCCGGATGACGATAATCCGGATCATCAAGGCCAACACCTATTCTCCACTTCTTGTCTGTAGACAAACCTTCGCAAAGTAAAGCACGTTTCTGACTTGTTCTATCAATTTCTCTCCCCAAGTCCCTTTGCGAAAGTATCCATCACCTGCGAGATGTGAATCTGCTGCGGGCAGACACGTTCACAAGAGTGGGAGGCAATGCAGGCACTCGGATGCTTCTCCATCGGCATGCCGGCAAGAGCCATCGGTGCAATGAAGTCAGTATCCCTAGTGGATGTGAACTGATTGTAGAGTGCCATGATGTGCGGGATATCCAGCTGCTTCGGGCAGTAGCTGACACAGTAGTGGCATGCTGTACAGGGAACCGCCTTCTGCGCAAGCATCTGGTCCGTCACCTGCATCAGGGCATCCATCTCTTTTTCATTCAGCGGCTTTTCTTCATCATAGGTAGTGATATTTTCCTTCAGCTGTTCCATGCTGCTCATACCGGACAGCACGACCTTCACTTCAGGGATTGTCTACAGAAAACGAAAGCCCCACTGGGTAACAGTCTCCTCCGGCCGCAGGACAGAAAGACTCTCCTCCTGTTCCGGCGTCAGCTCGCACAGGCGGCCTCCCCGCAGGGGCTCCATGACCCAGACCGGAATTCCATATTCCTTCAGCAGCTCTACCTTTTCCTTTGCCTCCTGAAATTTCCAGTCAAAGTAATTGATCTGCAGCTGACAGAACTCCGGGTCCTTCCCATCCACGAATCGATCCATCCCGCTCCCAACGTCATGGGAGAGCTGTCCGTGACGGCAAAGCCGGAGCGGGTAACAGTTCCCCTGCGATAGCCGTCCGCGATTGGCAAGCCGCCCTGCCAAATGAAAACAGCAAAGAAGGGCCAAGGGGGTACCCTAGAATCCCGCCAGAATAATAAACGCTCCTGTTCCCAACAAAGTCAGTGCTGCATAAGAAACGATATTCTGCCAGCGCACACACTCCCTGCGGTTGATGATGAAATACAGAGCAAGGCCAATACAAGTGGTCATTACTACTGCCGGGATCATATGACTGTAATCAGCAATGTGAATGATCTTGCTGACGCCTTCTGACGTAAACACTGCCGGCATGAGGTTCAGGCCAATGTATTTAAAAAATCCTTCTGTATGTCGTGCGAAAAAAGCGCCCAGTCCGAAAATCACGCCTGCAGCAACAGATACAACAAGCCAAATGATCATCCAGCGCCCGGTGGAAAAAGTGTGCTGATTCAACACTGCCTCAAATGCATAATAGCCTATCACGCAGAAGAGCAATGTCTCCACGCCAAGTGCCATCGCTCTGAATTTTTTGTCTCCAAAGATATAGCACATAAAAAATGCCGGGATGAGCCACATGGATCCGGAATTCGCCAGGAAATTAAAATTCATTGGAAGGTACTTCTGACCGACAAGAGTCAACAAGCCGACAAGAATACCCAAAACTGCAGAGGTAATATATTTTTTCATGGTCTTTCCGCTTTCCTGAAAAGACATTTGTGCCGCAAAGATAATAACACAGGGGCTCTCTTTCTGCCACAGAAAAGGGCGGAGACTTCAATCCCCGCCGGCCGCTGAAGCTCTTGCTTCAACAGCCTTCGGATTTCTAACTCTTGCGAGTCTAATGTATCACCGCCCGCACACCCGCGAAAGGGTCAGTGGAGGCAGGGGGAGGGACGAAAAAATCTGCTTTGTGTTTTCTAACGGATGATTTAGAATAATGGCTGATTCAATTCGGACGCTTTTCTATAGCGAATGAGGTAATAGCGATGGAATGGCGGAAAATGCGGCGCTTTAAGCAGCAGATCACAGAAGAAGAATGTGTCAAAGTCCTGACTGAAGCCTGGCGGGGAGTTCTCTCAATCCACGGCGAAAACGGCTATCCTTACGGAGTTCCCATTGATTTCTTCTACGATAAAGACGACGGGAAGATCTACTTCCACGGGGCAAAGGAAGGCAACAAGATCGACCTGCTTCAAAAGAATAATAAAGCATACCTGACCGTTATGGACGAAGGCTTTCGCAAAGAAGGCGACTGGGCACTGGATATTAAAAGCGTCATCGCCTTTGGAACAATAGAGCCCGTCACGGATACAGACTTTGCCATGAAGGAGCTCACAAAGCTGGCGAAGAAGTACTATCCGACAGAAGAAGGTGCTCTGGCGGAAGTGGCAAAAGATGGCGCCCGGACACTGATGCTGGCTTTAACTATTGACCATTTGACAGGAAAACTGGTCAATGAATCCTGAAAGAAACTTCGGGCAATATACCTACCAGTTCTCTCTTTAATCGTCAGTTACCATTTACACTGTCTGTGCTTCCTGTATTGCCTACATTGACCATCGGGGTGGAGCCTTCCGGAACAACGACGAGGTTTCCGTTCTTGCCGATCTCTGTCAGAGCATCAATATAGTGCTGCTCGATAACTTCCCTCGTAAGAGACTTTGTCAGGATGGCGTTGGCATCTGCATCCGCCTGGGCATTGATCTTCTTCGTCTCTGCATCGACTTTGGCCGTCTCCTGCTTGTTGATGGCCGTCTGCTTATCGATCTCTGCCGCCTGTGCTGTCGCATAGCGTGAAGTAATCTCGTCCGGATAACGTACATCCTGTACCGAGACCTGCTCTACTGTAAGACCATGATCCGCCCACTTTTCCGTCAGGGCCTTTTCGACGGCATCCGTGTACTGACCACGGTCTGTCAACATTGTAATGGTATCAAACTTTCCGGAAGTTTCCCGGGCAACGGAGCGGACATCGTTTGAGAGATAGGACTGTGTATAATTCGTCTGCGTTCCGTATTCCTTATAGAGCGTTTCCGCGTAGTTCGGATCCAGGGAATAGACGACCTGGATATCGATATCCGCCTTCGCTCCGGACTTGTCATTAATCGTGACATCCGGGCCCTGGGCTGAGCCGCCATTATAGCTGTATTCCGCATCACTGTAAAAGTTGATGAGCATGTTTCGGACATCGTAGGAAATGGTCTTCACCAAAGGCGACTTCGCATGAAGGCCTGTCTCCGTCGTGGCGCCCAGAATCTTTCCATCCCAGTTCCGGAGGACGATTACTTCTCCGATATCCTGCGTATAGAAGCAATGAAACAGGATAAAAATGCCGGCAATCACCGCAATTACAATGATCGGCAGCGCAGCCGGCCGTTTTGCTTTCGAAAATTTTTTCTTGAATTCAGATGTGTCCACAGTTTTCCTCTTTCCTCTCAATGTTTTCAAAAATAATATCAGTTCCTCACTGCAATTCCAACCACAGCTGTTACCAGTAAAAGCGGCAAAGCGACGTAGATCAGTCCTGCAGCAGCGAGCCCTATGAGAACCAGCGGCCAGAAGATTACAACGCCGACAACCTTAAAAATCCCCCAGGCCAGCCGCACCGCCAGACCGATCAGCTCCGCAAAGAGCGCAATCATTAGAATAATAAATATCAGGGTAAACATTTTCCTTCACTCCTTCAGTCAACCCCAGCCGCTTCGCGCAATCCGGGTGAGCCTGCATCTTTTCCAAAATCCTGCATCGGAGGACTCGTTCGCGTGTATTCATTATGCTCCTCCTGCTTTCTTTGATGTGCCTATTATACATATGCCTCTTGCAGCAATAAACCGCAGAAAAAGAGAATTAGACCGGGTTATTTCTCCGATTTTGGAGAAATATACAGCCTCATCTATTATTATAATGGTTTAGAAATTTAAGACAGTAACTCGGACATTTTTTAATGAATCTGAT
>CAZOYS010000064.1:0-6550 GCA_964584155.1 uncultured Lachnospiraceae bacterium
ATGATAATTTCGGCCACCTGGAAGGGGACAAGTACATCCGTGCCGCGGCCGACCTGATTTCCATGACCTTTGACGCTTACGGGCAGTGCTACCGGACCGGGGGCGATGAATTTGCCGTAATCCTGACCGGAAATGATGCCTACAAGGGCGCTTCTCTTGTGACTGAACTGGAAGAGAAGGCTGCCGCCTATGACAGGCGGGCGGACAGGCCCACGAAGGGACACCTCACAATTGCGAGCGGGGTCGCCATTTTCACGCCCGGCGCGGACAGGAACTTCGATGACGTCGTCCGCCGGGCCGATGAGTACATGTACGCAAAGAAGCGGGAGATGAAGGCGGAGAGGTAAGATCCCGGCCGCCCCTCGAAGCTGCAAAAAACGGCCTGGTTTTGCCTTGTGTGGGCAAAATCAGGCCGTTTTCAAAGTTTGTCACCCCTGCGGCGGACCACCGGGGGTAAAAACCGGCTGTTTTCAAAGTTTGTCACCCCTGCCATGAATCCTTGGGGGTAAAAACCGGCCGTTTTCAAAGTTTGTCACCCCTGCGGCGGACCACCAGGAGCAAAAACCGGCTGTTTTCAAAGTTTGTCACCCCTGCCATGAATCCTTGGGGGTAAAAACCGGCTGTTCCCAAAATTTGTCACCCCTGCAACGGACGCACAGGAGGAAATGTTCTGCGAAAAAACAAAATATTGTATATAATGATGAAATAGCCGCTTCAACAGAAAGGTATCCTGATGTCAGAAGAAAAAATCGACTTCAAGCCCGGGAACATGCTCTACCCCGTTCCTGCGGTGCTAGTTTCCTGCAGGGATCATGAGAATAATATAAACCTCTTCACCGTGGCCTGGACCGGGACTGTCTGCACGAATCCTCCGATGCTCTCGATTTCCGTCCGCCCGGAACGCTACTCCTACCACATGATTGAAGAGACGGGCGAATTCGCAGTGAACCTGACGAATGAAGCCCTGGCAAAGGCCACGGATTTCTGCGGAGTGAAGAGCGGGCGGGACATAGACAAGTGGACGGAATGCCATCTCACTCCGGTGCACGGAAGTGAAATCAAGGCTCCCTATGTAAAAGAGGCTCCCGTTTCCATAGAGTGCAGGGTCGTTGAGAAGAAGCTTCTGGGAAGCCATACTCTTTTTCTCGCGGAAGTCGCAGCTGTCCACTGCGACAGCTCCTATCTCGATGAAAAGGGGACATTTCACCTGGAGGAAGCGCACCCGATCGTATATTCCCACGGTACCTATTTCGCCTTGGGAAAAAAGCTCGGAACCTTCGGCTATAGCGTGAAGAAACCGACAAAGAAAAAACGTCGGTGATATGATATTGAGTGTTTCTGACGCAAACGAATGACCCAGGAGAATGAAAAAATGAAAATCAAACGCTTAAGAGAAGATGCAATAATCCCGACCCGGGGCAGCAGCGCCGCGGCCGGCTATGACCTCTACACAACGGATGAGACCGTCATCGCCCCGGGGCAGACCGTCCTCCTTGGGACCGGGCTTGCCATGGAAATACCGGAAGGCTATTTCGGGGCTGTCTTCGCAAGAAGCGGCCTTGCAACAAAGGAAGGCCTGCGGCCAGCCAACTGCGTCGGCGTTATCGATGCGGACTACCGGGGCGAGCTGAAGGTTCCCCTCCACAACGATTCCTCAGAGGAGCGCCGCATCACCGCAGGCGAACGCATTGCCCAGCTTGTGATCATGCCCTTCCTTCCCGTCACATTTGAAGAAGCAGACGAGCTTTCTGACACCGCCCGCAGTGCAGGCGGCTTCGGCTCCACAGGCAAGGGGTGACAAAATTTCATATTTGCCGATTTTTACCTCCGAAAGTCCGCCGCAGGGGTGTCAAACTTTGAAAACAGCCGATTCTTATCCCCGAAGGCAGGCCGCAGGGGTTTCAAACTTTGTAAAAAGCTGATAATTACCCCCTGAGAATGGAAAGAAGATACATATGAAACATGAACACGGCGTGATGATGCAATATTTCGAGTGGTACCTCCCCTGCGACCACAGCCTCTGGCAGCGGCTCATTGACGGGGAGGCTGCGGCGCTCGCAGGTGCCGGTTTCACCGGCCTCTGGCTCCCGCCCGCCACGAAGGGCGCCTTCGGTGACCAGGGCGTCGGCTATGCCGTATACGATAAATACGACCTCGGCGAATTCGACCAGAAGGGCTCTATTCCTACGAAGTACGGAACGAAGCAGCAGTATGTGAAGGCTGTCGCCGCCGCGAAGAAGGCGGGGCTCGATGTCTATGCCGACATCGTCTTAAACCACATGATCGGAGCCGACGGCTTCGAGGAGCTCACCGCCACGGAGTATGCAGGAAATAACCGCACCCTGCCCGTCTCCGGGGAGGAAACCATTAAGGCCTGGACTGTTTTCAACTTCCCGGGCCGCAAGGGAAAGTACTCCGACTTCATCTGGGACTCCTCCTGCTTCGACGGGGTCGACTGGGACGACAATAGAAAGAAGGGAGCCATTTACCTTCTGAAGGGACACGGCTGGCAGAGCGACGTCGATACCGAAAACGGCAACTATGACTATCTCATGGGGGCGGACATCGACTTCGACCAGCAGAAGGTCATTGATGAACTTACAGCCTGGGGAAAGTGGTATGTGAAAACGACCGGAGTCACGGGCTTCCGCCTTGATGCGGTGAAACACATCAAGGATGACTTCTACCGGGACTGGCTGCCTTGCCTGCGGGAAGCCATGGAAAAGCCGGACGCCTTCGCCGTCGGCGAGTACTGGAACCCCGATGTGAATGCCCTTAAGAATTATCTTCACGGGGTGAACGGAGACATGAGTCTTTTCGATGTCCCCCTCCACATGAATCTTTACCGCATCGCCTGCGACGGGGCGGGCAGCGACCTGAGGAAGGTCTTCGACGGCAGCCTCCTGCAGACGGATCCGACCCACAGCGTGCCCTTTGTGGACAATCACGATACCCAGCCAGGCCAGGCCCTTTCATCCTTCGTCGGGACCTGGTTCAAGCCCCACGCCTACAGCCTGCTGCTCCTCCGCGAGGAGGGCTATCCGTGCGTCTTCTATGGAGACTACTATGGGATTCCCCATGATAATATAGCCCCCTTAAAAGACCTGATTGACACCCTTCTCAGTATCCGCCACACGAAGATGACCGGTCCCCGCCATGACTATTTCTACGACGCTCACGGCATAGGGTGGACGAACGAAGGCGGCTTCGCCGTTGTCCTCTCGACGAAATTTGATCAGCAGGTCAATATGTATGTCGGGACGCAGTTTGCAGGGAAGACCTTTGTCGATGCTCTCCATAACCGGCCGGAGGAGGTCACGATCGGACCCGATGGTAACGGAACCTTCTTCGCCCGCGACGGATTCGCCTCTGTCTGGGTAGAAAAATAAGTAGGGGTGTCAAACTTTGAAAACGACCGGTTTTTACCCCCGACGGTCCGCGGCAGGGGTGTCAAAATTTGAAAATGACCGGTTTTTACCCCCGACGGTCTGCCGCAGGGGTGTCAAAATTTGAAAACAGCCGGTTTTTACCCTCGAAGGTCCGCCGGAGGGGTGTCAAAATTTGAAAATGGCCGGTTTTTACCCCTGATGGCCGGCAGCAGGGGTGACAAATTTTGAAAACGGCGTGATTTTGCCCCGCCGGGGCAAAATCACGCCGTTTCTTTAAGCCATAATATCCGCTTTTGATTTTGCTTCCTCAATCATTTCATTCAGCTTCTTCATGGGGATGGAAAGAACAAGGCCCATGAAGAGGGAGGCGCCGACCCAGCCGCCCAGGCCGGAGAGGTAAATCCAGTAGTCGGCGCCGTACATGCCGCCGATGCACTCCCGGCAGGCATTCATGCCGAAGGCGAAGGGCATATAGCCGTAGAGGACCTGGTAGAGCTTGGGCAGGACTTCAACCGGGAAAGTTCCGCCGGATCCGGCCACCTGGATGACCATTAGGACGATGGAGACGGCTTCCCCGACGACCCCGAAGGCGTACTTCAGGGAGAAGTTCAGAAGCGTAAACGTAAACGACGTCACGGAGCAGGCGAACCAGAAGAGGAAGGCGTGCTTCATCTGAATGCCGCAGAAGAAGATGGCTCCGAGGACCGTGAGCAGGGTCTGGGCCTGTCCTATGGCATAGAAGACCAGGTATCTTCCGAAGTACTCCTGGTAGGTGTGAATCTTCTTAGCTCCGCGCACATGCTCCACATTCGTGTGAATCAGGGCAATGAGGATCAGGGCCCCGACCCAGATGGAGAGGACGACGTAGAAGGGGCTTGTTGCCGAGCCGTTGTTTGCAACGGCAAAGACCGGCTTTTCCGTCACATCCACCGGGGACGTGATGAAGCTTGAAATGACGGAAGGATCCTCCCGCAGGATGTCGAGGAAGTTCTGGTACTGCTCGTTCGTCGTGGCGGAGTTCATCTTCCCGATCATTTCTTCAAGAGCCGTCTTCATTTCGGCCACCTGGTCCCGGGATTTTTCGAGGGAGTCGGTGGAAAGGCCCATCATGGCCGGGTAGTTGCCGAGAATACCTTTCACGGCATCAATGGACGTGCCGGACATATTGAGAAGGTCTTCTGCCTCGTCGAGGGAAGAGCGGAGGGAGGAGAGCATCTCATTCATCTGGGGCTCCACGATCTGCTCGTAGGTATCGGCCAGGGCTTCGACATTGTCGGCCGTGGCGTCGAGGTCGGAAGCGAAAGCCGAGAGCTCCGAAGAGGCGTCTGTTGACGTCCCTTCCGCCGCCTTTTCTATGGCGTCGAGGTCGGCATATAAGCGGTCAAAATCGGCATTTACCTTTTTGATATCTTTGGAGTAGTCTCCTCCGTCCACCCGCTCCGTCGTGGCGATGGACTGGTTTACGGCCGTCTTGATGGCGGAAAGGGCCGTCTTCATTCCGGCGGCATTGGCAGCGGCTGTCGATGACGAGGAGGCCGTTTTGATGGAGAGGTCTGTGACTGCGTCAGAAAGGGAACGGATTTCCGTTGCCGCCTTCCTGAGAGAACCGGTCACCATGGTGCTTGCGGTATTGGCCGTGTTCGTGGCTGCCTCCGCCGCGCTCTGGGCTGAATCTATGGCAAGGCTTCCGGATTCGATGATGGAATCCATCTCGTCCGTCATGGAAGAAGCGGCCGCCATCAGGGAGTCTGTCGTGTGAATGAGGCTGATGTAGGAATTTAAGATGGCCTCAATCGTGGCAAGGTCCGTGTCCAGAGTGTGCATGCGGGAGACCGTGGCTTCCGTGAAGGACTGCTGGCGGTCTTCGGAAATGGCGTAGGAAGAGATTTCAAGGACCGTATCGGCCAGAGTGCCGACGAAGGCCTTGTTCACCTCGCCTTGGACCGTGGTTTTGACGGTAGTCGTGATCTTCGGGGCGATGGCGTTCTTCTTCTCATTTTCATAATAATCCATGTGGGGGTGGGTCGGATCCCCGCCCAGGAAGGAAATGAGGTCCCGGGAGAAGTCCTCGTCCATGACGAGGGCCGCATAATAGGTCCCCTTATTCACACCCTCTATGGCATCCGCCCCCGTGTCCGTGAAGACCCAGTGGATGGAGTTGTTGGCCTTGAGGTTGTCTATGACCTGGCTGCCGATATTGATTTCAATCGTGTCGACCGTCGTGCCCTTGTCCTCGGAGCAGACGGCGACGGGGAGGTTGCCGGTAGACGAAGGCCCGTAGGGATCCCAGTTCGAGAGGATATTGAACCAGGCATAGAGGCAGGGGATTACGGTCAGTCCCATGACCACCATGATGGCCACCACATTTGTGAATATTCTTTTCGCGTCCGTCGCGAAAATACGGAAGATATTAAGCATTGTCGTCGTCCTTGTCGGAAAACTTCTTCTTCAGATTTTCAATCAGCTGGTTTTTCTTTTCCCCCAGCTTCTCAGTGGCTTTCTCCCTGCCGGTGTCCAGCTTTTCAATTGCCTTTTCCGTTCCGGTGCCGAGAATGTCCCTGCCCGTGTCCAGAATGTCCTTCGTGGTCTGGGCGCTGTCGGCTATGATTTCTTTTGCGACAGTCCGTCTCGTATCGATTTTCTCCCGGATGTCCTGCTTCGTCTCTTCAATCTTTTCGTCGATCTTGACAGTCCGGTCTATGACGGCGTCCGAAGCGGCTGCCACCGTGTGGCCCAGGAGGACGTCGTTCTTCTCGTCCTCGTCCCGGAAGCCGAACTCCTTCATCTTCTCCTGCAGGACATAGTCCGTGTATTCGACGTAGATGAGGTAGCCCGCGATTCCGAACAGAGAGATGATCCACAGGATCAGGAATATGAGCTTCGAGTCGGAATTCAGGAAAGAGAGGATCAGGAAGATCAGGGGAATTATCGGGTTTAAGCGGATGCCGACCCTTATCCGGTGCTGGTTTTCCTCATGCAGCTTTTCCTCGTAGGCTTGAATTTCGCGATATTTCTCTTCAAAATTTTTTTCTTTTGCTTCATCCATACGAATACCTCAGAAGAGTTTGCTGTCTTCCATCCTTCTGTTCATGAACTTATTCAGCTTGCGGAAGGGCTTCCGGATCAGGAGACCGATGACCAGGGCCACGACGATGAAGATC
>CAZOYS010000065.1:0-6534 GCA_964584155.1 uncultured Lachnospiraceae bacterium
TCTCTCAACTACAGGAAAGAATATAAAGGTTTTCTGTGTACAAAGTGTGACAAACTTTTGATGAAATTGCCAACAAATTTCACAGGTTTTGTGAATGCAGAGAAAAAGCCGCCCTGCAAGGCGAAACATTCGCCCGCAGGACGGCTTTTCATTATTCATGTAAAAGAAACTACTTCGACAGATCCACTTTGCGGATGGCGTCGCGGACGGACAGGATGCGGGACGGGCTGACGGACAGCTCGTCAACGCCCATGCGGAGAAATGTCTCCGTGAGGCTTGTGTCCGCGCCAAGCTCGCCGCAGATGCCGACCCAGGCACCGCCCTTGTGGCCGTTTCTGATGGTGGTCTCTATGGAGCGGAGTACGGCCGGATGGTGGGTGTCCGCGAAGTCCTCGACCGCGGCATTCTGCCGGTCGCATGCCAGGGTGTACTGGGTCAGGTCGTTCGTTCCGATGGAGAAGAAGTCCACTTCCTGCGCCAGCTCCTCGCTCATTATGACGGCCGCCGGGGTCTCGATCATGATGCCCTGCTCCACTTCCCCGTAGGGAATGTTCTCGGCGTCGAGTTCCTTCTTCACTTCCGCCACGATTTCCTTGATTCGTTTCACCTCATCGACGGAGATGATCATGGGGTACATGATGGCAATGTTCCCATAGTAGGAAGCCCGGAATATGGCCCGAAGCTGGGTCTTGAAGATTTCCGGCCTCTTCAGGCAGATCCGGATGGCCCTAAAGCCCATGGCCGGATTCTCCTCATGTTCGAGGTGGAAGTAGTCGGCCTGCTTGTCGGCCCCGATGTCAAGGGTCCGGATGATTACCTTCTTTCCCGCCATCATCTGGGCCACCTTGCGGTAGGCCTCGAACTGCTCATTTTCCGTCGGGTAGTCGTCCTTCTTCAGATACAGGAACTCTGACCGGAAAAGACCGATGCCGCCGGCGTCGTTTTCAAGGACTTCGGCCACATCGCCGACCCCGCCGATATTGGCATAAAGATTGATCTTCTTCCCGTCAAGGGTGACATTCTCCTTGCCCTTCAGTTCCTGCAGGAGACGCTTTTTCTCGTCAAGGTCCGCCTTCTGCTTCGTATATTTCGCAAGGGTTTCCTCATCCGGATCAATGAAGAGTTTTCCGAGTGCCCCGTCCACGATGCCGGTCTTTCCGTCCACGTCTTCGGAGAAATCCGCCCCGATGATGGCCGGGATACCCATAGTGCGGGCCAGAATTGCCGTATGGGAATTCGTGGAGCCGTGTCTTGTGACGAAAGAAAGGACCTTTGACTTATCGAGCTGGACGGTCTCGGAAGGAGCCAGGTCATCGGCAAGCAGAATCACCGGTACGTCGCCGAGATTCCCGTCTCCGGAATTTCCCTGCAGGACGGAGATGACGCGGTTACTTACATCCTTCACATCGGCGGACCGCGCCTTCATGTAGTCATCGTCCATAGCCGCCAGCATCTCGGCGTAATTGTCGCCGGTCGTAGCCACGGCCACTTCCGCATTCACGCCCTGGGTCCTGATGATATTGTATACGGAATCCAGATACCCCGGGTCCTCGAGGAACATGCGGTGAGCTTCGAATATGGCGGCATTCGCCTCGCCGACTTCCTTCAGAGCCTTGTCATGCAGGGCATCGAGCTGGCCTTTCGCCGTATCCTTCGCCTCATCGAAGCGCTTGACCTCGGCCTCGGTATCCTCGACCTTGACCCTCTTGACGACATTCTCGCCTTTCCTGTATACCTTGACCGGGCCGATGGCTACGCCGCCGAACACGCTCTTTCCGGTAATCTCTAGCATTTTTTACCCCCAGTATCAAACAAACCCCGACAATGTCCACCAAAAGGGATGTCATTTGTTCCATAGTCCCTTTCCTGCGACCCAGGCCAGGCAGAAGGGGGTGTCATTTGCAACAAAACCCACTTCCTGCGACCTATTGCAGTCAGAAAGGGGTGTCATTTGCAGCAGAGCCTTCTTCCTGTGACCCCGAGCAGCTAAAAGGGATGCCGTTTGCAACAAAAGGCCCCTCTTGTAACCCGTGAGTATTTTTGTATTACAGATTTTCTTTCAGGAATTTTTCAAGTGAAGCTGCCGCTTCCTCTTCCTTTTCCCCGTCGCACTTAACGGTGATTTCTTCCCCCTGCTTGACACCGAGGGACATGACGCCAAGGATTCCTTTGGCATTCATTTCCTTGTCCCCCTTGGCAATCTTCACATCGCAGGGGAAGGCAGCTGCGGCCTTCACGAATTCGCCGGCCGGACGTGCGTGGATGCCCTGAGGATCTGTGATCGTGTAAGTAAATTCCTTCATTGTTTTCCTCCTTATATGCTCTAAAGGCAATTGTGCGGGGAAACTGCGTTTCCCCGCACAACATTATAACAGATATCAAAGTGATTCGCGATGTATGATTTACCGCAGGGCTTCCGGAAAACTTTTGTGATTTACCGCAGGGCTACGCTGCTTCGCAGCTCTCGCCCTGTAAGTCACATCTGGTCCGCGTCCTTCTTGATGAAGCCCAGCATAAAGCAGGTCACGAGGGATCCGATCAGCCAGGACAGGATGTAGAAGAAGGGATGGCCGACGGTGGCGAATACGAAGACGCCGCCGTGGGGAGCCATCAGGGTGCAGCCGAAGGCTGCGGAAAGGAGGCCGGCAACCGCTGCGCCAGCGAAGGTGCAGGGGATTACGTGACCGGGGTCAGCTGCTGCGAAGGGAATGGCGCCCTCGGTAATGAAGGAAGCGCCCATGACCAGGTTCGAAACCCAGGTATCCTTCTCCGCTTCCGTAAACTTCTTCGGGAAGATTCTGGTAGCGAGTGCAATGCCGACAGGAGGAACCATGCCGCCGACCATAACGGCTGCCATGGCGATGTAGCAGGCCTGAACCTTGGGATCATTGGCTGCAGAGCCGGCATTCATGTAGTCAGATGCCTGAGCCAGCATACCGGTACCGAAGACGTAAGCCGCTTTGTTGATGGGGCCGCCCATATCGATGGCCATCATGCCGCCGAGAATGAGACCCAGGAGCCAGATGAGGCCGGAGGACGAAAGTCCGGTAAGCATTGCGGAAAGTCCGGTGTTGATGAGGCCGATCAGGGGGTTGAAGATGAAGGTCATCAGGACCCCGACGATGAAGCAGCCGACCACAGGGTAAATCAGCATGGGCCGGATGCCGTCCAAGGACTTGGGCATGCCCTCCGTGACTTTTTCAAGCCAGAGGACTATGTAGCCGGCAAGGAAACCGATGACGATACCGCCGAGGAAGCCGGATACCGTATTGCCGGAGTGGGTGAAGCCGAAGTCAGAGAGGAACTTCATAAAGCCATGAAGGGGCTCCGCTCCGTCTGCTCCCCATACGAAGGAAGCCGCAACGGCGTTTCCGTTTGAAGCCAGGAGGCCGCCGAGGAAGCCGACGGCAAGACCGGGCTTATCGGCAATGGAGTAAGCGATGTAGCCGGCCAGAACGGGCACCATCATGCCCATTGCCAGGCCGCCGACATATTTAAAGAAGGAGGAAAGCGGGAGCATGTTTCCGAAGTTGCTGCCGCCCGTTGCCCCGTAGCCTGCAATCGTATCAATCAGGAAGGCAATGGCTACAAGGATGCCGCCGCCGATGACGAAGGGAAGCATGTGTCCGACACCGCTCATCAGGTGGGTATAAATCTGATGGCCGACGGAGCCGCCGCTCTTTGCTTCAGAGCCCTTGTCGGAAGCCTTGCCGGCTGCCGCATGGTAAACGGGAGCATCCCCCTTATTTGCACGGCTCACCAGTTCCTCAGCCTTGCCGATGCCGTCCGCTACGGATGCGTTGATGAGGGGCTTGCCGTCGAAGCGGTCCATGGGAACCTTGGCATCCGCCGCAATGACGATGGCCTTCGCATTTTTGATTTCCTCGTCCGTCAGGACATTCTTGGCTCCGCCGGAGCCGCGAGTCTCTACTTTCACCCTCACACCAAGAGCCGCGCCGGCCTTCTCAATGGCCTCAGCCGCCATGTAGGTATGGGCGATACCGTTGGGGCAGGAAGTAACAGCAAGGATTTCCGCTCCGGCATCTGCCTTTGCTGCCTTCTTTTCTTCCTCAGCCGCTTCCTTCGCGGTCTCAGCCTTGTCGATAACGGAAAGGAATTCTTCCTTGCTCTTGGCATTCTTCAGAGCGGAAACGAAATCCGGATCCATGAGGAGCTCGGACAGGCGGGCCAGAACGGTCAGGTGGACATTGTCCTCCGTATTGGGCGCCGCAATCAGGAAAATGAGCTTGGCCGGCTGCCCGTCCAGGGAATCAAAGGGAACCCCGTCAGGAAGGACCATGGCTGCAAGCCCCGGCGCCTTGACGCTGTCGCTCTTGCAGTGGGGAATGGCAATCCCGTCGCCGATTCCGGTCGTGGACTCCTGCTCCCGGGCGAGGACGCCCTTCTCATAGGTCTCCCGGTCAGCGATGTTCCCCCGCTTGACCATGAGGTCGACCATTTTTGTGATAACTTCGTTTTTGCTGCCGGCACTCCCGTTTAATTCAATGGAGTCCTTGGACAGCAGGTCTCTGACTTTCATCTCGTAAGCCACCTTTCTTTTTACGTAAAACCCTCTTTATCTTAAAGGCCCCTAGGCCTTATAAGCATGACTAATGTAAACCGCCTGCTCTTCCGCCGCCCTGCGCCAACCGCCCGGCGGGAAAGAAGCTTGTACCCTCTTTTAAAAAGCCGCCCGTCCGAGCTGGGCCAGCAGCCCGTTGACTTCCTCCCGCATGGCGAGATTGTCGGAGAAGGCCGAAGCAGACCCTGTGCAGAGGCCGGTGTAAAAGGCCTCTTCGTAGGAACTGCTCTTTAAGTACCCGGCAATGAATCCGGCCACCATGGAATCTCCGGCCCCGACGGAATTTTTCACCTTGCCCTTCGGAGGAAGGGATTCATAGACCTTCCCGTCTTCCGCCACCAGCAGGGCCCCGTCCCCGGCCATGGAAATGAGGACGTTCACAGCCCCCTCGGACTGCATACGCTTTGCGTATGGTATAACTTCTTCCTTCGTCGTAAGCGTAACCCCGTAAATCTCTCCCAGCTCGTGATTATTGGGCTTCACAAGGAAGGGATGGAGGGGCAGGACCATGTGGAGGAGGTCCTTCGTGGCATCGACAACGATGCGGATTCCTTTGTCCTTCAAGCGCTCCATGATGTCCTTGTACATGGTCTCCGGCATGACGGAAGGAATAGAGCCCGCCAGGACCAGAATGTCGCCATCTTTAAGGGCATCGAGCTTTCTGTAAAGCTCGTCGATTTCAGCTGCCCCTATACCGGGCCCCATTCCGTTGATTTCGGATTCCTGGTCGCTCCGGAGCTTTACATTAATCCTGGAAATGCCGGATGCGACGGGAATGAAATCGGAGTGAACGTTCTGAACGTCGAGAAGGCGCTCAATTTCCTTCCCCGTGAAACCGGCCATGAAGCCCAGGGCCGTCGAATCAAGGCCGAGATTTTTTAAAACCAGGGAAACATTGATGCCCTTGCCGCCGGGGAACATGAGCTCCTTCGTCGTCCGGTTCACCTTCCCCGTCTCGAAATGGTCGACTGACACGATGTAGTCGAGCGAGGGATTGAATGTCACGGTGTAAATCATTCAGTTTCACCTCCAGAAACTTTTGCAGGCATCCGGCCTACATCACTTCCACGATATTTTTGCATCCCTTATATTCCTTCTGCCGCACCCTGTTCGTGAGAATAATGGCAGAGTCGAAGTCAGCAAAAGACACGGCGGAAACCTCCCCGAATTTGCTGTCGTCCGCGAGAATATAGGCCGTCTTGCAGCTTGTCATGGCAGCCCTCTTCACCATGGCCTCATTCATCTCCGGAGTCATAAAGCCCTTCTTCTTTGATATTCCGTTCGTTCCGAAGAAGCCCTTCGTGAAGTTGTATTTCGTAAGGGATATCAGGGCCTCCTCCCCGACGATGGCTTCCGTAGCGGACTTGAACTCTCCCCCGATCAGAAAGACCCGGCAGCCCCGGCCGGAAAGAATCCGGGCATGGGCAATCGCATTCGTCACATAGACAGCCCGGCGATTGCTGATTACATCACATAGATATTCCGTCGTCGTTCCGGCATCGATATAGACGAAGTCGTCGTCTTCAATGAGCCCTGCAGCATAGGCGGCAACGGCTTTCTTCTCTTCCGTCTTCCGCCCTTTCCGGACGGCTACCTCGTCGTCGCGGATCTTGTATGTCGCTTCCTTCGAAACGGCTCCTCCCCGGACCTTTTCAAGAAGGCCCTGGGCGTCAAGTTCCGTCAGGTCCCGGCGAATCGTGGATTCGGAAATCCCCAAATCCTCCTTCAGGTCCTCGACCCGGACGACCCCCCGTTCATTCACCTGTCTCAGAATCAGCGCAAAGCGCTCTTCCTGCAGCATATCCCCAAATCCCCTGCTTTTCGGTGCGTTCATTTTCAATCAGCACCGTTCAATTTCTTTCAACTGCAATCATTATATTTTTGGAATCCTTCAAATTCAATCATTTTCTTCCAAATTACTGCACAAAAAGAGCCTGCCGGAATTGTGCAAA